>JBDHVK010000014.1:0-53280 GCA_039809645.1 Gemmatimonas sp.
TGCCGGAGTCCGCCGCGACGCTCGCGGCGTCACCGGTGGTGGTGCAGTGTCAGTCCGGAGGGCGCTCGTCGATCGCCGCCAGCTTCCTGGCGCGCGCTGCCTACTTTGCCGGACACCCGCCCACGGTGCGCAATCTCGCCGGCGGGTATCTCGCGTGGCGAGCCGCGGGATTGCCGGTGACGAGTGGCGCCCCTGGCACGATGCACGAGGGGCACACCGGACGACCGTGACGACGGGATGATGCAACGAGCGGGACCGGTGCTCCGGTCCCGCTTCCTGTTTCCCCGCCGCCGTCGTGCTCAGTTCCGCGCGTTCGCCAACTGCCGCTGCAGCAGTTGCGCCGCCGCCGTGCGCTGCGCTGGCGTTCCCACGCGCAACGCGTCCACACAGGCGAGCATCGCGTGCAGTCGCGCGTCCTTTGACGCCACCTTCGTGAGCCCGTTGAAGAGTGGCACCAGCGTTTCGCCGCGCACCGTGCCCGCGTCGGAGGGCCAGATCATTGGCCGCAGCGCCTCGCCGTCGCCGATCGCGGCGGCGACCTCGGGGTGCGCCCCCGCGGTGGGAAGGCCGAGGCGTTCCGGACCGTGCACGGGTGGGAACGCGTACCGCACGCCATGCACCAGGAACTCGTGCAGCGCCTCTTCCCGCACGGTGCGCGAGCCGGGACCGCAGATCCCCGCGTGCTGCAGTCGCGCCACCGAGCGGTGCACCGCACTGGTGCTCGTGGCGAGGGCACCGGCGAGCGGCTCGTATCGGTCTTCGGGCACCAACACGAGCCGAAGCGCGACGGCGATGTCGAAGGGGCGAAGCGAAGGCTGAGAGGGCACCGGAGCAGAATGGCAGAGTGTGGACGGGAGGGACCGGACGCGGCAGTGTAGCGGAATATTCCGTAAACCGACATATCGGTTCGCGACTATATCGTCCCGAAATAATAACCGCTCAGCACGTAAAACGTGGACCGACGTCATTATTTCACGACCTGAGCCAATTACATTAAAGCCTTCTTAATGTACGGCTCGTCCCTCCCCGTCGACTCTACGGCTGTCGCGCCGGCGTCCCCCATCGGTTATTGCGGCGATCGATATCGAGCAGCCGCTGCTCCGGATCGAGCTCCACCCCGACCAGCTGCTTGCCGACGAACCGGAACTCCCGCACATACCGGCGCGTGTTGGTGCTCCACACCTCGGCCGGATAGTGCACCTCCATGGTGCTGCCGTCGCTGAACGAGAAACGGGCGCGAATCGGGAGGACCCCGCGTTCACGATTGCCGAACACCACGGCCACCATGTTCGTATCGCCACGCTGACGGGTCACCACCGTGTCGACCGCCTGGTCGAACCGTGCGTTCTCCACGAACCACTGGCGCCAGAACCAGTCGAGCCGACGTCCCGAGACGTTCTCCATGGTCCGGAAGAAGTCGGCGGGGGTGGGGTGCTTGAAGGCCCACCGCGCCGTGTACGTCTTGAACGCCTCATCGAACGCCTGCGGACCAAGTATCTCCTGCCGGAGCAGTTGGAGACCGACGCTGGGCTTCACATAGGCCGAGACGCCGAGCATGTCGGGAGCAATGCGGTCCGGATTGATGTCGACGGGTCGATCCACGCCAGCCGTCATCACCTGCTCCACCAGACGCCGCTCCTCGGCTGCGCGCGCCATCTGATCGCCCTTCTCGGGGTAGCGACGCCCTTCGGAGAAGGTGTTGATGAACGTATTGAAGCCTTCGTCCTGCCACATGTACACGCGCTCGTTGCTGCCGACGATCATCGGGAACCACATGTGCCCGATCTCGTGCGTGACGACGTTGTAGAGGTCGTACACGTCGGCGCTCTTGTTCTCCATCGCGATCATGGGGTATTCCATGCCGCTGATGGGCCCTTCGATGGCCGAGATCTGCGGCCACGGATACATGAACCAGCGCTCCGAGTACTCCATGATGGACATGCGCGACTGGTCGGCCGCGTCATGCCAGTTCACAGCAGCACTCGGACGATAGTAGGCGTAGGCCATGATCCCCTTCCAGCTCGACGCGTCCCACTGGAAATCGGGCGACGCGGCCCACACGGCATCACGCACGTTTTTGGCGACAAAGCGCCACGTCATGGTCCCGGTGGTCCGCGGGCGCGCCTTGCCGTTCTGCAGCTCTTCGGCGGTGATGAGCCGCACCACGGTGTCACTCTTCGCGGCGATGGCGTGACGGGCGAGCGTCGTGGGCGTGAGCACCTGCGCCGCATTCTGCAGCGCGCCGGTGGCGGCGACGATGTAGCCGGCGGGCACGGTGATGCTCAGGTCGTAGTCGCCATACTCGAGATAGAACTCGCCCTGCCCGAGATACGGCTCGATGTTCCAGCCGCGCACGTCATCGTACACCGCCACGCGCGGATACCACTGGGCGATCTCGTAGAGTGCGCCATCGCGCCCCATGCGATCGGCGCCGTGCTCGGGGACCGGGAATGACCACGCCATGTCGATCGTGGCGGTCTTGCCGGGCGCGAGCGGCTCGGCGAGATCGACCTTCATCACAGTCTCTTCGACACGCCGCGTGAGCTCCACCTTCTTCGGCGCACCGCCCGCCGTCGTGAGCGCCTGCGCCAGCTGGGTGAAGGTGTATCCCCCGTTGAAGCCGCGAGAGCCAAAGCGACCGTCTTCTTCGAAGATGTAGGAGTTGAGCGACTTCTCGCGGAAGGCGTTCTGCTCCGTCTGCATCCAGAGGAAGCGCAAGGTATCGGGGGAACGATTGGTATACCGCAGCGTCATCGACCCGCTGACCTTCCTGGCGGCCGTATCGAGCGTGGCTTTGAGCGTGTAATCGGCGCGGTTCTGCCAATAGCGCGCGCCGGGCGCGCCGCTGCCGGACCGCATTTCGTTGGCCGTGGGCAGCGCGAGCGGGGCGAAGATGGAGGTGTCGGCGACGGGGCGCGGCGCCGGACGTTCAGGGCGCGCGGTCTGTGCCTGCGCCGGGTGCGTGATCGCCACGGAGGCGACGGTGGCGACGAGCAGTGCCGCCGCGTGGCGGCAGGTGACGCGGGTGCGCGGCAGAGGACGGGTGAACGCAGGCATTCTCATCATGAGAGCAGAGTCCGGTACGCAGGAGAAAGCGGGACCTGTCGCAAGATACCCCGCAAACGGACTCAAGGGACGGCACGCCTCATGCCGGTGCGATACGTCACCATGTCTGGCCTCCCCAAACAAACGCTTGCGATCGATTCAACCGCCCACCGATTGGCGTGGACGATCGTGCTGCTTGGAGGCGCCAGCCTGCTGGCCTGGGCCTTCGCGCCCAGCGCCCGCTGGCTGATGGCGCATCCGACCACCGCCCCCCTGCCCTCGCTCGCGTTGACCGGGACGCTCGTCGCGTGCGCGCTCTTCGCCCTCGTGGGCGGGCGCGCAGGCGCGGCGCGGGTGACGGGGTGGACCAGTATCGTCCTCAGCGCCGGACATATCCTGCTGGCGTGGCGCGGCCACGCCTACCTCGGCGACGCCTGGTGGCTCGGCATCTCGCCCGACGCATTGCCGGCCACCATGCGAATGCTGGTCGTCGGCCAGTTCGGCAGCCTCATGCTCCTGGCGGCCGCGGTGCTGTTGTTGACCCGACGCACGCTGAGCGATTGCACGCGCCTTGCCTCTACCACCCTTGGTATCGTGCTCGTCGGACTCCTCGTGCTCCGGGTCTTGCTGGTGGGCACGCGGGTGGTGGCGGGTGCGCCTCCGCTGGGGCAGCTCTCGATCATCGGCCTGGCGGGCACCTTTCTCGGATGCGTGGTTCTTTTCATGCTGGTTGCCGATCGTCAGCACGTCCCCAGTGTGCCGCCCCGGTGGTCACCGGAAGTAGCCGGCGGCGTTGCCGCGCTCGTCACGATCGTGTTTGCGCGCGTGCTGGAACTGCGGGTCGCGGCGGCGACCGCCGATGGGGGCTCGACGGCGCTGCCGCTGCTCGAGGAGCTGCCGCATCTGGCGATGATTCTGGGGCTTTGCGTCGCGACGCTGCTCACCCTCGTGCTGCGCCTGTTGCGCCACAACTGGCTCCAGGCGCGCCGGCTCGAGCGTGATCGGCTGTCGGCGGCGCTCGACAGTGCCACCGACGGCGTGTGGGAATACGACTTCGATACGCAGCGGGCGCAACGGAGCGCCGCGCAGCTCCGGCATCTGGGTTACGAGGCCGCGCCGCTCGAGGCGGCCCGGCTGGGGTGGGTCGGTCTCGTACATCCCGATGACCTCGAGCTGACAACCGCGGCCTTTGCTCGGTGGGCTCGAACCGCCGACGATTCGGAAGAGATTACCTATCGGGTGCGCGCGGCCGACCGCAGCTACCACACCATCGTCGATCGCGGCCGCGTGGTGGAGCGCCATCCGGACGGGCGACCGCGCCTGATGCTGGGCATCTCCGCCGATGTGACCGAGCGCGTCCGTGCCGATGCCGCACGGCTGGCGAGTGAACGGCGATACCGGGGCGTATTCGAATCGGCCCTGCAGGGACAGGTCCTGCTCGACGCGCAGGGACGGTGCCTCGATGTGAACACCACGGCGCTCGACGTCCTCGGGATCGACCGTCAGGACGTGATTGGCGTGCCCCTCACGGACACCGGGTGGTTCACGGGTCTGCGTGGTGCGCAGACCACGCTGTCCGATCGCCTCACACTGGCGCTGCGGGGCGAGACGGCGAGCTGCGAGGTGGAGACGCACCGCCTCGATGGCGGATTGGGCCTGGTCGAATGCAGCCTCACGCCGCTCGAAGCGGCCGATGGATCGCGCGAAGTGCTGTGTGAACTCCGCGATGTCACCGCCCGACGGCGGTCCGAGGAGGCGTTGCGGGAAATCGGGACGCTGACGACGCTCGGCCGACTGGCCGCGCGTGTCGCGCATGAGATCAACAATCCGCTGGCCGGCATTCGCAATGCGTTCACCCTGCTCGCTGATGCCGTGCCCGAGACGCATCCGCATCGCCGGTTCCTGCATTCCATCGAGCGCGAGATCGATCGCATTGCGATGGTGACACGGTCGCTCTACGAGACGTATCGTGATGACGGGGAGCGGACACTCGAGAGCTCGCTCACGCTCGCCGTATCCGACGCCGTGAGCTTCCTCGAGCAGGTGAATCGCAGCAAAGGGGTGCGCATCGTGACTGACCTGCGCGACGCGCCGACGCTCGTGCCGGTGCCGGACGCGCTCCTGCGTCAGACGCTGTACAACCTCGTGCAGAACGCTGTCGAGGCCTCGCCGACGGGCGGAGTGGTGCACGTGCGCGCGTGGCGCGAGGGCGGGAATTGCTGCATCACGGTTTCCGACGGCGGGCCGGCCATCCCCGCCGCGTTGCGGGATCGCATCTTCGAACCGCTTTCGGGGCAGCGTACCGTGTCGCTGCGCACCGGCCCGATGGGGCTCGGACTCGCGGCGGTACGCCAGTCGCTCGGGGCGATGGGCGGCAGCGTGCGCCTGCTCGACACGGTCCCCGACGGTAGCGCCGACGGTGCAGCGGGCGCCACGTTCGAAGTCCGCCTGCCCATGGAGCGACACTGGAGCACTGCCTTGTGAGCCGGGGCGGGCGCGGCGAGCTTTGATGAATGTCCGAGCCCTCCCTCTTTCATGCGACGCCCGTCTTTCCGCGCGGCTTTCGCTGCGCGAGCCGCAACGTGGGCCTCAAGCCCACGGCACGCGACCTGACGCTGTTTGCGAGCGATGTCGACGCGACAGCCGCGGCCGTGTTCACACGCAATCACTTTCCCGGCGCGCCCATCATCCTCGGTCGCGAGACGATCAAGAACGGCGCGTTGCGGGCCATCATTGCGAACAGCAAGGTGAGCAATGTGGCGACCGGTGCCACGGGCGTGGAGAACGCACGCCGGATGGCACGCGCCGCGGCCACGGAGCTGGGAACGGACCCGGCTCGGGTGCTGGTGAGCTCCACCGGCGTGATCGGCGTTCAGCTGCCGATCGAGAAGATCGAGCGGGGCGTGGTGGGCATGGCCGCCGACCTGCAAGGCGATCCGATGGTCGGGGCCGAGGGGATCATGACCACCGATACGCACCCCAAGGCGTTGTCGGCCAGCGTGGGACCGGCCACGATTACCTGGGTGGCCAAGGGGTCGGGGATGATCGAGCCGAACATGGCCACCATGCTCAGCTACATCTTCACCGACGCCGCCTTCGACGCGCCCACGCTCGACCGCCTGCTGCGCGCGGCCGTGGCGCCCACGTTCAACATGCTGAGCGTGGACACCGACACGAGCACGTCGGACACGTGCGCCATTCTCGCGAACGGCCTGGCGGGCTCGGTCGATGAAGCGGAGTTCCTGCGCGTTCTCCGAGCCGGCTGTACGCGGATGACCGAGATTCTCGCCCGCGATGGCGAAGGCGCCGAGCATCTGGTGCGAGTCACGGTGCGCGGGGCGCTCACGGCCACCGAGGCGCACATCGTGGCCAAGAGCATCGTGAACTCGCCGCTCGTGAAGACGATGGTCCACGGCGCGGACCCCAACGTGGGCCGGCTCCTGATGGCGATCGGCAAGTGTTTCACGTGCACCATCACGCCCGCCACCACCGACGCCTGGATCAACGGGTTCCAGGTGGTCGGCCGCGGCGAGCGTCTCACCTTCGATGATGCCGTCGTGCGCGAGACGTTGTCACGAGAGGTGGTGGACCTCGAGGTGAACCTCGGCGTCGGCGACGGATCGGCGACGGCGTACGGCTGCGATCTCACGAAAGGGTACGTGGACGAGAACGCAGCGTACTACAGCTCGTAACCCACCGCGGAACCCGGCAACTCCAGACCCAAAACTCCACACTCCGAACTGATCAGTTTGGGGTGTGGAGTTTTTGGGTTTGGGGTTTTCGGGTTCGTTACTCTCCCGGGACTTCCGGCAGCCCCGGCAACCCCAAGGCGTGGACCTGTTCCGCCCACTGGGAGAGCCGTTCGAGTCGGAGCACGGTGCCGGTGATGTCGAAGTGCTGGACGAGCGCGCCGCGCGGTCCGTTCTGCGAGAGTGGCGTGGCCGACAGACGGAAGTAGCGTTTCTGCGTGGGCGAGTGACACGGATACTCGACCTCGAAGCGCTCGCGCTTGCCCGCCAGCAGTTCGCGGAGCCCGCGGCCGACGGTCTGGGCCATGGCATCGTGCGGCGCGGCCATGCAGGTGGCGACGTAGTTGAGCCCCACGCCGGACACGAGGGGTGGCGGCGCATCGTTGGCAGAGGCGAACCGCCCCCACTCGGCGTTGGTCTGCAGGATCGTGCCGTCGGGCCCCAGCACCGCGAGCGACGAGGGGATGGAATCGAGAATGTTCTGGAGGCGCTCCTCACCCTGCTTGACCTCGGTCACATCGATCACGCTCACGATGACGCCGTGCACGCCCTCGTCGCCGGTGAGATACGGCAGCACCTTCACGTGGAGATGCGATCCATCCATCGCCACGAGGTCGTGCGATTCGGCACTCTGTCCCGCCATGACGCGGCGGCACATGCCGACGAGGTCCACGCCCGGCACCTTGGCCGCAATGTGCTCGAGCGGACGGCCGATGTCCTGCGGCATGACATTCAGCAGGCGCAGCGCGGCATCGGTGAACTTGCGAATGCGCAGCCCCTCATCCACGAAGAGCGTCCCGACGCCGGTCGTGCGCAGCAGGTTCTCGATGTCGTTGTTGAGCGAAATGAGCTCGGCGATCTTCTCCTGATACTCGGCGTTGACCGTCTGCAACTCTTCGTTGACCGACTGGAGCTCTTCGTTGGTGCTCTGAAGCTCTTCGTTCGACGCCAGCAGTTCTTCATTGGTGGCCTGCAGCTCCTCGTTCGAGGTCTCGAGCTCCTCGATGGTGGCCTGCAGGTTTTCCTTCGTGTACTGCAGCTCGTGCTCGAGCTGCGTGAGGCGCAAGGCCGTGCTTTCGTCGGCCGCGAGCGTATCGGCGGTCTTCCCGGTGAGGGGCACCGGGCCGCTCTGGAAGAAGATCACGTAGGCGCGCGTGCGCTCGGGCCCCACGTCGAGCGGGCGCACATGCAGCGTGACCGTGGGCTCGTTCGACTGCAGTTCGATCCCTTCGTAGATGATCTCGCGGTGCTCCTTGGCGATGCGACCGAGGGCGGCGCGCAGCGCGGCGCTGAGCGGTCGCGGGAGCAGCTTGAAGATCTCGAGGGTGGAGCGACCGGGGGGCACCTTGAGCAACGTGGAGACGTCGCCGAAGGTGTGGAGGAGCTGGAACTCGGAATCGAGCACCACGCAGCGAAGCTTGAGCAGATCGGTGAGCTCCTGGAACACGTGTTCCAGCAGTCCATCTTCCGCCGCACTGCGCGATGGGTGTCCGCGGGTGGCGAGCACCGCCTGCTCGGCGGGCGTCGGCACGCCGTACGTCTGCATGAGCGAGCGGCGCGGGCGCGACGGCAGCGCCTCGGCGAGCGTGTGCCGCCCCGGCTGCAGCGCCTGATACAGCTTCCACTTGGCGTCCACCACATCGAAGAGGGTGGAGAGCGCCCCTACCGTCTCGCTGGATCCCAGCAGCAGGTAACCTCGCGCGCGAAGGGCGTAGGCGAGCAACGCGATGACGCGGCGCTGCAGATCGGCCCCGAGGTAGATCAGCATGTTGCGGCAGGACACCATGTCCATGCGCGTCAACGGCGGATCCTTGAGCAGGTTGTGGCGCGCGAAGATGACGCGATCGCGCAGCGCACGGCTCACGCGATAGCCATCGCCATCGGCCACGAACCAGCGGGCGAGCCGATCGGGCGAGATGTCGGCGGCGATCGAGTCGCCATACCGGCCGGCGGCCGCAAACTCCACCGCGTCCTGGTCCACGTCAGTGGCGAACACGCGCACGTTGCGCGAGAGCTTGAGCGATTCGAGCGTCTCGAGCATCAGGATCACGATCGAATACGCTTCCTCGCCCGTGGAGCAGGCGGGCACCCACACGCGCAGTTCACCGTCGGACGGCGCGTCCTGCACGAGCTGCGGGAGCACGCGCTGCTGCAGCAGCCGGAACGCCTCCTCGTCGCGGAAGAAGCGGGTGACGTTGATGAGCAGGTCGCGGTGCAGCGCCACGAGCTCGGAGCGCGAGTCCTCGAGCAGCCGCACATAGTCATCCCAGCCGAGGCCGGGATGCATGAGCACGCGCCGTTCAATGCGACGAATGATCGTGTTGGGCTTGTAGCCGGCGAAGTCGGTGCCGAGGCGATCGCGGAGCAGCCCCAACACGCGCGTGACCTGCTGGGCGGTGCCGGCCGCCTGCTCCGGCGCGGCGATGGCCTGCGCACCGCCGCGGCGCTGGAAGAACTGCAGGATCGTGGCCGGCATGTCGGCCACGGGGAGCACCTGATCGGCGAGCCCCGTCGCCACGACGCTGCGCGGCATCCCGTCGAACTGCGCCTCGGTCGGCTCCTGCACCAGGACGAGACCGCCCTCCGCCTTGAGCTCACGTGCCCCGCGCGTGCCGTCGCTGCCGGTGCCCGACAGCACCACGCCCACGGCGAACTCGCCCTGCGCCGCGGCCAGCGACGCGAAGAAGCTGTCGATCGGCAGATGCAGTCCGGAACCGCTCGGCGGCTCGACGAGATGCAGGACGCCGTCTTCGATCGTGAGGTTGGTCTTGGGCGGATTGAGGTAGACCGTGTTGGGCATGATGCGCATGCCCTCTTCCGCGCGCACCACCCGGAGCGGGGTGTGTCGCCGCAATAGCTCGACCATGAGCGACTTGTGGTCGGGCGAGAGGTGCTGCACGACGACATAGGCGATGCCGGTCATGGCATCGGTGTTGTCGAAGAAGAGCTGCAGCGCCTCGAGGCCACCGGCGCTCGCGCCGATGGCACAGATGCCGAGCAGCAGCGGCTCGTCGGTGCCCGGCGCCTTATCCTGCATTGTATCCGAAACGGTCATGCCTTCATTATGGGGGACGAACCGGACGGACGCACGTCCTCGAGCGCTACCGGAGTACGGGCGCCCGCCAGAGGTGTTCGAGCTGCTCGTAGTCGTACGCCAGTCGGAGCAGCCGGAGTTCGTCGTAGGCCCGCCCGAAGAAGGTCATCCCCGCCGGGAGCCGACCCTCACGCGTGAACCCCATCGGCACCGTGATGGCCGGGAAGCCGGTCGACGGGGAGAAGAGCTGGCTATTGTCACCGTGGGGGGTGTTGAGATCGCCGATGAGCCGCGGCGGATTGCTCCACGTGGGGTAGACGAGCGCGTCGAGGTGGAGCGAGTCCATCATCTGGTTGACGGCCACGCGGAGGGCGGCCCGCACGCGCTCGCGACTTTGGCAGCCGGGTGCGGTTTCGGGCGGCTCGGTTGCCGCGGCGGCGTCGCGCAGACGCTGTTCAACGGTGGGGTGATACTTGCGGCTCCGCAGCACCTCGTCGATGGTGTGCACCGGCGCGTTGGGCGCGCGGGCCGCGAGGTAGCGTTCCAGGTCAGCCTTGAAGCGATTGCAGCCGCCCTGCTGGCGGCGCTGAATGGCGTCGAGCGAATCGACGTTCGCCGGATCCACGATGACGGCGCCCGCGCGGCGCAGCTCGGCCACGGCCTTCTCGAAGACGGCTTTGACTTCGGGATCGAGCGTGGGGCGATCGTACGCCTGATGCAGCACGCCGACGCGCGCGCCCTTGAGGCCGCCGCGCGCCAGGGCGTCAGCGTAACGCGGGGCGCGCCTGGCGTCGGCCGGCGCGGTCACGGTGTCTTCGGGATCGCTGTGGGCAATCACATCGAAGACCGCGACGGCGTCGGCCACACTGCGGGCCATCGGACCGGCGATGTCGGCGACGGCATTGAGCGGCACGACGCCGGCGCGCGAGGTGAGCCCCATGGTGGACCGGATCCCCACCAGCAGTTGATGGGCGGACGGGCCGCGAATGGAATTGCCGGTGTCGCTGCCAAGGCCGACGGCGCCGAAGCCGGCGGCCACGGCGGCCGCGGTGCCCCCGCTCGAACCGGCGGTGACCCGGTCGAGGGCGTAGGGATTTCGCGTGTAGCCCGGGAGAATCGAGCTCACGGTCTCGTAGGGCGTGAACGCCCACTCGGCGAGGTTGCTCTTGGCGAGGACGATGGCGCCAGCCTGCTTCACCAGCCGCACCATGGTCGCATCCTGCCGGGGGAGCCAGCCTTCGAGCGCGAGCGAGCCGGCGGTGGTCTGCAGCCCGACCGTTTCGAAATTGTCCTTGACGATCATCGGCACACAGTGGAGCGCCCCGACCGGGCCGCCCGTGGCATACCGCGCATCGAGGGAATCGGCGACCGCGCGGGCCGCCGGGTTGGTGACGATGATGGCGTTGATCGCCGGCCCCTGCTTGTCGAGCGAGTCGATTCGCGCGAGGTACGCGTCCACGAGCTGGCGGCAGGTCAGCGTATGCGCCTTGAACGCCGCGTGAATCGTGGCGATGGAGGCGGTGTCGATGGGGAAGCGGCGTGTTGGACGGGCGGCACGCTGGGCATCGAGGCGCGCGGCGAAGGCCACCGGCGCGATGAGGGCGAAGGCAAGGAGTCGGCGCATGCGGTAGAATATGGTGCCGGCCCAATGGCTGCCGCACCATTCAACCTTGCTGGAGAGTGACGATGCGACGATTCCGTGCAGTGTTGGTATCCTTGATCGGCATGGCGTCGACCTCGCGCGCGCACGCTCAATCCATCACCCCCACCTTTGCGTGGCCGGCGGGGTCCAGTGCCCGGGTGGTGACCGAAGTTCGCACGAACGTGAGCGGCGGCTCGGCGCCCGGCGACGTGCTGCTGAGTGATTCCTCGGTGACGCGCCGAAGCGCAACCCTTGAGGTCCGTGCGCATGCGGAGGGGCTGGAGATCATCACCTCGGCCGGAACGGTAGACCGGGTGGCGAAGAGCACTCTCGAAACCACGGTCGACCCGACCCGGCTCGAGGCGGCGGAGCAGCGGATCATCGTGACCCGCGACGGCCGGTTTCGGCGCCTCAGCAATGTGGTCGAGATCAAGCGGCTGGCCGACTCGATGCTCGCCCCCTCGCTGGAACGCGCCCGTCAGATGGCGCCGGCCGCGATCACGATGCTGCAGCGGTCCACGTCGGAAGAGAACCTGACCCAGGGCGCTGAGCAGGCGTGGCGGAACGAGTTCACGGGCATGCTCGGGCGCTCCTGGTCGCCGGGCGATTCCGTCTCGACGACAGCCGCCGTGCCATCGCCGCTGGCGCCGGGCACCATGATGGCCCTGCCGAAGGTCGTCCGCTTCGATCAGGCGCTTCCTTGCCCGGCTCCGGCGACCGGCCCGTGCTGGCAGTTCACGATGCGCACGACGATGACGCGTGAGGCGATGCGTGCCGGGTTCGTGGAGATGGCCAAGCAGATGGGCATCGACGCCGGTATGGTGGACATGATTCCCATTCCGGAATCGACCACCACGACGGTCGCCGTGTTCAAGGCAGCGACGCTGCAGCCCGTCCAAGTGGAGAAGAGGGTCGTGGGTGGTGGCAGCAGCAGCATGATGTCGATGCTGTCGGGCTCGACGAGCGTCACCACCTACAGCTGGAAGTAGCCGCCGGCCGGCGTACGCGCTACGCCACCTGGCGCCGCCGGGCGTTGAGTGACAGGCGATCAGCGGGGCGGCTCTCCCAGTCGCGCGTCTTGAACCCCTTCATCGCCTCGATCAGCTGCGCGGCCTGGGCGGTGAGCTCTTCCGACGCCGCCGCAGCCTCCTCGGCGTTGGCGGCGACCTGCTGCGTGATCGCGCTCATGAGCGAAACGCCGTTGCCGATCGCCTGCATGCCGTTGGCCTGCTGGTTGGCCGCCGTCACGATGTCTTCGATCGTCACCGCCATCCGCTCGACGTACTGCCGCGCCGCCTGCAGCTGCTCACGCACGAGTTCTTCGCGCTTCACGCCGCCGTCCACGTTCTGAATCTCCTCGTCGATGAGCGCCGCGGTCTGCTTGGCCGCCTCGGCGGAACGAATCGCCAGCGCACGCACCTCCTCGGCGACGACCGCAAAGCCACGGCCCGCGTCACCGGCTCGCGCCGCCTCGACGGCCGCGTTGAGCGCGAGCAGGTTGGTCTGAAACGCAATTTCGTCGATCGTCTTCACGATGCGCTGCGTCGCGTCGGCGGACTGCTTGATCTTCTGCATATCCGCGTTGAGCGTGAGCATGGCGTCGCTCCCCTTCTGCACGCTGGCATTGGCCAGTTCGGCAGCGTTCTTCACGTCATTGGCCTGCGCCACCGACCGCACCGCCACACGCGAGAGCTCCGTGAGCGAGGCGCTGATTTCCTCGGCGCTGGAGGCCTGCTCCGAAGCCCCGTGGGCGAGCTGCTGCGAGCCGGACGAAAACTGAACCGCGGCATCGTCGACCTTGAACGCGGCCTGTCGCGCCTGGCCGACGGCGACGCGGATCTGATTCACGGCCGTGTTGAGCGCCACCTGCATGCGAGCGAACTCGCCGCTGAACTCGCCATCCATCTTGACTTCCAGATCGCGAACGGCGACCCGCTCCAGCACGCGGCGCGCCTCGCGCAACGGCGCGTTGACCGCCGTGAGCACCCCCTCCACGCCGTGAAGGACGTCCGCATAGCGACCGTGGACCGGCGCCGTATCGGCGTGACCGTCGAGCACTCCGTTCCGCACCTGACTGGCGAGGCGATCGATCTCCTGGACCGTGTGTCCCACGGCCGCCTGCGCCCGGAGACAGGCGTCGATCGACGCCTCGCACTGGTCCGCCATGGCGTTCACGGCGACGCACACCGCCCCGAGTTCATCGCGGGCGGACGCGTCGGAGCGCACGAGGGCGCGCCGATCCAGCGTCACGGCTTCACCGCGCGCCAGCGCGGCCAGCGCCTCGCTCACGCGTGTCACACCGTGCTGCTGTAACTCCTGGAGCTGCGTCGCGACGGCCGCCATACGCTCTCCAAGCGACTGCGCAACGACCCAGGCAAAGCCGAGCCCGGTCGCGAAGAAGATCGCGAAACATCCCCAGATGATGCTGGTCGACCGGCTGAACTGTGCGCTGGTCGACGCTTGCACGTCGCGCGCCTCGGCTTCGATCTGACTGCCAATACGCACCATGCGATCTTTCACCACCGAGAACTGCGCGCTGAACCGTCCGTAGCGCGACTGCGCCTCGACTGCGTTGGCCAATGCCGTCTCCGGCACGGCTTTGGCGGCGGTCGCATACGCCGTGACTTCCGTGCGCAACGTCGCCAGGTCGTTCCTCGTGGCCGGGTTGGTCACCAACGTCTCGGCCGTCTCGAGCGAGGCGAGCAAGCGCCCGGCGTGCTCGTCGAGCGACAGCTTGGCCGACGAGATCCCTGCCGAGTCATGCCGTTGTGCCGCCAGGAGCGCGGCGATGACGTCACCGCGTATGGCGTCGCGCATCATGCCGCTCTCCATCTGGTACCGCTGCGCCTCGTTGACCGCCGCGAGGTCAGCGGTCGATTCGCGTGCCAGGTGCAGCGCCGCCTGACCGGCGATCGCGACAGCGAGAACACCGGCTGCGCCAACCATGGCGACAGCACGCAAACGAGCGCGCAGGGTGGTTACGGCGAAGACGGACACGGCAGGGACTATTCAAGGCAACTGCATTTCGCTGGCCAGCATCGTCGCCAGCCGCAGGGCCGCCCGGGACATCCCCAGTGGGCGTCACGGCCTCGGCACTCCTAGTTGTTATCGGAGTGGGCCGGATCGGACTTTAGCGTGTCGTTCGGACCCGCCGTCGACGAAACCCGTTCATGACGCGATCGTAGGCGTACGCACCTCTTCCTCGCCGCCCGACACGTATGCCCGAACCCTCCTTCGTCACGTCCCGACGCGACTTCGTATCCCTGCTGGCCGGCAGCGCGCTGCTTGCCGCCTGCGGCGGGAGCGGCCAGATCCTCGGTCAACCCGGGGGCGGCACGGCGCGCCTGACAAGTCGGCCGGGCGTGCCCACCCAGCCGCTGGGCGCCGGCACGCATCAGCTCACGGCGTCCAATCCGAACGACGGCGTCCTGCTGATTCCCGATGGGCTTCCGGCGGGTCCGGCACCGCTGGTGATCGCGCTCCACGGTGCCGGGCAAGGCGCAAACTGGACGCGCAGCGCCTTCGGGCCGATCGCCCAGAGCCGCCGCTTCGTGCTGCTCGCGCCGGGCGCTCGCGGACTCACCTGGGATGCCCTGTCCTCGCGCTACAGCTACGACGTGACGTTCATCGACGGGGCGCTTGCGTGGAGCTTCGCGCGCGTGGCGATCGATCCGGCGCGCATCCTGCTCCTTGGCTTCTCCGACGGCGCCTCGTACGCGCTGGGGCTTGGCGCGGCGAACGGCGACTGGATTCCGCGCGTGGCGGCGTGCTCACCGGGGTTCATCGTGCCATCGGATTCCCCGCGCGCCGGGACGAGTCAGTACTTCGTGTCGCATGGCCGGCAGGACGACGTGCTCCCGATCGATGGCGCCAGCCGCAAGATCGTGCCGGCGCTACGCGCGGCGGGGTATACGGTGCGCTATGAGGAGTTTGAGGGGGGGCATTCATTGCCGCCGGCCGGCTTGCTTGAGCAGCTGTGGTCGTGGGCCGGGGTGTAGCGTTTCGGACAGTAGTGGTCGTTCGGACGGTTGTTGAACAGCTGGTGCTCGCTTCGCTCGCGAGAACACGGGTGAACGGGGGGCACGGAGAAACAGCGATTCTTTTCTTTTTTCGCGGTTCTCCGTGTGCTCCGTTCCTCCGTGCACTCGCGAGCGCAGCGAGCACCGGCAGTTAACGGACTCTTCGGCGATGCGTTACTTGGACCAGCTGTTGTCCTGCGCGTTCTTGTCCGGGAACCGACGATCGGGATCGAGCGTGATCTTTTCGATTGCGCGGCCGCCGAAGACGAGATCGACGGTGTGCTGGCGGCGGCCGTCGAACCAGACGTCGACCGGGATGGTGACACGCGCCGTGGTGGCGTCCTTCATCACGGCGTTCTTCATGGGGCGAATCGCCGGACCCTTCTCGGCGAACTTCACCTCGAGCACGATCGGTGCCGGCATGTCGCCGTCCTGCGCGACGGTGACCTTCGTGAGCATGCCCTGCGTCTTCACGCTCGCGATGCGCCCCTCGACGCTGCCAGTGGTGAAGAGCCAGGCGTTCCAGAACCAGCCGAGGTCGCGGCCGAGCGCCTTGTTCATGAAGAACATGTAGTCCCACGGCGACGGATGCTTGAACATCCACGCCGTGGCCCACTCCTTGTGCGCGCGCTGTACGGCGCTGTCGCCCACGATGCCGCCGAGCATGCTGAGCATGAGCGGCGTCTTGGAGTAGGTGGTGAAGCCATAGAAGCCGGGGCCCGCGTAGTTGGCGTTCCACATCATCGGCGGCTCGGCTTCGTTGCCGCTCGTGCGACCGTAGCTCTGCCCCAGTCCATCGAAGCTGGCCGGCTTCTTCGCGGCGTCGGCATCGGAGAGGATGTTCATGTACTGATTGAAGCCCTCGTCCATCCAGCCGTACCACGTTTCGTTGTTGCTGACCACCATGGGCCACCACTGATGGCCGGTTTCGTGGTCGGCCGCGCCCTGATTGGAGTTGATGACCATCGGGTACTCCATGCCCGCGCTCGGTCCGTCCTGCAGCGTGAGCTGCGGGAACTGGTACGGGAACCAGAGACCCGAGTAGTACTCGAGGGCGTGACGCGCGATCTCACCGGCCTTCGCATACAGGTTCGCACGGCCCGGCAGGAAGAGCATGTTGATCGGCACGACGCCCTTGCCCGGGATCGTGGCGCGCGTGGCCTGCCAGACGTACTTCTTTGCCGTGGCCCACGCGAAGTCGTTCACCGTGTCGGCATGGAAGCGCCAGATGAGACGGCCGGTGCTGCTGGTCGCGGTGGCCTGACCGGGGCCGACTTCGTCAGGCCCCACGATCGTGGTGATCGCATCGCTCTGCGTGACCCTCGCGAGCTGCTCGCGGGCCTTGGCGGTGAGCACCTCCTGCGGGTTCTGCAGAATGCCGGTGCCGCTCACGATCCAGCCGGCGGGCACATCGATGTTCACATCGAAGGTGCCGAAGTTGTTGTAGAACTCAGACGGTCCGACGTACAGCTCGCTGTCCCACCCGCGCAGATCGTCGTACACGGCGACGCGCGGGAACCACTGCGTGGGCTGGAAGAGCGAGTCGGCCCAGCGCTGCGTCATGCGGTGCCCCTGCCCCGGGCCACCGGCGAGCTTGTGCGACCAGTCGATCTCGAGCTTGGCGGTGGCGCCGGCCGCAATCGGCGTCGCGAGGCGAATGCGCGCATTCGTGGACCGACCCGCCAGCAGCGTGTTGCCACCGGCCGCATTCGCGGCATTCTGCTGGGCCGTCTGGATGGCGCGGGCGCCGTCCGGTCCGGCGGTGGTGACCGGGGCATTGGACGCGATGTTCACGGTCTGCCCGTCGATCGCCATCCGCGAGATCACCATCCCATCGGTGACCTCGGCGATGGACCACGTGGCCGCATGCGGCGCGTTGCCGAGGAAGATGTTCGGGTCGAGACGAAGTCCCACTTCGCGCAGCGGATCGGGGCTGGCGTTGCGGATCGTGATGCGCGCCTTGCCGGTCAGTTTCTGCGTGGCCGGATCGAGCGACACATCGATGTTGTAGTCGGTGCGCAGCTGCCAGTACTTGCTGCCCGGGCGACCGGTGGAGTCACGGGTCCCCGCCGCCATGGCCTTGCGAATGGCGTTGGTGAGCGGGATGTCGCGACGGACGGCGCGCGGCGGAGCGGCGCCTGGAGAGGCGCTTGGGGCGGCGCTTTGCGCCGGGAGCGCCCAGGCGACGAGGGTCGCCGCGGCGGTGCTGCGAAGGAGGGTGCGGAGCATCGGCATCAGGAAAGGGTCGGATGAACGACCCTTGATGCTAGCCTGATCAGCCCCGGGAGGCGAACTGGGACAGGAGCCCGTGGATCTCCGAGGGGAGCACGGGCTTGACCAGATGATGGTCGAAGCCGGCCGCCTCGGAGCGCTTGCGGTCCTCGGGGTGTCCCCAGCCGGTCAAGGCGATGATCAGGAGCGGCGAGGCGCCCTGCTGCGCCCGCATCTGCCGGGCGGTTTCATAGCCATCCATGATGGGGAGGCCGATATCCATCACGACGGCGTCCGGACGCTGCTCGCCGAACCGGTCGAGGGCGCTGCGACCGTCATAGGCCACCAGCACGTGCAGGCCGACCTTTTCCAGCAGCAGAGCGAGCGAATCTGCCGCGTCGACATTGTCGTCGACGACCAGCACGGTTGATATCACAGGCGGACGTGCCACGGCGCTGGTCATCCGCAGAGTGTAGGGGTCGCGGCGTGTTCCGGCAATGCAGCGGCCGGGCGGCAGCCCCACGCCGTCGCGGATATGGCCGGGGTCCTTACGTGACCGACTGCAGCGCCTGCTCGAGCGACGCGGCGGTAATCCGGCGGTGCGAGGCATGCCAGAGCACGCGACCGTCTCGTACCAGCAGCGCCTGCGGCGACTCGTGGCGGACCTGCGTCACCTGCTCGAGCGCATTCGACAGCGGGCGCTCGGTCTGGACGACCACCACGCGCGTCGGTACATCGGGGTTCGCCGCGACGAAGGCGTCATACTGGCGCTTCACATCGATCGAGATCGAACAGGTCGCACTGTGCTTGAAGACGACCATCGGCTGAGCGGCGCCCACGAGCTTCTCCGCCTCGGACATGGCGGCATTCGGCGCGGGCCGGTTCACGGCGGCGCGGGCGGCCGTCGGCAGTGCGCCGGTGGCGCGGAGGGCGATCTGCGCGTTGAGGCGCGAGGCGAGCGTACCGAGCGCCTGCGCGCCGGAGAAACGCTCAACCAGTGTGCCCCGATCGAAGAGCAGCAGCGTTGGCAGGGCCCGCACGCCGAAGCGCGTCACCGTCTCGAGATTGGCGTCGGCGTCGAGCGTGGCGATGCGCGCCTGGCCGTCAAACTGCTCGGCGAGGCGCTGCATGACCGGTTCGAGCGCCTTGCAGGGGGCGCACCATTCGGCCCAGACGTCGATCAGAACGGGCTCCGCGGCGCGGAGCACCTCGACGTCGAAGGAGGCATCAGAAAGTTCGAGCACTGGCATAGTACTAAGATAACCAGAACTCGCCGGCGGCAGGGGGCGAACGTCAGCGAAGGCGCCCGTCCCGCGTGGACAGCAGGTAGGCGAGGCTCGCCGTGCCGTCCATGATGTGCTCGTTGGTGGAATAGTCACCAAGATCGTCGTGATAGACGACACGCCCCGTGTTGAACGCCGCGTACTTGTCGGGGTGGAGCAGCGCGATGGCCTTGAGATTCGAGTAGATCGTCCGGTACACCGGTCCGTCGATCAGCCCCCCGGTAAGCCCGCGATGCAGTGAGTCGGGCAGCTCGGTATGTGGATCACGGGGCCAGACGCCGGCTCGCGGCACGCCGATGGCCATGCTGGTGCCCCACGGGTTCGTACCGAACAACCAGTCGAGGGCGCCCTGTTCGAGCGCGACGAAGCGTCGATCGCCCGTCATCTGCCGATAGAACGTCGCCTGGGTCGCCACCGAGACCGTGAGATCATTCGAACACCAGATGAACGGGATGCCCATGCGGAATCCGTTCTGCGCGCGCGCCTCGACGCGGGCGAGCCCGTCGCGATAGAAGCCGGCCAGTTCGCGGCGCTCAGCGGCGCGCGCCCGCGTGAACGCCTCCCGATGCCCGGCGTTGTGCCACGGATACCACTGATAGTGATTGGCCGTGTCGGCGCCCATCCACGGCGTCACCGGTTCAGCGCGCGCGAACCTGAGCGCGTCGCCCTGATAGCGCGCTTCGCCGGTGAGCGCGTACAGCTGCGTGGCACCCAATTCCATGTCGTCCACCCAGTTGTCTTCTTCGTAGAAGTAGGGGGATCGTCCGGGCGCCGTCTGACAGACGCCGGGGTACTCGATGCCCAGGGCGTAGACGGCGCGAGCCTTGTTGGCGAGCGTGTCGGCGAACGCCCGGTCGCGCGTGCGATAGAGCTGTGCGCCCAGGGCGAAGGCCGCCGCCATCTTGCCGGCCGTGCTCGCGTAGCCGGTGGCGCGATTCTTCGCGGTGAACAGCCCCTGTGGCTTTCCGGTGCACGGGTAGACGGGCCGCTCGCGCCCCTTCCCCCAGCCGTAGTCGGAGCTGTCGGTGGTGATGAGATCGAAGAAGCTGTGATCGCGATCGTCGCCCAACTGGTTGAAGAGCGTGCGATCGTCCGGGAACATCCTGCCGAGCCATGCGAGCCCGTGCCGCGCTTCGTCGAGCACATCGGGCACACCGTTGCGCCCGGGGAGTCCACGCGCATCATGCTGATCGCCAAAGGCGGCCGGATGATCGCGCCACGCCGTCAACAGGTGAAAGGTCGCTGTGGCCGACGTCGCGACATACTGGAGATAGTCGGCCGCATCGGCCCAGCCGCCTCTAACGTCGATACGCTCGCCCGTGCGCGTTGGATGATCGACGATGATGCCATCGTAGCGATGCGCGGAGTCGCGCAGGAACGGATTGTAGCCGGAGCGTTGCTGCCGCATGTAGCCGAGCAGCGTGTCGGCCAGTCCGCGATAGACGTCCGGCCCAATGCGGACCTCAACGTTGGCGGCGGGTGAGGCCTGCAGCGAGTACCGGCCACCGGTCCTCACGGCCGAGAAATCGAGACGGTACGTCTCCACACACGGGCCAAAGGCTCCATCGCGCGTGGCGGTGCGACGCAGCACGATTCGCCCGGCAGCGGTTCGCACCGTGAACGGTGACAGCGTGACCGGTCGCAACGCGCACACCACAGCCACCTTGGGTGCATCGGGGAGGTAGCCGACCTGATTGACTCGAATGAATGCGCTCGAGTCGGGCGCGGCGGCGAGCGCCAACAGCAGGGAGACCACGGGCATCCTTGAATGTACGCCCGGGACAGTCCAGCTTCACGCGGCCCCGTTCTCCGATCTGTTCCTCGAATCCGCCCGCCGTGCGCTCCTTCCTGCTCATCAGTCTCGGCCTTTCGCTCGCCGGTTCGAGCGCGTTGGCCCAACGTCCGCTCACGATGGCGGGTCGTTCGCCGGTGTATGCGCCGCGCGGCATCGTGGCCACCAGCCAGCCGCTGGCCTCGGCCGCAGGGCTCGAGGTGCTGCAGCACGGCGGCAACGCCATCGATGCCGCGGTCACGGCGGCGGCCGTGCTCAGCGTGACCGAACCGATGATGACCGGGATCGGCGGCGATCTGTTCGCGCTGGTGTGGATCGCGAAGGAACAGAAGCTGGTGGCGCTCAATGCCAGTGGGCGCGCCGGTGCGCTCATGACGCGCGAGGAGCTCCTCAAGCGTGGACGCACGCGCACGATTCCGCGCGGCGTGGAGACGATCACCGTGCCCGGTGCGCTGGCCGGATGGCAGACGCTGCTCACGACGTACGGGACCAAGTCGCTGGCGGCGGCGCTGCAGCCGGCCATTCGCTACGCGCAGGATGGTTTCCCGCTCACACCGGTGATCGCCGAAGATTGGGTGGGTCAGGAGGCGTTTCTCCGGCGTGACAGCGGCGCCGTGGCGACGTTCCTCCCGCGAGGACGGTCACCGAAGGCCGGCGAGTGGTTCCAGAACCCGGACTACGCGAGCACGCTGCGCACCATTGCACGGGATGGCATCGGCACCTTCTACGGCGGGCCGCTCGGCCAGAAGCTCGTGGCGCGCGTCCGTCAGCTCGGTGGGTTTCTCACCCTCGACGATCTGAAGAAGAACCAACCGACGTGGGTGACGCCGATGTCGGTGCCGTTCAAGGGCTATCGCCTGTGGGAGCTGCCACCGAACAATCAGGGCGTGGCGGCGCTCGAGATGCTGCGCATTCTCGAGCCGTACGATCTCAAGGCCATGGGGCACAACTCGGCGCCGTACCTGCATCACCTCATCGAGGCCAAGAAGCTCGCGTACGCCGACCTCACGCGCTTCGTGGGCGATGCCGATCATCTCGACATGCCGGCCGACCGCATGCTGGGCGACGCGTTCATCGCCGAACGTCGGGGCCATCTGGACCCCGCGAAAGCCATGTCGCAGGTCGATCCCGGTCCGCTGCGCACCTCGAGTGAAACGATCTATCTCACCGTGGCCGACAGCGCGGGCAACATGGTGAGCTTCATCAATTCACTGTACGACGAATTCGGATCGGGGATCGTCGTTCCCGGCACCGGCTTCGCGCTGCATGATCGCGGAGCGGGCTTCACACTCGAACCCGGGCTGCCGAATACGGTGGCGCCGGGGAAACGGCCGTTTCACACGCTCATCCCGGCGTTCCTCACGAAGACGGAGAACGGCAAGGACCAGCCCTACATGAGCTTCGGTGTCATGGGCGGTGCGATGCAAGCACAAGGGCATGTGCAGGTCGTGCTCAACATGCTGGTGTTCGGCATGGATGTGCAGCAGGCGATCGACGCGGCCCGTTTCCGCCATCTGAGCGGGATGAACGTTGCGCTCGAGACTCCGATCAGCGACGGCGTACGGAACGCACTGCGGGCGATGGGGCACGTGATCACCGACGAACGCCAGACGCAGTTTGGCGGCGCCCAGGCGATCGTGCGACTCCCCCGCGGATGGGTCGGCGGCAGCGATCCGCGCAAGGACGGGATGGCGGTGGGCTACTAGCTCGGCGGGTCGGTGGCGGGCGCGGTGTGGCGGGGCAGATAGATCGTGAACGTCGTGCCCTGCCCCATCGCACTGCGCACGCGAATGAATCCGTTGTTCTGGCGCACGGCCCCGTAGACGCTCGCCAGCCCCAAACCGGTGCCCTTGCCGATCTCCTTCGTGGTGAAGAACGGCTCGAAGATGCTCGGCAGAATCTCGGGCGCGATGCCGGCGCCGCTGTCGCTCACCTCGAGGCGCACATACTCGCCGGGTGTGGCATCGGGCACATCGTCGCACTCGGCGGCACCGACGACGGTGTTCACCGTGGTGAGCCGCAGCGTGCCGACGTCGGCAATGGCGTCGCGCGCGTTGACGCACAGGTTGGTCAGGATCTGATCGAGCTGCGTGGCGTCGGCGCGCACGGGCCAGAGGTCGTCGCCCGGCGTCCAGGAAAGCTGCACGTTCTCCCCGATGAGGCGCTCCAGCATGCGGAGGGAGGACGTCACGCGGGCGTTGAGATCGAGCACTCGCGGCATCACCGCCTTTTTGCGGGCAAACGTGAGCAGCTGTCGGGTGAGATCGGCGGAGCGTTGCGCTGCCTGCCGCACGGCCTCGAGGTCCTCGCGCACGGGGTGATCAGGATCGAGCGCATCGAGCGCGATGTCGGCATGGCCGAGGATGACGCTCAGCTGGTTGTTGAAGTCGTGCGCCACACCGCCGGCCAGTCGCCCGATCGACTCCATCTTCTGCGCCTGGCGGTATTGCTCTTCGAGCTGCTTGCGCTGCGTGACGTCCTGCTTGACGGCGATGAAGTGGGTGATCGCCCCTGCGGAGCCACGAACGGGCGTGATGGTCATGTCTTCGACGTACCGGCTACCATCGCGCCGTTTGTTGACGACCTCGCCGCGCCAGATATCACCGGCCAGGATGGTGTCCCACATCTGCTTGTAGAACGCGCCGTCGTGCGCACCGCTCTTGAGGAGCTCGTTGGGCTTGCGACCGGCGGCAAAGGACACCGGGAATCCGGTCAGCACCGAGAAGGCGGGATTGGCCCACTGGATCGTCCCGGCCGCGTCGGCAATCACGATGGCGTTGGCGGTGGCATTGAGCGCGGCCATCTGCAGGCGCAGGCGTTCCGCCACCGCCTGCGATTCGATCTGGCTGCGGTGCAGCAGCGTGACGTTCTGCTGTGTCACGACGGCGCCGCCTCGCCCCGGCAGCGCGCGCACGGCGATGGTGTAGTCCTCGACCGCGTGAAAGTCGCCGCCGCACAGCTCGATGTCGAGCGACTCCCGAAGGCCGGCCAGCACGTCGCGGATGCCGGCGGCGGCGCGAGCGCACGCGTCCACTCCGCGGTCCGCCCACGCGTCGTGCACCGCCAGATAGGAAGCGCCAACCTCGAGGTGCCCGAACCCCTCCCGTGCAAATCGCTCCGCAAAGCGCTGCCACGCCCGGTTCGCCGACACAATGAGGCCGTCCGCATCCAGCACGGCGATTTCGTGCGGCACGGCGTCGAGGACGGCGCTCTCGCCCCACTCGTCGGGCGAGTCGGACGGATCGAAGGATGGGACCGAGGACAAAGTCACAGGGGGTAGTGTAGGAATCGCGTTCCGGCTGAGTATCGGCGATTACCCGACCGATCTGGGACCAACCGCCGGACGTGGGACGGTTGGGTCATCCGACCCGGGCCCTCTTGCCCGTCAGCCTGCAGATTTCCCTCCCATGACCAGTACGCCCGACGGCCCCCTGCCCATGCCCGACCTGGACGCCCTCTCTCCCGAGGCGCTCCGGGCGCTCGTGCGCGAAACCCACCGCCAGCTGGCCGACAAGCAGCGCCATCTGGATCTCATCGAACAGCTGGCCGGGATCGGCAGCTGGGAGATCGACCTCGACACGGGTGCCGTCACCTGGTCGACGGAGCTGCGACGGGTGCACCGTCTCTCGCCCGACACGGTGCCCAAGTCGCATCGGGCCTTCGAGGAGGACGTGCTGCACCCCGATGATCGGGCCAAGGTCGCCGCGGCCATGGCGCAGCTGAACGCCGGCGAGCCGGTCACGGTGGAGTTTCGCGCCCGGCGGGCCGATGGCGTGCTGCGACTCATGCAGGCCCGAGGGGTGCTTGTGCCCACCGCCGACGGCCGCCTGAGCAAGGTGCTCGGCACGTCGCTGGACATTACCGAGCGGCGGGAGACACTCGAGGCGCTCCGCGCGAGTGAGGCGAGCTATCGCACGATCTTCGAGCACGCGTCGGACGCCATGTGGGTGCACGACCTCGAGACCGGCGACTTCCTCGCCGTCAATCAGGCCGCCGTCGAGATGTATGGCTTCTCGGCCGAGGAACAGATGGAGCGCGGGGTGGCGGGGATGAGCGCCGGCGTGCCGCCCTATCGTCTCGAAGACGCCCTGCCCTTCATCCGGGGAGCCGCCGCGGGCATTCCGCAGCGCTTCGAGTGGCTGGGCAAGCACAAGGACGGCTCGCCGGTATGGGGCGAGGTCCGCCTGCGCCGCGTGACCCTCAACGGCGTGGATCGCATTCTCGCGACCGCGCGCGACATCAACGATCGCGTGCGGGCCGAGTTCGCACTTCGGCAGGCGAACGAAGCGCTCGAGCAGCGCGTGGCGGAGCGCACCGCCCAGCTCGAACGCGCGCTCGCGGAACAGGCGGCGGCGCGCGACGCGCTGGCGCTTCGCGAAGAGCACTTCCGCCGCCTGATCGAGAATTCGCAGGACTACATCATGCTGGTCGACACCACCGCCGCGATCACGTCGGTGAGTTCGTCGGTGGAGCGCATGCTGGGGTACACGCCGGAGGAGATGCTCGGCGGCCGGCCGGCGGATTTGCTGCATCCCGACGATGTGTCGTACGTGCTCGGTGTGTTCCAGTCGCTCATGCAGCATCCCGGGACGACGGCGAGCCTGCGCTATCGCATTCGGCACAAGAATGGCTCGTGGCGCCTGCTCGAAAGCGTGGGGCGAACGATCTCGCCCGACTCCGCCGACGAGGGCGTGGTCGCCAACTGCCGCGACATCACCGACTTCGTGGAAGTGGAGCAGGCGCTGCGCGAGCGCGACGAACGGTTCCGTCAGATCATCGAAAGCGCGGCCGATCTCGTGTTCATCTGCGATTCGTCTGGGGCGATGACGTACGTCGCCCCGTCGTCGCAGGCGGTACTGGGATACGCGCCATACGAGCTCATCGGCTCCCGTCCGGCGGACCTGCTCCATCCGGACGATGTGGAGCGCACGATGGCCGATCTGCAGTGGCTGGGTGATCACCCGGGCATCCCGATCACATCCACCTTCCGCATCCGTCGCAAGGACGGCAGCTATCTGGTGATGGAGAACGTCGGGCGCACGCTGTCGTCGCAGACGATTCTTGATGGCGTGATCGCCTTCGGCCGTGACATCACGGGCCGGCGAGCTGCCGAGGAGGCGCTCGCGCGAGCGAAGGAGGAGGCCGAGCGCGCCAATCGCGCCAAGAGCGAGTTCCTCAGTCGCATGAGCCATGAGCTGCGCACGCCGATGAACAGCATTCTCGGCTTTGCGCAGTTGCTCGCCCGCGGCGAGTTGTCGGTGCAGCAGAGCAAGTCGGTGCAGCACATCCTGAAGGCGGGACGGCATCTTCTGCACCTCATCAACGAGGTGCTGGAGATCTCCCGCATCGAGGCGGGGCGCGAGCAGTTCTCGCTCGAACCGGTCGCGCTGTCGCCGGTGCTCGAAGAGGCGCTCGGGCTGGTGCGCCCGCTGGCGCAGCAGCATGGCATCACGTTGCACGGCGGCCAGTGGCCGGTGGATGCGTACGTCCACGCGGACCGGCAACGCCTCGTGCAGGTGCTGCTCAACCTGCTCAGCAATGCCATCAAGTACAACCGACCGAACGGCAGCGTGTATCTCGAGGCGGGGCTTGTCACGGACGGCTCGGGAGGGCGCCGCTGCTCGGTGCGCGTGGTGGATACCGGGCGCGGCATCCTCTCGGCCCGCATGAACGAGCTGTTCACGCCGTTCTCCCGCCTCGGCGCGGAGCAGAGCGATGTGGAAGGCACGGGCCTTGGCCTCGCGCTGTCGCGGCGCCTCTGCGAAGCGATGGGGGGCACGCTGACGCTCGAGAGCACGACCGCGCAGGGGAGCACCTTCCTGATCGCGCTCGATGGCGCGGAAAGCCCCATGCGCGTGTTCGAGAGCGGCGCGCACTTCCCGGCCGTCACCACCCCGTATCGCGAAACGGCCCTGCTCTACATCGAGGACAATCTCGCCAACCTGAGCCTCGTCGAGACGATCCTCCTGGCACGGCCGGGGTGGCGCGTGCTGCCGGCGCTCCAGGGGCAGCTGGGCGTGGAGCTGGCGCGCGAGCATCGCCCGGAGCTGATCCTGCTCGACCTCCACCTCCCCGATCTCGCCGGCGAGCAGGTGCTGCGCCGGCTCCGATCGGATGCGCGCACGGCGGATCTGCCGATCGTGGTGGTGAGCGCCGATGCCACACCCTCTTCTGTTGAGCGCCTGCGTGTGATCGGCGCCAACGCCTATCTCACCAAGCCGCTGGACGTGGACGAGTTCCTGCGCGTGGTGGACCGCTTTGTCCCGCCCCGGGGGGCGTCGTCGTGAATCTCGTGATCTCGCCCTTGTCCACGGTGCGTCGCGCACGCCTGCGCGACTGCGTCATCCTGTTGGTGGATGACGAGCCGGCCAATCTGGATCTCCTCGAAGCGCTGCTGGAGGCTGATGGCTACACCCGCCTCCTGCGCACCACCGATCCGCGACAGGTCGCGGCGCTCAGTCGGGAGCATACCCCGGACCTGGTGCTCCTCGACCTCCACATGCCGCATCGGCACGGGCTCGACGTGCTGGCGGATCTCGTGGCGGACACCCCCGAGGGGGAGTACCGCCCCGTGCTCGTGCTCACGGCCGATGCGACACTCGAGGCGCGCGACAAGGCGCTGGTGCTCGGCGCGCGCGACTTCGTGACCAAGCCGTTCGATGCCACCGAGGTGCTGCTGCGGGTGGAGAACCTGCTCGACACGCGTGTGCTCCACCGCGACGAACAGGCACTGCGCACCCGCGCCGAAGTTGCCGAACAGCGAGCGCTCGAGCTCCTGGCCGAGGCACAACTGGCAACGAGCGAACGGGAGCGACTGCTGGCCGTGGTTGCGCACGACCTGCGGAATCCGCTGGGCGCGATCGCGATGTATGCCGAGATGTTGTCGAGCCTGCAGCCCGAGGATGAGCGGAGCGCCGGCACGGAGGCCGACGAGCGCGCCCGACGGTACACGCGCACCGCCCTCGGGACCATTCACGCCAGCGCCGGCACGATGCAGCGGCTGGTGCAGGATCTGCTCGACGCCTCCACGCTCAAGGGGGGCGCGCTCCGCATGGTGCGTGCGCCGGTCCCGGCGTCGGAGCCGGCGGATCAGGTGTACCGCATGTTCGCGCCGCGTGCCGAGTCGCTGGGGGTGACGCTCGAGGTGCACGCCACGGATGCGCTCGTCACCGTGGATGGCGGCCGCGTGACACAGCTGCTCTCCAATCTGGTGGGCAATGCGCTGCGCGTGACCCCTCGCGGTGGGACGGTTTCGGTGAAACTTGCCTGTCAGGATGACGGTACGGCGCTCGTGGGCTCGGTGCGCGATACGGGCCCCGGCATTCCCTCGTCGCTGATGCCGCACCTGTTCACCGCCTTCTGGCGTGGTGACAGACGCGATCGTGACGGGGTAGGGCTTGGACTCTGGATTGCGCGCGCCATCGCCGAGGGACACGGCGGCGACCTCACGGCCGTCTCGACCCCAGGGGAGGGCGCCACGTTCTCGTTCGTCCTGCCGCTCGCTGACCGCGAACGGCGCATCGAAGACTGATCGCTTCGTTTCCTGACTCTTTCCGACCGACGTCTATGCTGCAGGCTGCCCGCATTCTGGTGGTGGAAGACACCCCGGCGTACGCCGAAGCGCTCCAGCAAACCCTCGAACTCGAGGGACATACGGTGCTCCTCGCCGGCCGCGCCATGGAAGCGCTGGCTCGCGCACGCGCCGAACCGCCCGATCTCGTGCTCCTCGACCTCGGGCTGCCCGACAAGGACGGCTACCACGTGCTCAAGGAGCTTCGTGGCCGCGGCGTCGAGTGCCCGGTGCTCATCCTCTCTGCGCGTTCGCTCGAGGCCGACAAGCTCGAAGGCTTTCGCCTGGGCGCCGACGACTACGTGACGAAACCGTTCAGCGCGCTCGAACTGCTCGCCCGTATTTCGGCGCTCCTGCGGCGCATGCGCGCTGCACAGGCGCCCGCGGCGGTGCCGCCCGCGTCGGCGGGCCTCCTGCGCCTGCTCGATGATACAGAGCTCAAGGATCGCTACGGGCTCACCGATCGGCAGATCGCCGTGGCGCGTCTCATGGCCGATGGCTGTACCAACGCGGAACTGGCCGCGCGCATGGGGCTCAGCTTCTTCACGGTGCGCAATCACGCCGAGCAGGTGATGCTCAAAATGAGCGTGAACAATCGTTCCGCCGTGGGCCCGCTGCTCATGGAACGCGAACTGGCGGTCAGCTGAATCACGGCTGACCGCCAGCGCGTTCGTGGCGTGACGTCGACTCAGCGGTTGCCGAAAGGCTTGGCCGGCACCGTCTTGAGGTACGCGTAGATCGCCGCGATCTCGGTGTCGTCCAGGCTCTTCGTGAAGCGCCACGGCATCCCGTCGTTCACCTGACTGCCATCGGGACGCACGCCGGTGCGCAGCACACGCGTGAGGTCTTCGAGCGTGTAGTGGCCGATACCGCTCGGCGTGATGTTCGCGGCTACCGGCCAGTCGGGCGGCGTCCCGGGGATCTTCCCGCCACTCAGCCCGGTACCGTGGCAGCCGGTGCACGTGCTCGCCATGTAGCGGCCGTAGTCGGCCGTCGGCTCCGCGTCGCGGTGCGCGCGATGCGCCGCCTGATGGTCTATCAGCATCGCCGGATATACTTCCACCTGACCGGCGACGTCGAGCACCTTGATGAGCGGGCCCACGTGCGTGGGCGGCACCTGCGCCGTGACCGCCGGCAGACGGCGTGCCCAGGCAACGATCGCGCCCAGGTCCTCATCCGTGATGTTCGTGAACTCGTGCGCGGGCATGATGAGGAGCGGCGATCCATCGGCGCGTACGCCGTGACGCACGGCGCGCTCCCACTCGGCGTCAGTGAGTGCGCCGAGCGCGCGGCCGTTGGTGAGGTTGGGCGGCGCAATGCGTCCGAGCGCGGGATCTTCGGCCATGACCTTTCCGGTGAGGCCAGTGCCGTGGCAGTCGGCACAGAAGCGGACCTGCGCGAGACGCGCGCCGCGCTCGACGGCTGCCTGATCGGTGGGCACCGTGATGGTATGCACCGGGACGTCATAGTGCGCGCGGGCGCGGTATTCGGCCACGCCGAGCGCGCCGCCGACGGCGGCGGCGAGGAGGAGACCGGCACCGGCGGCAAAGCGAAGCGTCAAGCGCCAGAAACCGCGGCGACGACGCGCGGAACGCGAGGCCGGCATGGGGCGATAGAGCGGATTCATGATTCATCTCGTGAGCAGAGGTCCAGGCACCACGCGATTGGACATGGCATCAGCGTGGTGATGCGGACAGTACGCACGTGGTGCCCGCCGCACGCGGGTTAACTGACCCGGGATGCCCGACCCATGTGCCGATGACGGCGCGCGACGAGACTGTGCGCACGTCGCCGCGGTGGTGGTGTGCGCCGCGCGTTCTCATCGGTCCATCCACTTCTTCGAGACTTTCTCATGCGTGCTCTTTCGACCTTCGCTGCGCCAGCACTGCTGGTGCTGACCGCCCTGGGCACTCAGGGTGCGTGCTCTGACGACAGCGCGACGCCCGCCGGCCCCACCGACGTCGTGTCGTTGCCGAATGGCACCGCGCGTCAGTACGGTCCGTCCATTCCGCTCGGCAACGGGCAGGCGCGGACCTACGTGATTCTTGATCAGAAGCAGAACGGCCGCGCGCTCGAGCTCGGCGTGGCGCTGTCGCCGGAGGCGATGGAGGGACTGCCCGCGCCGATGAACATGCCGCCGGGATCCGGCGACGGGCACGAGCATGTGGACTCGCATGAGTACCTGCTGCAGATGCCGCAGCAGAACCCGACGCCGTTCAAGTTCCTCGAGCTCGACTGGAATCCGCAGGGGCATGAGATTCCGGGGATCTACACGATTCCGCACTTCGACTTCCATTTCTACACGATCACCAAGGCGGAGCGTGACCTGATCGTGCCGACGGACGCGAACTTCCAGCAGAAGGCGGACAATCTGCCGCCGGCGGCGATGGTGCCGCAGTTCTATTCGACGCTCGTGCCGCCGGGAACGCCGACGCCGGCGGTGCCGAAGATGGGCGTGCACTGGATCGACGCGCGCTCGCCGGAGATCCAGGGGCTGCTCGGTCACCCGGAGCTTGCGAAGCCGTTCACGACGACGTTCATCTATGGCTCGTGGAACGGGAAGTTCACCTTCGTGGAGCCGATGATCACGCGGGACTTCATCCTTGGTCGCCGTGCGGCCTCGGCGACAGCGCAGCGCGACAGCGTGATCCCGCTGCCGATGGGCGCGCAGGCGTCGCCGGCGGGCTCGTATCCGGCAGCCTATCGCATCGCGTGGGATGCGGCGGCGAATGAGTACCGGATTGCGTTGACGCAGCTGACGGCGCGGAACTGAGCGCGGTCGGCGATAGCCGGCTTGGTTGTACCTGATTTGCGGAGGGGCGGAGCAGCGGGGCAACGGAGATGGGCTGATCTCCGTTGCTCCGATGCTCCGCCCCTCCGCAGATCAGTTACGGCGATGCAGCGGATGGCGCTACATCACGATGCGCGCGTCGATCCCGCCGATGGGCAGCGTGCAGTACCATGCGCGCTCCACGGTGACCGATTCCACGGGGTACAACCGGCCCCCCTGCGCGAGCACATCGCCGACGGTGATCTCCACCTCGACCCGCGCCTCGGGGTGGGCACCGGTGATCCCCTTCATGGCGCGGAGCTCCATCGTCTCCTGCCAGTTCGAGGTGGGCGTCTGCGCGAAGGCGAGCCCCTTGCCGAGCGACTCGGCCTGCACGATGTGACCGGCGCCGTAGACGTCGACCACGGACTCCGCCGGATGGCTGTTCGCGTGCACGCGGAAGACGTCCGGGGCGCCCGAGGGTGCGAGTGCCATGAACACCGCCTCGCGGTAGAGCCGGGTTTGCGGTGTGAGTCCGTTCTCGGCGAGGATGCGCAGGACGGCGTCGGGGGTGGAGTGCGGAGCCATGCTGCGAAAATGGACGATCTCGTTGACGCGGGCAACCAACGACTTGACGCGCGTGCGCCGCGCGCGGAGGTTCCGATTGGCGCCGTCGGAGCGCCTCCGGTCCGCGGAAAGGGAGTGTCCCCTCCGAAGCATGTGGTCGATTGGGTAGGCACTCCCTTCTTTCGGGCCCACCACGCGGACTGGGGCCACTTCGAAAGGAGGTCGTATGTCCGACGTGCATGCCGTTGGCGCGCGCCCGTTGCCGGCGCGCCCCAACCTGGCGTTCGAGCGCAAGGCGGCGAAGGCGCTGCTCGCGGCGCTTCGTGCCGATGACGCCGATGCGTGGGCGCGCGCCCGCGCGATCGATCCGCGCCTCTCCCCTGCCCCGAAGCTTGCCGATGCGCAACGCGTAGTGGCGCGCGAGTACGGGTTTGCGAGTTGGGCGCGGCTGGTGCGGTACTTTGAGATGGCGGAGCGGGTGGGGGAGCCAGGCACTGATCACGACACGATCTCGCGCGAGGACTACGCACGCTCGGCGCGAAATCTGCTGGTGCTGTTCGAGAATCGTGTCCCCTGGTTCGCGGACGCGCTGGCCGCCTACATCCCGAGATTCTTCGGTCGAGCGTCTCGGACGCTCTGGACCGAAACGGTCACGGAAGCCGATGCGCAGCTGATCGTCGCCCGACAGAACGGATTTCTGTCGTGGGACGCCCTTGTGGCGCAGGCACCGAAGCACGCGCGCGAACGCGAGGACTGGAGCGACGAGTGGCGTGTGCGCGCATTGCGTGCCGTACACCGTGGGGATCTTCCGGCTGTTCAGGCCTTGTGCGCGCAATACCCAGAGCTCCTCACGCCGTCCTCGCGGGCGCTGGACAAGGGCGACTCGCTCATCGCCGCGGCGGTCCATGCCGAGTCGACGCTCCCGCGCGATGTCGTCGACCCGATCCTCCGTTGGCTCGCGACGCATGGCATGTCGGTCGAGGATGAGCTCACCCGTCAGCTGTGGCGGCGCATGTTCCTGCAGCCGGCGGAACTGCGGGCACTCCTCGAGCGCGGCGTCGATCCCAATCGCACGCCGGCGCATGGTGTGCCCATTCTCGAGCTGGCGCTGCTGCGCCTCTGGCCGCGCGAGACCGTGGATCTGCTCGCCACGCGCTGCACGCCGCGCCCTGCGTTGTGGATTGCGGCCGGACTCGGAGACGTGGCCGGCATGCGACGACTGCTGGACGCCGCCGGTCGCCCGGTGCGCGCGGCGTACGACATTCGGCCGGCCTGGGAACTCGCGCATCGTGGGCGTGCCCTCCCTGCCACGCTCGATCCCTCACCCGTGGATCGGCTCTTCGAGGCGCTTTTCATCGCCGTCATGAATGATCGGGTCGACGCCGCGGTATTCCTTGCCGAACAGGGCGCGCCGCTCAACCGCGTGTGGGGTGACATGACCCCGCTTGCGATGGCCGTTGGTGCACGCGGTGACTCCCCCGCGATGATCGAGGCGCTGCTCAAGGCTGGCGCCGATCCCGACGCGCCCGGCGCATCCAGCTCGCGCAGTGCTCGGCAGATGGCCAAGTGGCTCTTTCTGGACAGCAGCCCGCGTCTGCCGGTACGCGCGACCATCGCCCGCCTCCTCGGCTGGGATCCTGAGGCGCTGCTGGCTGAGGTCCGAGAGAAGCTCGCCAGTGACGTACCGCTTGATACGCGCGTACGCGAAGCGCTGCAGCAGGCTGCGCATGACGCGCACCACCAAGGCGCATCTGTCGTGGAGCCGCTGCACCTGCTGTTTGGCATCGCCCGCACGTTGTCCGGTGGGTTACTGCGCATTCAACACGGCGTGGACGCCTCCGCCTTCCATGCATCGTTTGCCGCGCGACTGGACGCGCCGGCGGCCGCTGAGGTGCCCGAGCTGCCGCTGAGCCCGGCGAGCGAGGCCGTGCTCGATCGTGCGCGCGCAGTTGTTCGCGATCAGGCGCGCCGGATTCTGGGCGTGTCGACGCTCCTGGTGGCGTTGCTTGATGAGCCGGACGTCGCGCGCGTGATGCGTGACCACGGCGCGGACGTGGCCGCCATGCAGCGCAGTCTCGCTCGCGGATAAGCGTTGGCCCACGCATTGCCTTGATGCGGCTCCGACTTCAACCGGATCCGCATCATGGCACTGCCTGCCGCACAACTGCAGCATCTCGAACGTCGTCTGCGCGAAGAGCGGGAGCGTTTGCTCCGCCCGCTGCGCGAGTTCACCGAAAGCGAAGCCGAGCGTGATATCGATGAGCCGGCGGGTAATCTCTCCAAGGTGCCGCAGCACCCGGCTGACCTCGGCACTGACACGCAGAACCGCGAGCTCGAGGCGACGCTCGCCACGCGGCGCTCGAGTGACCTGGCCGAGATCGACGCCGCGCTCGAGCGGCTGACGCGGTCACCGGAACAGTTCGGCATGGATGAGCAGACCGGCGAGCCGATTCCCTTCGAGCGGCTGGATGTAATTCCGTGGGCGCGCTCGAATGTCACGACGGCCTCGGAGTAGACGCGGTCGGCGCGTGCGTTGACGGGGTCGGCGGGGCCAGCGAAGCTTCATGCATGACGCTGCCCCGCACCGAGTCGCACGACCTTGGCAAGCCCCGTTGGCGTGGCCGTCTGCACCAGTGGGCGGCCGCGTACGCGCTTGGCGCCGGCACGACACTCGTTGCGCTGGCGCCCACGGCGCCCAAGCGGGTGGCCGCGGCGATCTACGCGCTCAGTCTGGCGCTGCTCTTCGGCGTGAGCGCCACGTACCATCGCGTAGACTGGCGACCCGCGGTACGGGCGTGGTGGCGGCGGGCGGATCACGCGTCGATCTTCGTACTCATCGGCGGCACCTATACACCCATCGCGCTGCTGGGCGTGGGTGGCGAGACCGGACGCCACCTGCTGGTGGCCGTGTGGATCGGCGTGACCCTCGGTGCGCTGCTCACGCTCTTCGTGCCACGCGCGCCGAAGATGTTGCGCGCGCTCGTCGCGCTCGCGGTCGGGTGGACCGCGGTCCCTTACCTCGGCGATGTGTACCGCGCGCTCACGGCCACGCAGATGACGCTCATCGTGCTGGGCGGGCTCGCCTATTCAGTCGGTGCCGTGGTCTACGCCACCAAGCGACCCAATCCGAATCCGCGCGTGTTCGGCTACCACGAGGTGTTCCATGCCCTGACGCTCGTGGGGGCGGGGCTGCATTTCGTCGCGGTCGCGTTCGTGCTTCGGGCCTGAGAAGGGCCGATGCGGGTTCAACGCTCACGTACCTCTCGTTTCCCCGTTGTCCCCGCAGAGCTTTTGAAAAGCTGTGCGGGGTCAACGGGGGAACGGGGCGCTCCGATCAAGGGGTCGGAGTTTTTGATTTTTTGCGGCGATCAAGGGGTCGGAGTTGTTGATTTTTTGAGCGGATGGCAGGGAGCTAACCCCATGAAACGTGGGATGTTGACGTTGGATCAACAGCTCTGACCCCTTGAAATTCCGACCCCTTGAGATTGGATCAACAACTCTGACCCCTTGAAACGCTGAAGCTGACGTGTCTCCCCGTTCCCCCGTTGTCCCCGCAGAGCTCTTGAAAAGCCTTGCGGGGTCAACGAGGAACGAAGGGATCGGGGCGCTCAGACGGATTGGCGCTTTACCTGCAGCCTGGTGCTGAGCGCCATCATCGCCACCATCACGATGGCGGCGGCGCCGTAGGCGACCTGCAGGCCGCGCAGTCCACCGCCGGCGCGGTCGGCGAGGAAACTCAGGACCGCCACGACCATCAGGTTGCCGATGGCGATGCCGATGTTGACGAGCGCCTGGGCGGCGCTGCGCTCCCTGGCACTCACTTCGTCGAGTACGACCGTGCGCAAGGTGCCGCCGACCACGATGCCGACGCCGGCGCCAACGAACAGCGTGGCGAGCATGAAGATCCAGAACACGTCGGCGCCGACTGCCACGAGCGCCGAGCCCACGAGCAGGGTGCCGAAGCCACTCAGCATCACGTTGCGCGCGCCGAGTTTATTCTGAATCCGCCCGAAGACCGCACTCGCCGCGGCCGAACAGAGCACCAGCGGCAGCAACAACAGTCCGGCCTTGCGTGACGGCACATCGAATGCGGCCACCGCCACGCTCGAAATGAAGATCACGCTCCCCATGCCGAAACCGGCGCCCACGCAGAGCGCCCACGTGGTACGCAGCTGGCGCGACACGAAGAGCGAGAGCGGCACGATGGGCTGCGCGGCGCGGCGCTCGATGGCAATGAGTACCGGCACGCCGATCGCGGCGATGAGGAGCAGATACGGCCAGACGTGCACGTTGAGCGAGATGTCCACCGCCCGATTGATCCCGAGCGTGAGCCCGGCAAGCAGCGTGGCCAGCACGAGGATGCCAGCATAATCGAACGGCGGATGCTCGATGATTGCGGTGCGACGCGGCAGCGCGCGCCAGCTAATCGCGAAGACGATCGCGGCCGTGGGCAGATTGATGAGGAAGATCCACGGCCAGCTGGCCCACACCAGCAGCAGCGACGCGAGCACCGGCCCCACCAGAAATGCCATGCCGAAGGTGGCGCCGATCAGCCCCAACACCCGCCCCCGCTGTTCCGGTGGGAAGGTGTCGCCGACCACCGAGCTGGCCGTGGGGGTGATGCCGCCCGCACTCAGTCCCTGAATGGCGCGTCCAACGAGCAAGACGCCGAACGAGGTGGACTGCGCGATGATGAGGGAGCCCAGCGCGAAGCCGGCGATATCCATGAGGTAGATCGCCCGGCGGCCGAAGCGATCACTCAGGTTGGCCATCAGCGCGGTGCTCGTCATGGAGCAGAGGCTGAAGACGATCGTGACCAGACCGATCTGCCGGTTGTCGACGCCAAAGGCGGCGCGGAGCGCGGGAATGGCCGGCGCGATGACGGCGGCGTCGAGGGCAGCCATGAAGACGCCCACGAAGAGCACCGTGAGAATGCGCTTGCGGGCGGCTGCCTCGGCGTCGGAGAGCGGGGCCGTGTTCGATGGGGCGGAATCGATCGTCGTCACGGGAGCAAACGTAGTGACGGCACGCGCCAACAAGCAAAAGGGGCCCCGCCGATTGGCGGGGCCCCTCTGGTGCTGTGCGTGGTTCGCTTACTTGTGGCGGAAAGTGATCCGTCCGCGGGACAGGTCATACGGCGAGACTTCCACCGTTACCCGATCCCCCGCCAGGATGCGAATGCGGAACTTCCGCATCTTCCCAGCCATTGTCGCGAGCACGTTGTGTCCGTTTTCGAGAGTGACGCGGAACATCGCGCTGGGTAGCACGTCGTTGACCACGCCCTCGAATTCGATCATGTCGTCCTTCATCGGGACTCCGGATCGAAGGACAGCTTAGCGGCCCATCTTGACGACGTTTTCAGCGGCGGGACCCTTCTGGCCCTGCACGATGTCGAACTCCACCTGCTCGCCTTCGGCCAGCGACTTGAAGCCGCTGCCCTGGATGGCCGAATGATGCACGAAGCAATCCTTCTGGCCGTTCGACGGGGTGATGAAGCCGAAACCCTTCGCGTCGTTGAACCACTTCACAGTGCCGGTCGTACGCATACGATGCTGCTCCTCTTCTGAAATCCTGGTATCAGTCGGAGCACCATTGCGATGCAAAAGCTACCGACTCCACCTGCTCGTGATCGCCCTCACGATGGGTCGCCATCACCCGATGGCTCGCGCTGCAACAAAAAAAGGGCCCGCTCGCTGGCAGGCCCGGTCTGTCGGAACATGTCCACGCCCCATGGGACGCGCTTCGCTGTAAAGGACTATAGTACGGTGTCCGGAAGGGCGCAACAGCGAAGTTTGAAGATTCTAGGGACGAATCGCATTCCGGAAGCTGGCCGCGCTGCCGGGCGCGACCGTACGGGCCTCCCGTTCGTACCAGCTCTGGTAGCCGGACCACCGACGGGCGCTGGCCTGGTCGATCCAATTGAGGGGCATCAGGCCGTCGAGGACGAAGAGCCGCCCCAGATGCCGAACCGGCCCCCCGCGCGCGGCCAGCCAGTTCCCGAGGGGTGCCCCGAACAGGATGAGATCCCGGGAGCGCTGGGCAACGTGCACCGCCTCGTGACTGAGCGTCGCCTGCCGCTCAGCCGGCGTGCGCCGGGCGTCGTAGGCGATCGTGCCCAGCGTGGAGTTGCCAGCCCGCCGGCAGGCCACGCCCTCGGGGCAGTTCACGCCAGCCGAGAACCCGGGGGCGCTCGTGCGGAAGACCGGGGCCCCGGTGGCCCCCGTGGCGGCCCAATCGAGCTGCATCCCCTGGCGGGCCGTTCCCCGTTCCACCACGCCCCACAGGGCTCCGGCGGAGAGGCGCACGCGCCACTCACCCTGCCCCGTCGAGTCGCGCTGATGCTCCACGAGGAGCGGGGAGAGCGGGAAGGTGAGCGTCTCGACGAGGCCAGCCCCGCGACCAGCGTTGCGCGCCATGCTGGCCCCGACGGCGACCACCTGGCCGGCGGCCAACCGGGCCACGTCGGCGTGCCAGGCACTCATCCCAAACCCACCGGCCATCACGGCGCCACCGAGCGCTCCTTGCCAGAGCGCGCGTGCCACGGGGCGTCGACCATGCCACGCATGGACGCCGGCCACGCCGGCCCCGATGGCGACATTGATGCCGACCATGGCGGCGGGCGCGAATCCGTCGATCCTCGGCGGCGTCATCGGGTCCACCGGCGCCACCGGTGCGACCTGCGCCGGCACGGACACGGACGGAGCCGCGATGGTCAAGCACAGGGTGAGACCCGCGCGCGCCGCACGACGGAGGGGAAGGCGAGGCCGCATATCCCGGACGACGGTTGATTGTGGCCGTCGTCACAAGGGATTTCTTGAGGCACCGCGCCCGCTGATCGCGGGCTACCGGGGCCAGCGCACCACGGTGATCGAGAGGGGCGGCAGGGTGAGCTCCGGTCCGCGCAGCTCCCGCGTGCGTGGCGGCGCGTTACGCACCGTGCGCCCGCCACCGCGCGCCGGCTGCCAGGCGTACTGCGCCGGTCCGTACTGCGTGACACGCATCGTGCCCCCGCTCGGCGCGGCCGGCAGGCGCACCGTCAGCGACGCCGAAGTGTCGTGGTGCACGAGCAGCAGCGCCAACGTGCCGTCGTCGTGGCGGAGCGCATACGTGGCCACCCGTTCGGGCGCGGTATCGGCAGGTGATGCCGACGCGGGAAGCAGATCGGCAGTATGTCCCGCCGAGGGCAACCACTCACGCTGGAGCAGGCGCACCGTCTGCAGCACCGCAGTGGAATCACGCAGCACGAGGTCGTCGGTGACGAGGTGCATGGCGTTGATGCCGAGCGTACCGCACCGCGGCGCCGGCTGCAGGCTCGCCGGTTCCCACCGGTAGACATAGCCACGTTCGAGCCCCTGCTCGAGCCCACGGCCGATGACATCTGCGAAGAGCACGGCCGCCGCGAGGGTGACCTCGCTTTCGCCGGCGAAGGCGGAGTAGCCGATTTCGGTGAGTATCCATGGCACCCCATCGAGCGGCGGGCGCAATCGCGCGAGCGCCCGGTCGAACACACTGCGATGTCGCGCGAGCTGCGGGCCGGCGGCGTCGCAGGTGGCGTCGAACGGATACCATTCAAAGGTGATGCGCTGCAGCAGATCGGCCGCCTGATGCTTCACGAGGTCGGCGTGAAAGCGCTGCAGCCAGGTGGTGGCGTACGCGGTATCGGGCCAGAATCGCACGTCGAGCTGCGTGCTTTGCAGCGAGGGGCCGGCGAGGAGCACGTTCGAATCGACGGCGCGCAGCGCGCGCGCCACCTGCCGATAGAGCGCGGCAAAGTCCTCCGCGCGCACGTACTGCCCATCGGGCTCCTCGCCGATCTCCATCTGCGCCACGCGAGCGCCGCGGGCCCGCAGGTAGCGCAGCAGGGCGGCCGCATTCTCGGGCGTGTCGTAGAGCGCGCCCACCGACCACATGATGGCGCTGTCGGCCACGAGTCCACTCTGCCGCACCCGGTCGATGCCGGGGTGCTCGAGATCGGGTGAGCGATCGACTGCACGGTGCCACGGATCGGTGGAGGAAGTCCAGGTGGCCGTTTGCGCTTGCGAGGCGCTATGACGCACCACGTCGCGGAATTGCCCGGTACGCGACAGGCGCCCGACGTACAGCTCGCGAATGGCAAAGCCCAGCGAATCGCGTGCGTCGCGGCTTCCCGGGAGTGCGGTGCGGGAACTGGTGTGCAGGCGCACACGCAGCCACCGTGTCATGAGCGCCTGCTCGGCGAGACGGTGCGTGACCACCCCTCCGCGCGCGCCGACGATCGCGCCACCGTGGAAGGGCACCCATCGCCCGGCGGGTTGCGCGTCGGCGGGGAGGTGATTGTCGCCATCCCAGCGCTCCACGGTGTAGGCGGTGGCCCACGGCGCCGCCCACGCGATCCGCAGCGCGTTGACTGGAACGGCGCGCGAGAGATCCACCACCACCGACTGTTCGTGCGCCGCATTGTCGTCACCCGTGTAGCGGGTGTCGAGATAGGGGTTGCTCTTCCAGAAGGTCGCGCGCTGGCCATCGGTGAGACGCGACCAGTCGTGCTGGCCGGCCTGGTCGAAGGTGTTCCCGCGGCGCGGCAGATCATAACCGGCCGATGCCAGGATGGCCGGCCCGGCGGCGTCGTCGGAGGTCCAGTACCCCTGCGCCTGCGCGGCATCGCTCCAGCGGCCGCGCGGATTCCAGTGCCAGGCCGCCACCGAGAGCTCGGTGCGCAGGCGATAGGTGAGCTGCGTGAGCCCCACGCTCCGCATGGCGTGCAGCGCCGCCGGGTTCCACAGCGCGTCGACGAGGCCGGTGTCGTGGGCGTCGATGGCACCGCCAAGCACGGGTGCCGGTCCCACGCGACGTACGACGCGCGTGGTATCGATGACGACCGTCGAGACGGCGGCCGCCGCCTGCCCCACCGCCGACCGCGCGCCCGCGAGCATCGTGAGCATCGTGAGCATCGTGAGCATCGTGAGCAGCGCGGCGATCAGAGTGCGGCGATACCGGACGCGGGGGGCCATGGCGCGCAAACTAACGGGCGCTCGCGGCGCCCCCAACAACGCCAGCGGGGCCCGTCCGAGTGGACGGGCCCCGCGCGTGCATCACTCCCGCATCACGGTGCGTGGTTACGGGTGCGACTTGAGCCAATCGATGGAGGCCTGCAGCACCTGCATCGCATAGACCGGGTTGTGCACACCGAGCGAGAGTTCGCTGTTGATGTAGCCGTAGTTATAGGCGGCACCCAGTTCACCCATCTTCCACGGGCGGCCGATACGGTCGGCCCACGCGGCGTCGGTGCCCATGGTGACCGTGCTGTTGTAGATCACGAGCCCCGTGGTGGGCGAGACGGTATTCGCGCTGACCAGCGCCGTGGCGTACTTGTTCGTGGACGCCGTGTTCAGGAAGAGGCGGCCGTAGAAGTCGTGCGTCTGGACGGCGGAGTAGCTCGCCACACCGGTCGTGGCGTTCACCGTCTTCTTGAAGACCTTGCGTGCCGCGAGCAGTTCACCGAGCTCGATGCGCTTCGCGTTGATCTTGTCCTGCGTCGGCACGATCTTGTCGGACGTGTGGCAGCTCTCGCAGATCGCTTCGTTCGGCTTGAGCGTGTGGCCACCGAGCTTGGTGGTCGGATCGTACTTGTTCATGTGGCAGGTGGTGCAGCTCCAGTCGCTGTGCTTCCACGTGCGGGTGTAGGCCACGCCCGTGTATTCGTAGGCATTCTTGCCGGCGAACAGGTTCGACTGGTTGCCATCATGCACCGAGAAGCTCTGGCCGACCTGGTAGTTCACGCTCGCGTTGTCGTCCTTGGTGGGCGAGAACGGGAAGAACGGGAGCTGGACGAAGGTCTTGCTGGCACCCAGCGAGTCGGTGTAGGTGTTGGACGTGGCGCCACGGATCTGGTGGCAGTTCACGCACAGGTTATTCAGCTTGCCGAAATCGGTCGTCTTGAGATTCTGGTCGTAGTAGAGTGCGACCGGCGCCGTGGTCTGCAGAATGGCCGTGGTGGTATCGACGGCGAAATCGAAGCCGGAGTGCTTGTGGCACGTCGAGCAGCCGATGCGCGTGGCATTCGGGATGTCGTTCGAGACGGTGAACTTGTTGGCGCTCAGCTTCTCGAGGAACCCTTCACTGGTGTGGCAGCCGGCGCACCACTTGGTGTTGCGCGCGCTGGTGTTGCCGGTGAAGTGCTTCGACAGGGCATACTGGTCACCCATCGCCGTCATCTTGGCGGTGGAGTGGCAGGAGAGGCAGGACGTATTGGCGTCCTTGCCATTGGTGCCGTTCGTGCCGTTCGTGCCATTCGTGCCGTTCGATCCCGCGGGGCCGGCGGGCCCCATGGGGCCTTCGCAGGCCACGGCCAACAGGGCACTGGCGAGCAGAAGGGCAATGCGATGGGTTTTCATGAGTCAGGCCCGCTCCCGGGGCTGTTGTGCGGTGCGTGCGATTACTGCGAGGGGGAGTGCACGTGTCCTGAAGTTTCGGAAGCGACCGGATTTCTACGATCAGTGTATTGCGCTTTTTACGTAGGGAAAACGCGAAGGGCGCCGTCAGCATTTGGCGCCCTCGTGCAAATCACATCACTACGTGACGCTTCACCACGTGACGCTTCACCACGTGACGCTTCACCACGTCACGCTTGCGAGCACGGCGGCCGCGCCGCCGCCGGTGGACGGCGGCACTTCCGACGCGTTGAGCAGGAGCACCATCGCCTCGGGTGATTCACCGCGTTCTCGCACGTCGTCCTCCAGTTCGGCTGTGAGCTGCTGCATCGCGGCGGCCGATGCCGCTTCGAGCGTGTCGGCAGCAACGAGCACCGTACCCTGCACCGGCGCGGTGCCCCCTTCGCGCATGAAGGCGACCAGGAACATCGGACGGGCGGGGGCGGGCGGTGCGGAAGCGGCGACGGGCGGCATGAGCGCCGGCTGCGCCGCGTCGGGGTCGAGCTGGAGGCAGGCGGCGCGGATGGTGTACTCCCGTCCCACCTCGTAGCCACAGGCCGGAGGTGCCGCGCGTACGGTCAGGCGATACGGGGCGCCCTGCGGCATCTCCCGCCGCGCCTGTGCGTCGAGTCCGATGATCACGGCCCGCACCGGGCCGGCGGGCACGAAGAACTGCACGCCGGCTTGCGCGACAAAGGTCGGGAATGGGCCCTGCCGGTGCAGCGCCCGAACCACCTGAATCGCCGCCGACGGCGGCGTTTGGGAAAGCATCAACAGCCTGCGAGCAAAAGGGACGTCACGCGCCCGCACCGTCGAGGTCGCGGCGACGTTCAGGGGGGCGACGACTGCCACGGCCCGCGCGCAACGTGTGGGGCCGCGCAGGTGACGGCTCGGCTGCCGCGCGTTACAGGCTCTTCACGTCGGCGCGCACCAATCGCGGCGAGTAGCGCAGCCGCGCATCGAAGGGCACCACGGTGGGACGCCCCGAATAGCCGGCATACACCTGTTCGGCGAGCCACGCGCACTCGGCGTCGGCGGCAGACTGCTCGACATCGCGATACCAGGCCTTCGTGCTGCCATCCTCACCCGCGCTCCACCGATAGCCGCGCGCCTTGAGCACGTCCTTCGTGTCGAAGGGGCTGTTGATCGCCCAGACCCGGGCGTCCCTGCGGCGCGCGTTGCCCAGCAGGGCCTGCATCGCCAACCGACCGGAGGGGAGTGCCGTGGTGAGCAGGTGCACCGCGATCCCACAGTCGATATCGGCCCGGTGTGCCTCGTAGAACAGTCCGCAGTGCTTGTACGCGAGCCATTCGAGCCGCGCCGACTGCAGCCCCTCCTCGACCCATGGCACATCGCGCTGACTGCACGCCCACCACGCCTTCTCGAACGCCGGGAGTCGGGATTCGCAGAAGGCGCGATCGAAGGCGGCGTTGTGCGCGATCACCAGCACGCTGCGCGCCAGCAGCGCGGACACGGCCGAGTCGTCGATGCGCTTGCCGGCCACATCGGCATCGGTGATGCCGGTCAGCGCCGTGACGTCGGGCGGAATGGGAAAGCCGGGGTCCTCGTACCACGAAGCACAGGGCTCCACGGCGAAGATCTGCCCGGTGTCCTTCTCGAACGTGAACGGGACGATGGCCAATTGGATGATCCGATCGCGGCCGGCGATGAGTCCGGTGGTCTCCACGTCGAGGAAGAGCGCCGTGAGCAACGCGCGTCCGTCGGGGCTATGATAGGCGGCCTGTGGCTCGAACCGCTCCACGAGCTGATACCGGTCACTGGCCTCGAGCACCGCGCGGATCTCCGCCCAACGGGCGTCATCGATGCCGAGTGCGGTGAGCGGGTTCTGGGCAGCCATGGGCGCGGTCGGAACGGGGGCGGGCGGCGAAGCGTACACCGCAGCGGACTCTCTTAACCTAGCATCTTCTTCGGAGGACTCGTGGCATCTCGCATCATCGCCGTGTTTGGCGCAACCGGCGCTCAGGGCGGCGGCCTGATTCGCGCCATCGCGGCCAATCCGTCCAGCGGCTTCGTGGCCCGGGCCATCACGCGCCATCCGGATTCCGACAAGGCGAAGGCGCTCGCCTCGATGGGCGTCGAGGTCGTGGCCGCCGATGCCGACCAGCCTGAGACGCTGGCCCCGGCGCTGGCCGGCGCCTACGGCGCGTTCTGCGTGACGAATTTCTGGGAGCATTTCAGCGCGCCTCGCGAGGAAGCGCAGGCGGCCGCCATGGCGCGCGCCACGAAGGCGGCGGACGTGCAGCACGTGGTGTGGTCGACGCTCGAGGACACGCGCCGGTGGATCCCGCTGAGCGACTCGCGGCTCCCCACGCTCGCCGAGCGCTACAAGGTGCCGCATTTCGATGGCAAGGGCGCGGTGGATCACATCTTCGCGACGGAAGCCGCACCGACCACGTACATGATGGCCGCCTTCTACTGGGACAACCTCATTCACTTCGGCATGGGGCCGCGCGCCAACGAGCAGGGCCAGGCCGTCTTCGCGATGCCGTTGGGTGGAGTGAAGCTGCCGGGCATCGCCGCCGGCGACATCGGAGGCTGCGCCTTTGGGATCTTCAATGAGGGAACGGAGCTCGTGGGGCAGCGCATCGGCGTCGCTGGCGAGTCGCTCTCGGGAGAGGCGATGGCCGAGAAGCTCGGGCGCGCCCTCGGACGGCCGGTGCAGTTCGTCGACGTGCCCTTCGACGTGTACCGCGGACTCGGCTTCCCGGGAGCGGAAGACCTCGGGAACATGTTCCAGTTCCAGGCCATCCTGGGCGACGAGTTCCAGGGGTATCGTGACGCGGCGCGTTCGCGCGTGCTGAATCCGGCGCTGCTGGACTTCGACGGATGGTTGGCGAAGAACGCAGGCGCCATCACGGTAGCCTGAGCACCCTGCACGCACGGTACGCGGCCACACGCGGGGCCAGTCCATCGACTGGCCCCGCGTTTTTGCAGGGTGCTCGTCGTTGTTAGGGTCGTGTCAGCCAAGCCGGATCAGTTTGTGTGCGAATCGACCATGCCACGCGTGCGCTTTCGCCGCGGACCATTCCTCGACTTTCGCACATGATCCCGAAGACCCGTGTGGCGGGGCTCGTAGCCCTCGCCGTTCTGCAGGCGTGCCGTCACGCAGCGCCGCCCGAAGAAGCGGCCGCGAAGTATGTGGCCACGAAGCCCATCGTGATGGATACGTCGTACGAGAAGCAGTACGTCGCGCAGATTCGCTCGTTCCGCAATATCGAGATCCGCGCGCAGGAGAAGGGCTTCCTCGACCAGATGCCGGTGGACGAAGGACGCACGGTGCGAGCCGGTCAGCTGCTCTTCAAGATCATGCCGAAGGTGTACGAGGCCGACCTGCAGAAGGCCGAAGCGGAGGTGCGGGCAGCGGAGATCGAGCTCGAGAACGCGACCGCGCTGGCCACGAAGAAGATCATCTCCAGGAACGAACAGGCGCTGGCGCAGGCCAAGCTGGATGGCGCCAAGGCCGAAGCGGCGGCGGCACGGCTGCATCTGTCGTTCACGGATATCCGCGCGCCGTTCGATGGCGTGCTCGATCGGATCCCCAAGAAGCTCGGGAGCCTGATCGAAGAGGGGGAGCTGCTCACCACGCTTTCCGACAACAGCCGCATGTTTGCGTACTTCAATGTGGCCGAGCCGGAGTATCTCGACTATCAGGCCAACCGGTCGAACAAGGGCGGGCAGAAGGTGGCGCTCCAGCTGGCGAACAACACCCGGTTCGCGCACGAGGGCACCATTGAAACCGTGGAAGGGGAGTTCGACAACGAGACCGGCAACATCGCCTTCCGGGCCGTCTTCCCGAACCCCGAGCGGCTGCTGCGCAACGGCGAGACGGGAAAGGTGCTGCTCACCGTGCCGTACCGGCAGGCGCTGATCATTCCGCAGAAGGCCACGTACGAGATCCAGGACAAGACGTACGTGTTCGTGGTGGACAAGGCGAACAAGGTCCACGCGACGCTCATCACGGTCGCGGGCCGGCTCCCCGACCTGTTCGTGGTGGCGAGCGGCATCTCGAAGGACGACACGATCCTGCTCGAGGGCGTGCAGAAGGTGAAGGACGACGACGTCATCACCTTCGAGATGAAGGACATGAAGGACGTCCTCAAGACGCTGCGCCTCCGCGCGGAATAGGCCGCCATGCTGAATCGGTTCATTCAGCGGCCGATCCTCTCGATCGTCCTGTCGCTGCTGGTGCTCTTCGTCGGCGGTCTGGAGCTGACCCAACTGCCGGTCACGCAGTATCCGAGCATTTCGCCGCCCAAGGTCACGGTCGTGGCCGACTACCCGGGCGCCAACAACGAGCTGCTCATCAAGGCGGTGGTGATTCCGCTCGAGCGCGCGATCAACGGGGCGCCGGGGCTCAAGTACATCGCGTCCGACGCCGGCAACGACGGCGAAGCGAACATCCAGGCGGTCTTCAACCTCGGCACCGATCCCAATCAGGCCACGCTGGCGGTGCAGAACCGCGTGGCCTCGGTGGTCAACAAGCTGCCGCCCATCGTGGTGCGCGAGGGCGTCAAGATCACGCGAGAGGAGCCGAACATGCTCCTCTATATCAACGTGTACTCCGAGGATCCCACCGCCGACCAGAAGTTCCTCTTCAACTTTGCCGACATCAACCTGCTCTCGGAGCTCAAGCGCGTGGACGGCGTGGGCTTCGCCGACATCCTCGGCAACCGCGAGTACGCGATGCGCATCTGGCTCAAGCCGGAGCGGCTCACCGCGTTCAAGGTGTCGGCCGACGAGGTGATGGAGGCGCTCAGCGCGCAGAGCCTCGAGGCGTCGCCCGGCAAGACGGGTGAGAGCTCAGGCAAGCGGTCGCAGGCCTTCGAGTACGTCATCAAGTACCCGGGCCGCTACACGACCAAGGAGGAATACGAGAACGTCGTCATCCGCGCGCTCCCGAATGGCGAGATCCTGCATCTCAAGGACATCGCCGATGTGGAGTTCGGCAGCTCGATGTACGACATCTACTCCACGATCAACGGCAAGCCCTCGGCCGCCATCGTGCTCAAGCAGTCGTACGGCAGCAACGCCAACCAGGTCATCGCCGACGTCAAGACGCGCCTCGAGGAGATTGCCAAGTCGACCTTTCCCAAGGGCATGCACTACGAGATCAGCTATGACGTCTCGAAGTTCCTCGACGCCTCCATCGAGAAGGTGCTCCACACGCTGGTCGAGGCGTTCATTCTCGTGGGTCTCGTGGTGTTCGTGTTCCTGGGCGACTGGCGCTCCACGATCATTCCGGCGATCGCGGTGCCGGTCTCGCTCATCGGCACGTTCGCGTTCATGCAGCTGTTCGGCATCACGCTCAACCTGATCACGCTGTTCGCTCTGGTGCTGGCGATCGGGATCGTGGTCGACAACGCCATCGTGGTCATCGAGGGCGTGCATGCCATCATGGAGCAGGAGGGGCTCGGCCCGCTTCCGGCCACGCGCAAGGCGGTGGATCAGCTGGCGGGCGCGATCATCGCCATCACGCTGGTCATGGCGGCGGTTTTCGTCCCGGTGGGCTTCCTGTCCGGGCCGGTGGGCATCTTCTACCGGCAGTTCTCCATCACGATGGCCACCGCCATCGTCCTCTCGGGTTTCGTGGCGCTGACGCTCACGCCTGCCCTGTGTGCCATGCTGCTCAAGCCGCATGTGCACCATGGCGAGCGGCGCTCTCCGGTGGGGCGGTTCCTGGACGCGTTCAATCGTATCTTTGGCCGCGTCACCGATCGGTACGTGGGCCTGCTCAAGCTGATCGCCTCACGGCGCATCATCACCTACGGCGTGCTCCTGCTGCTCTGCGGCGCGACGTGGATCACCTCGCGTACGGTGCAGAGCGGCTTCATCCCCAACGAGGACCAGGGGATGTTCTACGCCATCGTGCAGACGCCCCCGGGTTCCACGCTCGAGCGCACGAACGATATCGTGCGGCGCCTGCAGAAGGTCGCCGAGGAGGTGGACGGCGTGAAGTCGGTGTCGTCGCTGGCCGGCTATGAGATTCTGACGGAAGGTACCGGCGCCAACACGGGCACGTGCCTCATCAATCTCAAGGACTGGAGCGATCGCGAGCACTCGGCGCAGGAGATCATCGCCGAGATGGAGGAAAAGGCCAAGGATATCACCGGCGCGAACATCGAGTTCTTCCTGCCCCCGGCCCTGCCCGGCTACGGTGCCGCCGGTGGCTTCGAGTTGCGCCTGCTCGACAAGGCCGGCTCCGGCGACTACAAGCGCATGGAGCAGATCAACACCGACTTCGTGGCGGCGCTCAACAAGCGCAGGGAGCTGAACAGCGTCTTCAGCTTCTACAGCGCGAGCTTCCCGCAGTATCTGCTCCGCATCGACAACGAGCTGGCGCAGCAGAAGGGCGTGACGGTGGACAACGCACTGAACTCGCTCTCCACCCTGCTCGGCTCCAACTACGAGATCTCGTTCATCAAGTTCGATCGCCAGTACAAGGTCATCGTGCAAGCCGCGCCCGAGTATCGCGCGCAGCCCGAGGACATCCTCAAGCTGAGCGTCAAGAACAACCGCGACGAGATGGTGCCCTACTCCGCGTTCATGCACATGGACAAGGTGTACGGCCTGTCGGAAATCACGCGCCACAACATGTCCAACTCGTCGGAAATCTCCGGCGCGGCGTCGGCCGGCTATTCGAGCGGCGATGCGATTCGCGTGGTGACCGAGGTGGCCAAACAGGCGCTGCCACGCGGCTTCGACATCGACTGGGCCGGTATCTCGCTCGACGAAGTGCGCCAGGGGAACCAGGCGATCTACATCTTCATCGTGTCGCTGGTGTTCGTGTATCTGATCCTGTCGGCGCAGTACGAGAGCTTCATCCTGCCACTGGCGGTGATCCTGTCGCTGCCGGCCGGTGTGTTCGGTGCGTTCGTGCTGCTGCTCATCACGGGGCTCGAGAACAACATCTACGCGCAGATTGCGATGGTCATGCTTATCGGCCTGCTCGGCAAGAACGCGGTGCTCATCGTGGAGTTCGCGTCACAGCGGCACAGCGAGGGGTGGTCGGTGCGGGAGGCGATGATCGAGGGCGCGCGTGCGCGATTCCGTCCGATCCTCATGACCTCGTTCGCGTTCATTGCCGGCCTCGTGCCGCTGATGTTCGCCAGCGGCCCGGGCAAGCTCGGGAACCGGACCATCGGCACGGCGGCCTTTGGCGGCATGCTGCTGGGCACGGTGCTGGGTGTCATCCTGATTCCCGGTCTTTACTACGCCTTCGCGCGTCGGTCGGAGAAGCATCCGTTCCATGCGACCGAAGACGAACGGCCGCTGACGGAGGTCTGACCATGCGCCTGTCTTCTGCTCTTCGCGTGGTGATGCCGTTGCTGGGTGTGGCCGCCGCCGGGTGCGTGGCGCCGAGGATGCCGGCGCCCGCTCCGGTGCCGTCGGTCCCCGGCTCGTACGGTGCGTCGGGCGATGCCTCGCGCGGCGACACCGTGACGGTGGCCGACATGGGGTGGCGGCAGTTCTTTGCCGACAGCACGCTGCTGGGGCTGATCGACACCGCGGTCCGCAACAACCCCGAGTTGCTGGCCACGTTGCAGGAAGTCGAGATGTCGCGCGCCGAGCTGCGCGGCGTGCGCGGGCGGCTCTTTCCCACCGTCTCGGTGGGGGCGGGCGCCGGCATCGACAAGGCGGCGCGTTTCACCGCCGAGGGGGCGGGCAATGCGTCGACGGATATCACCGAGGGAAAGCGGGTGCCGGACCCGATCGGTGATCTCAGCATTGGCTTCACCGCCGCGTGGGAGGCCGATGTTCGCGGCAAGATCCGCAACCAGAAGGGGGCGGCGCTGCAGCGGTATCTGGGTTCCATCGAGGGGAGCCGGTACGTGCTCACCGGGCTCGTGGCCGAGGTGGCGAACAGCTACTACGAGCTCACCGGGCTCGACGCCAAGCTGGCGATCGTGCGGCAATCGATCGCGCTGCAGCGGAGTTCCCTCGACGTCGTGCGGGCGCAGCGGGAAGCCGCCGGGGTGAGCGAGCTGGCGGTCAAGCAGTTTGAGGCCGCATTGCTCAATGCGCAGACGATCGAGGTGGAGCTGCAGCAGGAAGTTCGCGCGGCGGAGAATCGTCTCAACGTGCTGCTCGGCCGCTACCCGCAGGCGATTGCCCGGCCCACGGCATTGCCGAACGGGTTGGGGATGCGCTCGCTGGCGCAGGGGCTGCCGTCGCAGCTGTTGCGGAACCGTCCCGACGTCCGGGCGGCGGAGCTTGCGGTACAGGCGTCGCGCTTCGATCTCCGGGCCGCGCGCGCCGAGTTTCTGCCGGAGGTGAACCTGACGGCCGGGCTGGGCGTGCGGGCGTTCACGGCGCGGTATCTGTTTCAGACACCGGAGTCGATGGCGTACGGGTTGGCGGGCGATCTGATGGCGCCGCTGATCAACCGCAGCGGGCTCAAGGCCGAGTTTGCGCGGGAGAGTGCGGCGCAGCAGCGGGCGCTGATCGACTATCGGCGCACGATTCTCGAGGGGGTGGGCGAGGTGTCGACGCTGGTAACGGCGCTCGACACGTACGAGCGCGGGCTGCAGTTCAAGACCCAGCAGGCGGCGGCGCTGGACAGCGCCGTGAGCGTGGCGGGTGAGCTCTTCAACGCGGCGCGGGCCAACTACCTCGAAGTACTGACGGCGCAGCGTGAGGCACTCGATGTGAAGCTGGAGCTGGTGGAGGCGCAGCTGCGGCAGCGGGTGACGATGACCAATCTGTACCGGGCGCTCGGGGGTGGGTGGAAGTAGTGGGCGGCCGGTGGCCCCTGTCGCGTCGATATGATGGTGCGCGCGTCTGAATGATGACAGCGCGTTCGCCCTTCGGTGCTAGCGTGAGGACATGCCGCCGTCCGCATTGCTCGCCGAGGTGCGCGCCCGTGCCGCGCTGAAGCGGTACAGCCCACGCACGGTCGAGGCGTACGTGCGATGGATCGTGTCGTTCGTGCGTTTTCACGGGACACGGCATCCGCGACTGCTGGGCGCCGCCGAGGTGGAGGCGTTTCTGCGTCATCTGGTGCAGGAGCGGCGCGTGGCCGCGTCGACGCAGAATCAGGCGCTGGCGGCGCTGCGGTTTCTGTACATCGGCGTGCTGGAGATGCCGGTCGAGCACGTGGCCGCCTTGGCGCCCGTGAAGCGGCCGCACGTGCTGCCCAACGTGTTGTCGCGTGACGATGTGGCACGGCTGCTCGGGGCCATGCGTGGGCAGCCCGCGCTGATGGCGCAGCTGCTGTACGGTTCAGGGCTGCGGTTGGGCGAATGTTGCGCGCTGCGCCTCAAGGATGTGGACCTGGTGCGGCTCGAGATCGTGGTGCGCAATGGGAAGGGGATCAAGGACCGTATTACGATGGTGCCGGCGTCGCTGCAGGGTGCCCTGCGGGCGCAGATCGACCGGGTGACGCAGGAGTGGGTGCGCCGCCGCATGAAGGGGGGCGGTTACGTGACGTACCCCGGAGTGGGTGGGACCAAGGGCAAGGGCGCGCAGTTGACCGTCGGCTGGTGCTGGCTGTTTCCGGCGGCGCGTGAATACTGGGACGCCGAGCAGCAGCGGAAGGTGATGCATCACCAGCACCATACCGTGCTGCAGCGCGCCGTGCAGGAGGCCGGTCGCCGAGCCGGGCTGACCAAGCGTGTGGGATGCCACACGCTGCGTCACAGTTTCGCGACGCATCTGCTCGAGGCCGGGTACGATATCCGCACCATCCAGCAGCTCCTGGGGCATGAGGACGTCTCGACGACGATGTTGTACACGCACGTGCTGAACCGCGGCGGCCACGGCGTGCGGAGCCCGTTGGATGCTCTGGGGCGTGAGGGGCCTGGCGACGGGCCACGACGGCCCTGAGCGCGGGCCGGGGCGTTGGCGCCACGCGGGCGGGCGTGGACGTCGGCCGGGCGTGAGAGGACACCGCGTGGGTGTGGGTCGACGCCGCCCGCTGCGCGCGGACGCCGCGCGGACGCCACGCGGGTCTGCGTGTTCTCCCCGGCGTCTCTCGGCGCGATACGGAAATAGGCTGCGAGAAACTCGGCATAACGAGTCGTCCCACAGGTGTCGCACGCCGCCTTTTCCGCGTGTAACGTTACGCCACATCGAGAGTTGCCGATCGCCTCGCGGCATATTCCGGCGTGGTGTTATGCCGCGAGCATCAGCGGTATAAGCATTTGCTCGCGGTGATGCTCGGCGGCATAATCAGCGTTAGGCGGACTTCAATCAATCGTCAATGAAGGTCACCGAGTCGCACTTCCAGGCAGCTTACGGAGCTGCTCGCCTAGTTCATGACGGCGAGCTGACTGCTTCTGATGCCCTAGAGCGATTGACTGGCGAGTACGGAATGAACCGGAACACCGCCAACGACTACCTCCGCAACTTTGGGAGTATGCGCAGTGGAACTGTCTATAAGCGCACCCTCAGTCGCGCGGCGACAGAGTACTATCTCCGGCAAATACGCAGGGATTTTGGGCCGCGTGCACTGAAGGTCGCCGCATCAGCATTGCTGTTGCACGTCGACTACTACGAATCACTGGGCAAAGGTAGGCGGAACGAGCTGCGCGCTCTCGCGCAACGCATGTTGGCAGAGGCCGACACAGTCGACACGATCGACCAAGTCGAAGATGACTTGGTGCGAAATGTGGAAGCATCTCGTAGACTCTCCAGCGTTGCTAGAGCGCGGGAACTCTCGAAGTATCCACCCCAGCCAAGCAGCAGGCTCGTCTCCGCGAAGGTATTCAATCGAAATCCCCATGTGATCGCGACCGTTCTCGAGCGCGCTCAAGGGGTTTGCGAGCAGTGCGGTGCCCCCGCTCCATTTCTGCGATCCTCGACAGGCGAGCCGTATCTCGAGGTCCACCATCTCATTCAGCTTGCGTACGGCGGCGAAGACACCGTCGCGAACGCACGCGCGCTCTGCCCAAATTGCCATCGCTTTGAGCACTATGGTCGAACGCCAGCGTGAAAATATGATTAGCTGCGCGCCTAACGGGTCGCTGCTGCCGACGGTGCTGATTGAGGAGGGCGACTGGCTCACTGCGTTCGCCGGTCGCATTGTTATGAGGCCCCGCGGCAGAGCTTGGCGTTCTGCTGGCACGCGCTGCGAATCGCTTCACGGCAACCGCCATATCGCGCGCGGTTCGCTCTCTGAAGAATTACCTGTCTCCCTTGTCCATCCGAGCAATGCACCTGAGTCGCGAAGC
>JBDHVK010000015.1:0-51418 GCA_039809645.1 Gemmatimonas sp.
CTCCACGATCTGGTCCGCCATCCGCCGCAGCGTGCGATCAATGCCGCGCGGGTCGAGGACGGTCGAAGGCTTCTTGGTCATGCGGGCAATATAGCCGCCCGGAAACGGCTATACGCAGCACACCCCTTCGCTTACCGACTCACCACTCGTGATGGCTGCGCGGGGTATCGGCCGGCGGCTTGGGCGAGTACATGCCGTGGAGGGGCGAGAGGTGCCGCGCCGCGGTGCGGGCCGCACGGAGGCGCGCCTTGTCGACCGGCGGAAGCGTGCTGGTGGCCGCGTACATGGCGATGTCCTGCGCCGCCTCGAGGGCCGCCTCGGCAAAGCCGCGCGACCAATCGGGGCCGTAGGGGTGCGTTTCTGCCCGTTCCTCGACGCCGCGCCCGAACGCGATGCACTTGTCGGCGGCTTCACGCAGCGTGCGGCTGGCCGACAGGTGGGCGACCACGACGTGATAGCCGTCGCGGCGCCCCATCTGATACGTGGGCGACTGCGCGGCCTCGATTTCCGGCGCCTGTACCATGCCCGTGGCGATGCCCGTCAGCAGCACGCACTGCTGCGAGAAGTAGCTGCGGAGGGGATCGACCGGGGGCTCCTCGAGAATCCTGGACATGGCGACTGGCGGCTCGGGTAAGGTGGCCGCCGACGGCGGCTGTCACCGTGCTTGCGGGCAAGCGGTGTGCCGCGGCCGAGCTCGTCTGCCAGACTCAGGTTTTTCGCGGGTTTCCCTCCCAAACGGACGTGCGTCGGCGAATTTCGCGGGTGTGGCATCGCACCAGGTCGTGGCACCGCCCCCGCACGAATGCGGCGGCGGTGCCACACGGGAACCGCCCGAATGCTCAGCCGGCGTAGAGGTGAAGATCGGTACCCACGAAGTCGGCGAGGGCCTTGGTGGTCTCCCAATCGCTGTGGCGAAGGGTGACGTAGCCGTCGGAAAGCAACGTGCTTTTCCAGTCACGGCGAGGCGCGCCAATGGGCAGGAGGTCGATCGCGCAGAGGGCGTCGCCGCAGCGCGCCTTGATCCGATCGAGCCCTTCGATGCGCTGGATGCGCCCCTGCCCGTGTGCCCGCTTTGTGATACAGGCCGCGTTGTACTTGCGTTCGATGGTGAGCGAGAACGAGCCCTTGAGTTCCGCCTCCGCCCAGCCCACGAAGAGATCGACATCGCTGGCAAAGTTCATGAGATCGACGGTGCGCGCACCGGGTGGACGGGCACCGATCTCCCCGAAGACCACTTCGCCGTTGCTCTTGCGGTACCACTCCATGTGGGTGAATCCGGTCTGGTAGCCGAGCACCTTGATGACCTGATGCCCGAGGGCAATGCCGCCGGTCACCCATGGATTGTCGAGATGTCGGTAGCTCAGCGTCTGCGGCGAGATCCACTCATTGGTACGCGCGATGAGCGGGCGCGGGCGATAGTGGCCGACGTGCTCGTACCTGATCACGCCGTTCGCGCAGATGGTGTCGTAGGTGAACTCCTCGCCGTCGATAAACTCCTCGACGTCGACCACCGCCACGTGGCCGAGCTGCCCAATGGCGTTGGACACGTCCTTCGGCTCATCGCAGCGGAAGGTGTCCATGGAGCCAGCGCCGGAGATGGGCTTGATGATGAGCGGATAGCCGACCTGCTCAGCCGCCGCCCACACTTCATCGGCGGTCGTCGCCACCGCGTGGTGCGGCACGCGCACGCCACCGGCGGCGAGCGCCTGCTTCATCAAATCTTTGTTGCGGAACTTGAGCGCCTGCTCGTAGCCCTGTCCGGGCACACCCAGCGCTTCGCGAATCTGCGCCGCAATCTCGATGCCCGGCTCCCAGAGGCAGCAGACCCGATCGAGCGTGCGCGACCCCAGCCACTGCCGTAGCTGCGCGATGGCGCTGGGGGCGTTGGTGAACAGGTCCGGGATCGCGATGTAATCGCTCAGGTGACGACGGGCGAGTTCGGGGAGTTCGTGCGCCGGGCCATTGGAAGCGCCGAGGACGGTGGCACCCTGGAGGGAGAGGCCGCGCGTGAAGAGCGGCATCTCACCGGGGTAGCCGGGAGCCAGCATGAGAACGGTGGTCATGGATCGCACTCCGGACGGCAGGGGGAGGGGTCAGGGGGAGGAGGCCCGCTACCCCAGGGTGACTTTGACTGTGCTGACGATCTTCGTAAGCGCCTCGCGCACCACTCGGGAATCCCAGTGGCGCACGATGATGAACCCCTCGCCTTCGTAGCTCCCGGTGGAGCCCTGACCCAGATGGGGGAGGCGGTGATCGCAGATGAGGTGGCCGATGTCGCGCTCGATGACGTCGAGCCCTTCGATGTGGCGGACGACGCCACTGCCCTGCCCGCGCAGATATGCGGCGCCCACGGCGTACTTGCGTTCCGGCACGGCGAACTCGCCGTGCACCATGAGACGGACCCACGCGCCCACGAAGTCGATGTCATTGGCGCGCGAGATCATCGTGGTCATGTTGGCGCCTGGCGGCCGCGCGGCGATCTCGCTGATCGCGACCGAGCCATCAGTGCGGCGAAACCACTCGCAGTGCGAGACGCCGGTGGTCATGCCCAGCGCCGTCAGCGCCTGCGCGCCGATGGCCTTGATGTCGCGGAACTCGTCGCTGTCGATCTCGCGCGGCAGGAGCACGGTCCACTGCACCCATGGCTGCTCGAGCACCTCGAGCGGCGTCGGTGCGTACCGAGTGATGGAATGCCAGACGGGAGCGCCGTTGATCGACACGGTCTCCAGTGAGTGCTCCGTGCCGCGGAGGAATTCCTCGGCGAGCATCGGATCGCCGGGTGACGGGGCGTAGCGATCCATCGCGAGTCGAAGGGCGCGTTCGGTGGTGAGCCGTTCGGTGGCGCGCGCGCCCGCACCAGCGGGTGGCTTGATCACAATGGGATAGCCAACCTGCCCGACAAAGCGGAGCGCATCGTCCACGGACCCGACGAGTGCGTGGCGAGCCACCGGGACCCCGACCGCGCGCAGTACGTCCTTCATGCGCGCCTTGTCGCGGAAATTGTGCGCGGCCGCACTGGGAAGCCCGGCAATGCCCAGGCGCTCACGTACGAGTGCGAGCGGGAGCTGGGCCTGCTCGAAGGCGCCGAAGAGGCGATCGATGCGCCCGGCGCGTGCCATCAGCGCCCGGGCCGCGCCTTCGAGCTGAGTGGCATCGGTGACGTCGTCGACGCGCCAATGGGCGGCGACGCGGCGCGCCAGCCCGGGTGCCAGCTGCTCGAGGGGCTGGTTCGCGATCACGCCGAGGCGCACGCCCGGGAGCGCGAGCGCGGCGTCGATCATCTGGGAGGCCGCCGGGGAGAACTGCGGCGCCGCGAAAACCACAAACATGAGGCGTGCGAAAAACGTGACGATCCGTGGCGCCAAAACGCCTGCAGAAACTGGGGTGCCAATCGGGCCAACGCAATGCGATGGGGCGCCGTTCACGAAGCACCGGTGGCCGCCGTGTCGTGCCCGCACCGGTGGTCACTTTCTTCGCGCCGCATGCCACGCTTCCGCCCCCTCTCGCTGCTGTTTCTGGCGCTTGCCGCCTGCTCCGAGCGTTCCGCGCCAAACTCGGCCAGCACCTTTTCCGAAGACGCCGCCGCGAGCGCGGCCGCCGACAGCACGCCCGAGTGGCTGCGGGTCCACGCCGTGGAGGAGCGCGTACTGGCCGTGAACTCAGCGGCCTTCAACGGCTTCGGCTTCGTGGACCGCCAGCCGTCGAGCGGCATCACCTTCCGGCATGAGATCGTGGATGACGCCGGGAAATCGTACAAGGCGGTGCACTACGACCACGGTCAGGGCGTCTGTGCGGCCGACGTGGATGGCGATGGGAAGAGCGACCTGCTCTTCGTGAATCAGCGCGGGTCGAATGCGCTCTATCGCAACGCGGGCGGTGGGCGCTTTGCCGATATCACGGATGCGTGGGGGCTGCGCGCGGTGGATCGGATTGGCGTGGGGTGCGCGTTCGGCGACATCGACAACGATGGCCGCCCCGATCTCTTTCTCACGACCGTGCGCAAGGGGAACCGGCTCTACCACAACGATGGTGCGCGCTTCACCGACATCACCGAGCGTGCGGGGGTGGGGTATGCGGGGCACTCATCGGGCGCCACGTTCCTGGACTACGACGGCGACGGCAAGCTCGATCTGTTCGTGGCGAACGTGGGCGTGTACACCGCCAACGATACCGGTGCGGGTGGCGCGTATGTGGGGCTCGCGGACGCGTTTCAGGGGCATCTGCATCCGGAGCGCACCGAAGTGAGCCTGCTCTACCACAACGTGGGTGACAACCGCTTCGAGGAAGTCAGCAAACGGGTGGGACTTGTCGATGGTGGCTGGAGCGGTGATGCCCTGGTGGTGGACATCGATGGCAATGGCCGTCCGGACCTCTATGTCCCGAACATGCAGGGGCGCAATCATCTCTGGCTCAACGTGAACGGTACGCGCTTCGAGGACGTCACGGCGACGTACTTCCCGCGCACTCCGTTTGGCGCGATGGGCGCGGCGCAGCTCGACTTCGATGGCGATGGCACGCTCGACCTGTTCGTGACCGACATGCACTCGGACATGATCGACACGTACGATCCGGGCGATTGGACGAGCAAGGGACTCAAGACCGACCCGACGCACGTGCAGCACCATCTGCTTGGCAAGGATTCCGGCGCGGTGCTGTTCGGCAATGCGCTGTACGTGAATCGCGGCGCAGGGAAATTCGACGAGAGTAGCGACCGCTACAACGCCGAGACGTATTGGCCATGGGGGCCGAGTGTCGGCGATCTCAATGGCGACGGGTTCGACGACCTGTTCATCACGGCGGGGATGAACTTTCCCTATCCGTATCAGCCGAACGACGTGCTGCTCAACACGCGCGGGAAGCGGATGCTGCGGGCGGCGTTCACGCTGGGAGTCGAGCCGCGGCGGCACGGCGCCACGCAGCAGACGTGGTACACGGCGGACTGCTCGGCGAACGGCGTTGATGCGGCGTCAGACGCGTGCACGCGATGCCGGAAGCCGGATGCGGCGGCAAACGGATGTACGCTCGACGCGTCGGGGAAGGCGACGATGGTTGGCACCAAGGCGAGCCGGTCGTCGGTGCTGCTCGATCTCGATGATGACGGCGATCTGGACGTCGTGACGAATGAGTTCAACAACGTGCCGCAGGTGCTGATTTCCGATCTGTCTTCGAAGCGGGCGTTGCACTGGCTTTCAGTGCGGCTCGAGGGAACGGTTTCGAATCGACAGGGGATTGGGGCGGTTGTCACGGTGCGACTGGGCGACGCGCGACGACTCGTGCGGATGAACAGCGGGCAGTCGGGGTATCTGTCGCATTCCGACCTGCCGTTGTACTTCGGGTTGGATACGACGGAAACGGCGACGGCCATCGAGGTGCGATGGCCGTCAGGGAAGATTTCGACGGTGGCGGGGCCGTTGCGCGGTCACGTGCGCGTTGTTGAGAAGTGAGACGCGCTCGGCACTGCGCAGACGAACTGCGCATACGTGGGGCGCACACATACCGCGCGGGCTCGACTATCGCTCCAGCTTGAAGCCGGGATCTACTGCGGGACGCTTTGGGGCGTTGGCGACGAACCAACCCGTCAGATACATCCACTGCGCCATGCGCGTCAGCTTGGGATAGTTGATGTTCTCCGGCTTGTCCCGTGGCGTGTGGTAGTCGGGGTGGAGATTCGTCGAGTACATCACGGCGGGGATGTTCAGCCTGGCGTACGGGACGTGGTCACTCCGGAAATACCAGCCTTCGGGGTGGGTGGGGCGGTCCCAGATCGAATCGAGCACAAACTTTCCAGTGAGGCTGTTGGCCTTGATGGCCATGTTCACCAGGTCGCTTGAATTGCGATGGGGCGGCTGAATGCCGAGGAGCGAGGCGGTGTCGGGGTGATTGCGGCCGATCATGTCGCCGTTGAGAACGGCCACGATGGCATTCAGTGGCACCACGGGGTGCGCGGCGTGGTAGCGTGAGCCAAGGAGCCCGCGCTCCTCGGCGCCGTGGTAGACGAACAGGATGGAGCGCTTCGGGGGCTGCCTGGCGAAAGCGCGGGCGGCGGCCAAGAGCGCGACGCTGACGGAGCCGTTGTCGTCGGCGCCGGCCCATACCGAATCCTTGTCGATGAGGTAGCGGACGCCGTCGTGGTCCTGATGGCTCGAGTAGAGCACATACTCATCGCGCAGCTTGGGGTCGGTGCCGCGGATGACGCCGACGATGTTCACGCTGGGCGTCTCGAAGCGCTCCATGCGCACGTGAATCTCGACGACGGGGTTCTGCTGCAGCTGGGCAGCGCGGCTGCCGCGCACGAGGAACGTGGGGGTCGGCGCGTTGCGCGGTGCGGGAAGCGGCTCGACGCGCGCGGGCTGATTGGCGAAGCGCGGTGCGGCGCGATCCACATCGTACGTGCCACGGACCCGCAGCGTGGCCATGGGATCGAAGGCCACGTCGGTCACCGAGTCGGCGACCATGATGATCGCGGCGGCGCCGCGGCGGGCGAAGCGCTGGTTCGTGGCGGCCGTGGCGGCCTGGGTGTAGCGCACTTCCGGCGAGTTCGTCGTGGTGCGAATGGCCGTGGGATTGGGCGCCACGATCCGCACGGCGACGATCTTGCCGCGCACGTCGATGGTGCTGTCGGCGGGGTTCGCGATCCACACCACCTGGCCGCCCACGTCGGCGCTGGCATTGCCGAGCGGGATGATGTCCTTCCACAGTTCGAGCGGCTGGCTGCCGAGCGCGGCGTTCGACGAGACGGTCGAGACGCGGGTGCGGATCATGTTCCACCACTGGAAGTAGCTACCGTCGTCGCCAACGGGTTTCACGCCGATCGCGCGCAGCTGCTCGGCCACCCAGATGGAGGCGCGCATCTCGTCGGGCGTCCCGGATTCGCGGCCACGCATACCGTCGGAGGCCATGGCGAAGAGGTCGCGTTTGAGATCGGCCTCCCTGATGGCGCTCATCGCGGCGGGGACTTCTGCAGTCCTGCCGGTGGGGCGCGCCTGCGCCCATGCGCCGGCCGGCACGGTCATGAGGGAGACGCTCGCCAACGTACGGCGCAGCCATGGAGTCGACATCCGCCTGCTCCTGCTCGAGGGACACCTCGCGGCGCGCGCGAGGTGCCGTCGCGGACCGCTCTACTTTCGGAGGAAGACGTTGTAGCTGCAGGTGGCCCGGGCGCCAGTGGGCTTGTTCAGGATGTCGCCCGGCGCGCCGCGTGGGCCGGGCACGAGAGCCTCCATGAACTCCACTTCGCCCACGGCAATGGACCAGAGCGGCGCGACGGCGGGGCCACCGTCGAGATAGGCGCAGGCGCTGAAGTCCACGGGCATGGCGGTCTTCCGCGCCGCTGCCTGCATGACGTCGGTCGCGCCGGTGGCGGAGAGGTCGTCGCGGCTGAAGAACTGATACGTGACCTGTCGCGCGCGAATGTGGCGCTGCTCGAAGTCGAAGAGATTGGCGCCCACCACGGGATTCTCGCGGGTGGGGCCGGCGGTGAGCCACACCGCGACCTCGCGCCCCTCGTTGGCGGGGACTGTGACCCCGATGAGCTGGCGCGCGTACCCGGTGCGCTCGACGCGCAGCAGGTAGCTGCCGGGCTTGGCGGCGAAGTAGAATCGGCCGGCGGAATCGGTTTTTGCCGAGTAGCTGGTGCCCATCAGCTTTACCGTGGCGTCGCCGAGCGCGCGAAGAGCGGTATCGGCCACGATGCCGGCCAATCCGCCACGCGAGGCGGTGGTAATTACGGCCGGCAGACCGCGCTCGAGCTGGGTGAGCTTGAGGCGCACCACCGCGCCCTTGGCCGGAACCTTGAGCCGCTCGGTCGCACCGATGAAGCCCACCGAGCGGGCGCTCAGTGTGTAGGTGCCCTTCTCGATCCCGCTGAAGCGGAAGCGACCGTCGGGGCCAGTGCGCACCTGCTCACGTCGCTCGTACAGGTACACGGCGATGTTCCGGATGGGCACGTTGGCCGAGTCGACGACGATGCCGGCAATGACGCCGGGCACGGGTTCGGGGAGCGCCGTGGCCGGATTCTGGGCGCGCAGCGGCGCGGTCGCGGCAAGGGACGCCAGCAGCGCGTACCGACGGATCGAGGCGATAGTCATGTCCTTGCTGACAGGAGGCGAAGCGCGGGGGGTTGCCCGTTAGAATTCAGGCATGAGCACGACACACCCGTTTGTACACGATGTGACCACGGCCGGGTTCCTTGCCGATGTCGTGGAGCGGTCCCGCACCGTCCCGGTGCTGGTGGACTTCTGGGCGACCTGGTGCGGGCCCTGCCGCGCCCTCGGGCCGATTCTCGAGCGACTGGCTGCCGAGTACAGCGGCGCGTTCGAGTTGGCCAAGGTCGATACGGACAAGGAGCAGGCGCTCGCCGCGCAGTTCCAGATCCGCTCGATTCCCACGGTGACGCTGTTCAAGGACGGCCACTCGGTGGGCGGCTTTCCCGGCGCACTTCCGGAGGCGCAGATCCGCGCCTTTCTCGCGCAGCACGGCATCGTGGATGCAGCGGGTCGGCAGGCGGTGGACAACGCGCTCGCGATGCTTGCCGCGGGCGAGGTGGACGCTGCGGCACACGCGCTCGAGGCGCTGCCCTCGGCGGTGTACTCCGATGCGCGCGCCGTGCGCGGACGGGCGGCGGTCTCGCTGCATCGCCTGGCCGCGCGCAGCGAAGCTGACGGCCACGCGCCGCATGCGGCCGCGATTCGACTCGTGCTGGCCGGTGATGCGGCTGGCGGGCTCGATGCCCTCCTCGACCTGCTGCGGGAGGAAAAGCACGACGAGCGCAGCCCGGCTCGGGCGGCGCTCGTCGAGGTGCTGCATGTCGTGGACGACGAAGCGCTGGTGCGCGACGGTCGTAGACGGATGGCGTCGGTGTTGTTCTAGGACTTCATCGGGCACGCCGCGCGATCAGTCATCAGCGACACCGCTGGAACGCCGGCAGATGCCGCTCGAGCGACGCGGCGCGATTGTTGGTGAATACGCGTCGGACGTCCCACGGCAAGTCGAGCGCGAGCAACCGATCGTAGAGCGCGATGTTCTCGATCTCGGCGGTTGCCGCCGCCGCACAGGCGGCCGCGAGCGAGGTGAAGCTCGGAACTTTGTCGAGCGTCCAGATCGGAGCCGGCGCCACCAGCCCGCGGGATGCGAGCAGTCCCTCCAGCGAGCTCGCGTGCTGCCGTTCGGCGTAGACCACGTTGGCGAAGGGGAGCACTGGTCCGACGTCCGCGAGTACACCCTGGTAGACCAGTTCGGCGTGCCGCTCATCGTGCCACGCCGTGTCGATCGCCGCACGCACCGGCGTGGGCAATGAGTCCGTGAGGACCGGACCGACTGCGGTGCTTGCGCTGCAGGCGGTCAAGGAGAGCGTGAGGAGCGGAATCAGCATCCACATACAACCTCCCGAATCAAAGGTGCCGTCGATCATGTGGCCGACGACATCTGGTGAGACGGGAATGTGCGCGCGCCGTTAAGCGCGATGGAGCAACGGATGGGGGGGGATTCGAACCCCCGAGACACTTTCGCGCCAACACGCTTTCCAGGCGTGCGCCTTAAACCACTCGGCCACCCATCCAGGAACACCTTTCAGCAAAACGCGCCGCCGCGGGGATCCACGACGGCGCGCTGCAACTCCAGCGGACAGGGTGAGATTCGAACTCACGATACCGTTGCCGGTATGCCGGTTTTCGAGACCGGTGCCTTCAACCACTCGGCCACCTGTCCTGAGAGAGGATAGATCACAAAAATGATCTCGTTGTTGTGCATTGGTTGCGCAACTGCGTCGTTCGCCGAACTCAGGCAGCCGGACGCGCCCTCCCAGAGCATTGATAGATAATCGGCAGAGGTAGCCACTTCAAGCGTATGCCCCGCACTTCTCGGTACGCCGGATCGCCGCCGAAGCACCTACTCGGACGGCGCCGCATATCCGCCTGGCAGTCGCGCCGTCAGTACGGCGGATCCAGCGAGTCGTCGAAGCGCGCATCATCTGCCAATCGGAACTCGTCCTCGAGACGCTGGGCTTCCCGACGTTCACGCTCCTCGGGCGTCATGGTGTCGAGCCGCCGGTTGATTTCGACCTGATCGGCAGTGGCCTTGTCGAAGAGGTCATCAAGGGAGAGCTCGTCATCATCCCGCTGCTGCGGCTCAGGCGGGGCCCCGCTTTATCGCCTTTCGTCCATCGACCGTCTCTCCCTGCGAGCTCTACGCCATCGTGATCTCGCCGGGGGGCAATCCGGGGGTTACCCATCCCGACTGAGGCGGCCACCGATGACCGCCTCGCGGGAAGATGCGCCCCAGGCGCCGATTCGCCAGTGCTCAGACCGCAGGGTATCCGAGGCGGCACCGGAACAACTGTGCGACTCTCGGTAGTGGGGCGCGGAATCACGGAGTGCCCGTGGGTGGTGGGCGCTTCACACGCAAGGTTGGACGCGTGGATCCTTGAGGGCTCACTGCCGTGGATGATTGGCCGGCACGTGCCGACATCGGCGACGGCGGTGGCACGACCGGGCGCACTGGCGAGGCCCCCCTGGGACGCTTGATGCGCGGCCCGTCGTTCCATGGCAGATCGTCCATGTCATCCGTCGGTCGAACTGCTAACGGGTGCAGCAGATCGAGCGCCGTCCTGAGCCACGGCCAATCTGCGTGTTCATGCAGCAGCAGGTCCGCCATGCGCTTCGCCGCCTCGAAGCGATGTCGCATGTGAGGATCATGCAACGCGAGCTGTTCGAGTTCATCGGCGGTGATTGGCCACCGGTCTGGCTGCGCGATCCAGAGTGGCGCGATCTGGCGGATCGACCGTGCGGGGCGCCCGTTCACCAAGTGAATCCACGGTGAATGACCGACGTGCCCACTCCTCTGTGTTGTAGGCGAGCGCTGCGCGACAGCCCAGTGCCAGGCGGGCTCGTCGTGCTTCCGGAAGGCCGCCAGCGTCACGCGCTCGTCGTCGGTGAGCTGATGAAGAACCCGCAGGACCTGAAGCCAGGTCGGGATCATCGAGAATGGGATAGGTCTCATGTTGAGACCCTGCACGAGGAGGGAGGCCGAGCAAAAGCCCAGCACTCCCTTTTCGAATATCCTCACGGCGAGGGCGTCGAGGGCCGAAGTTTCACGCGACCGATACCCCATCCGCCGGAAGAAGAAATCCAGCATGCCTCGCCCGGGAGGCCCTGCGCCAGTGAGCGAATATCGAGAACATGCGGCCCTGGTATAGGCGGAGGAGGGATCAGCGCCCGTAGCTCATGCAGGGTATCGGGATCCGACGTTGCCAACTGCACCCTCGTCGCCACGTTCGTGATGATGGCGCGTACGGCGTCATGCGACCCCATCGGCAGGCGATCGCGTATCGCGGAGATCGACTGTGTCGCCAAAATCGGCGCGGATCCAAACGCGCGTCCAACGGCAAGAAACCTCGCGTCGCTGACTCCGGTGCTCGTCAAGACCTCATGCGCTTCGTCGATCACGATCGCGACGAGTCGCTGCACTGCCCCCTCAGGCGTGCACGCGGCGCCTGCAAGGATGGCGTCGTACGTGGCGGCCTTCACCGCGCGGGCGATAGTCATGCCCTCGGCGCTCGTGGTGGACGGCTGATAGAGCATCACGCTGCCATTGCGAATACGGTCCACCATCGACAGCACCTGTGTCGTTCGCAGCGGCGGAAGCACATCGAGACGCAGTGCGCGCTGCACACGCTCGCTCGATAGAGCCCCCACCAAGGCGCTGCACGTTGCGACGAGCGACGAGCTGGTTTCGGACGCGAGGGTTGGAAGCTGCGAAAGTGCGGGCAGCGCCAAATCGGGCGCGTGCTGTGTGATCACTCGCTGCACCAGTGTCGCGCTCGACGGCACCTGCACCGTCGATCCTCCTTCCCGCGCCAGCATGCGGAGCAGCAGTAGATACCGGCTGATCGGCCGCCGTGGAGAGAGAAGCACACGCGTTTCTGCCTTCGCGATGCGCTCAGCCGCGCGCAGCGCTCCGGCCAGCCCGCGCCAAAAGAGACTGCGGCGTATGTGCGCATCGTTCGGTGCGCCAGCGAGTCGTGCGAGGTGTAGATCAATCGACACGCAGTCGTGCAGCAGGTTGCGCGCTCCGACACGCCAGAAGCTGTCCCGCTGCGAGTCCATTGAGACGTGAGGGCTGGGGACGGGCGGGGGGCTGTTTCGACCAGCTCGAATGTATGGCTCATGGTAGACGGTGCGCCGAGAGGGGCGCCGGAGTCCAGCGCAGCGGCAGGAGCGCGCTTGGGCCGATGTTGCGAACCCCTGAGCTATATCACTGGCGGCTTTTATCGGGTTTCTCTCCGCAACAGCAACGATCGCTCTCGCGTACTGCACAAGCCCATGTCGTTCAATGCGTTCGGCACGTCGTTCGCTGAGCTAAGGAACGCGGGTTTCGGTACGATCGACCGCAAATCCACCGATTTTGATGTATGACCGCGAACGCGAGGGCGACCATACATCGATTTGTCTACGATCGGCGATGTCGCTTGTCGGGATTTGCGGCGCTGAGGTTGAAAAGAGCGAGTGATAGGAGCGCGCGAAATGCACATTCTGTAACGAACGAGGCGATCGGCGATGGTCATTCCCGCCCCGGATCCCTCGCCGATTCACGCGGTGAGGGATCCACGACCTTTCCTTGAGGTCAACTCGTCGGAGGCATCCGGGTGGTCACAGCACTGTCCGACGCAACGACTGGGCGTTCAGCGCCACAATGATCGTGCTCACCGACATCAGGACCGCGCCGAATGCCGGGGACAGGGTGATGCCCCATGGGGCCAGCACCCCGGCGGCCAGCGGGATGGCGACCACGTTGTATCCGGCCGCCCACCACAGGTTTTGCACCATCTTGCGATAGGTCACCCGAGAGAGCGTCAGAATGCGAGAGACGTCTCGCGGATCACTCCGCACCAGCACGACGTCACCGGCTTCAACCGCCACGTCGGTACCGGCGCCGACCGCGATTCCGACGTCGGCCATGGCGAGCGCCGGTGCATCGTTCACGCCATCGCCCACCATCGCGACGCGATGCCCTCCCTGCTGCAACCGCTGGATCTCGGCCGCCTTGCCGTCGGGCATCACCCCGGTCAACACCCGGTCGATGCCGAGAGACTTCGCGACCACCTCGGCAACCGCACGCGTGTCGCCGGTCATCATCACCACCTGTATGCCAGCCGCGCGCAATGCCCGTACGGCCTCGGCAGACTCTGGACGCACAGCGTCCGCGACCGTGAACGACGCCAGCAAGCGATGAGTCGCGTGGGAACTCTCAGGGACCTCCTCGACGAGATGTATGGTCCCCTGCCCCGTGCGCGCCCCGGCCTCGATGAATGCCGCTGCGTCAGCCGACGGTGAGACCGACAGCCGTTCCAGAAGGGTCGGACCTCCGACGTACAATACGCGCCCGTCCACCATCGCTTTCACGCCAATTCCCGGCATCGCCTCGAAATCATGCACTCGTAGCGGACCCAGCTGACGGTCATTCGCGCTCTTAACGATGGCCTTGGCCACCGGGTGCTCGGCGTCATGCTCGACCGCCGCAGCCAGCTGCAGCGCTGCATCGACCGTGGTTCCGTCCGCGGTGAATTGATCCACGACACGATGGTCGCCGAGCGTGAGCGTTCCGGTCTTGTCGAACACCACGGTGTCGAGCAACCGTGCGTTCTCCAGTCCGCGACGATCACGTACAAGGAGCCCGCTCTGAGCTCCGAGCGTGGTGGAGATCGCGAGGACGAGCGGAACCGCGAGCCCGAGCGCGTGCGGGCACGCGATCACCAGCACCGTGACCAACCGCTCCACGGCCTTCGCGCCACTCGCACCCGCCGCGATCCACGCGATGAACGTGAGCGCTCCCGCTCCGAGCGCCACCCATGTCAAATACTGCGCCGCGCGGTCGGCCAGCATCTGGGCGCGTGATTTCGATTGCTGAGCGTCCGCGACGAGCCGCATGATGCCCGAAAGAGCGGTGCGCTCACCGACGGCCGTCACGTCCACGCGTAGCGCGCCCGCGCCGTTGACGGTTCCGGCAATCACACGGTCTCCGACCGCCTTGCTTACGGGAACCGATTCGCCGGTGATCATCGACTCATCGAGCGTGCTCGTGCCGCTTCGCACGACGCCGTCAGCGGGGACGTGCGCCCCGGGGCGTACGAGCACGATATCGCCGACGGCCAGCGCGCTCATCGGCACGACTTCCACGTGCTCCTGGTCCCCCATCACATGCACGCGGCTGGCCTGATCCGGCAGCAGTTTCGCCAAGGCTCCGAGCGCCCCCTGTGCCTGGTCGATGGATCGCATTTCCATCCAGTGACCGAGCAGCATGATGGTCACGAGCGTGGCGAGTTCCTCCCACAGCGGCATGCCCGGGTAGCCGAGCGTGACCGCCGTGCTGAACACAAACGCCACGACGATGGCGAGTGAGATCAACGACATCATGCCGGGCATTCGATCCCTCAGCTCGCCGACAGCCCCCCGCAAGAACGGAGGGCCACCGTACGCAAACACGGCGGTGCCGAACACCGCCGGAATCCAGCGCGAGCCGGCGAACGACGGCGCATGATAGGCGAGCGCGTCCTGCAGCATGTGCCCCCAGACGAGCGTCGGCACGCTGAGGAGCAGCGAAAGCCAGAACTTGTCGCGGAACATCGCCACCGAGTGGCCCGCGTGCTTGTCGTGCGTACCGTGATCGCGGTGAGCCGGCTCTCCCGCGCGGAGAGTGGCTTCGCTTGTGTGCCCCGCGGCATCCACGTGATGCGCAGACGGATCATCGGTCTGTGTCCGCGTTGGGTCGTGGGCACCATGGCTATGAGACGCGTTCATGCATTCCTCCGGCGCTGTCGGCGCGGCTGTCGCAATCGATGATACTTCGGGCTCGGCGGAGCCTCCGCCTTCAAGCCGTCCCATTCCCGCTGGTGGCGCTCTCCGGGACTCCGTAGTTTACGCAGCATAAACTCCGATGCCGAATCCTCCCCCAACCTGCGCGCCGCCATGACCCGACTCGTTCGCCTCGCCACCCTCACTGCCGCGCTGACGTTTTGCGGTGTTGCCACTCCGCTCTCGGCGCAATCCAACCGCAGTGATTCCACCGCGGCCGTCGCCGCCGTTGAGCAGTTTCACGCTGCCTTGGCCGCCGGCGACTCAGTTCGCGCAACCGCCCTGCTCGCCACTGATGTCATGGTGCTCGAGAGCGGCGCCATTCAGACTCGCGCCGAGTATCTCGGACATCACCTCGGTGCCGACATGGCGGCCAGCAAGGATTCCAAGGCCGTGCGCAGCCTGGTGCAGGTTCGCCTCATTGGCGGCACCGCATACGTGGTATCCAAGTCGGTCACGCCGCCAAGTGGCGCCGAAGGATCGAATGGCTCGGAGATGGCCGAGTTGATGGTGCTCTCCAAGGACGCCTCGGGGTGGAGCATCCACGCGGTGCACTGGTCGTCGCGCCGTCGGCGGGCGTAGCGAGAGGCGCAGCCCCGCGAAGCGGCCGCCAGGCGTCATCGATCTCATGCACCACGCGCGGCGTCGCGCGTGGTCAGTGGTGGCCCGCTTCGACGGGAGCGGCAGCCCCTGGCCGAACGGCGGCATCGCGTACCGCTGTCGCCGCGAGCTTCCACAGCAGCCAGGAGGCGAGCAGTACCGGAAGGACTAGCGCCAGACGCTGGGCGACACGGTCCGCGATGCGTTGACGCGCGAGTGCGCGCACGGCGCCCGCCTCTCCGAGGGACGGCCGCGTCGAACTGCCGTCCTCGCGCGATTCTCGCACAGCGGTTTCCCCTGAGCGCTGCCATCGCCGCCGCTGCATGACCCAGCCGGTGACAAGGACCGCCCACAGCACGCATTGCGTGACGGCGAAGACCAGATGATCGACGAGGCTGTTGCCAGACAGGGCGAGCGTGTGCGCTGCCAGCAAGGGGTCGAAGAATCGCCAGAACCGCGGGCGCCGTTGAACGACGTCACCCGTGGCCTGCGAGACGTAGATATCCGACGTCCACGGGTCCGCGAATCGAAAACGGTACGCCTCCACCGGGCGATTCAGATCCGTCACGAGCTGTGGCCCGGATCCCACCAAGAAGAAGGATGGGCGTCCCACCACTTGCCCTTGCGCAATCGCGCCGGCCTGATCGGGCCGCAGTGTAGGCAGCGGCGTCGCGGTACGCGCGTCGTAGACGATCGGGGGACGGTCCCGGCGCCAGGTGACCATCCACACGTCTCGATCCCCGAGGCGGCGCCATTCGATGGCCTGCGCCCGTACGTCGCCAGTGGCCGAAGTGTTGGCGATGCGCGTGAGCACAGTGGCCGGGTCCGCCAATGGGGCGTCCGTTGGGACTCCGCCGTGCCAGTCAGCCGCGATGCTGGCGGTGCCGCGGAATGCGTGCTCGAGCGGCCCGAGGCACAGCCAGAGGTACATGCCAACGGCCAGCTGAATCACGAGCACTCCACCGATCGTGCCACCCGCCAGCCGATGCCACCAACGCGCATCCGTCCAACTTCCGGCCTCGACGGGAGTGACGCTGGTCGCGCGAAGCGCGTACCGCGATCGTCGCCGCCACAGCAACCACAACCCGAGTACGGTCGTCCCCACCAACGCCATCCCAAGGCCGTACAGCAGCGACGTCCACAGCGCGAGCCGCTCGGTGTACTGCACCACATGAAAGCGCCGATACCACCACTCGAAGGTCGCGGCGCGTTCGTCGAAGCGACGAAGCGTACGCCCCTCGTCGCGCGACAGCACGAGCGTCGCGCGCTGCTGTCCCTCGAGCCGGGCCCGCACGGCCGAAACTGGCCCGCCGAGATAGAAGCGATTGGCCTCGGGCGCCGACGTCAGTTCCACGACACGGCTGCCAACCAACGCCTCGTTGGCCACGGCGGTCAGCAGCGAATCCGGTAACGGGTCCAGACGCTTCCCCGTGCGCGCGTCGAATGTGCGCGCGAGCGCATTCGGCCCCGTCTTCACGACGTACCACATGTAGGGGCCGCGTGACTCGAGTCGAAGGGAGAAAACCTTCGCCTCGTCAGGAGCGGCGAGCTTGAGAATGGCCGCCGGCGTCCACGGCGCGCGCTCGAGCGGTAGCGGAATCGAATTGGTGGGCCGGAGCGTGAACACACCGGCAAGACCATTCGACGCCCCGGCGGTAGAAAGCGTCATCGCGGTGGCCGAGACCATCCAGGCGAGCAGTGGAATGGTGAAGAGCATGCCGCCCCACCGATGCCAACGCGCGAGATGCGACGTGCGCAGGGCACGTCCCATCGATGATATCTCCGCCTCCGATGCGCGCGACCTACGCACCGGGCATTGGCGGATCCGACGCGCGACGAGCACGGGACGCGGTGTGCGAGTGGCGGACGACCCATCGGCCCGTTGTCCCGCTCCCCTTGCGCTCCAGGATCACCGTCCCGCGACCGAAATTATCGACGGCGCGATCACCCATCTTGGCCTGCAACGCATAGCTGACGGTGGCCCACGCGGTGGCACCGTCCACGTGCACATCGATCTCGATGGGACGATACCGAAACTCCTTCATCTCTTTGAGCTCGGGTCCGAGATGATGATCCCGATAGTCCGCCCACCCGCGGTTCACGCCGGCGCCCTCGAAAATGGTGAGCGCCTCACCCGCGTACAGCGTGTCCAACGCCGCCATGTCGCCTCGCTCCTGCGCGGAGAACACGGCCGTGATCACCGCGCGGACCGCGCGGTCGGCATCGGCGGTTGGGCGCTGTGCGGCGAGGGAGCCACCGCTCAAGACGAAACTGGCGAGCAAGACCGGCAACACCCGCCCCGAAATTCGCATGGCCGGCATCACTGGATCATGAAGGTGAACGACCCGCTCATCGGGTGGCCGTCCTCGCCGGCCACTGTGAACTTGACCGTATACGCCCCCTTGGCCAACGGCTTGACGACGCGCGCCACGAGTGTCTCACCGCCGTCCGCGGTCAGCTCGCCGAGGGCATGGGTGTCGGTAGTGCCCTGCCACAACGACACGCGCGACATCTTGAGCTCGATCGCTTCACTGAACGTCAGGCGCAGCTCTTTGGGGGCCGCGACACTCGCCCCCGCTGCGGGCAACGAACTCTTGAGCTTCGCGTGCGGCAGGATACGCAGCGTCACCGACATCGGCGTATACGGGACCGTCGGCAGTGGCACCGGTGAAAGCAGGAGCGAAAACGCGAGTCCAAGAGAAGCGAAGGCAAGCATGTATCGGGCCCGGAAAGTGTTTGAACAGAGTCTTGCGATGATGACGAGAAAGATACCCGACGCTTTACCTGCCGTAAAGGGAGCTGCCGGACGGGTTGTTCAAGCTCCAAGACGGCTCAATCCCGGCTGACAACCCTTTGCCGAGTGTGCACGAAATGTGTTGCAGACCGCGATGAAGCAGGGGAGCGGTCCAGCGCGATGCGCTGTGGAGCGGTGAGCCTTCTCGGTCGCAGGTGCCTCAGCCCGGTGTGCTGCCAGCGCTGCGGTTTCGTAGGGCCGCAGCGTCACGCAACCGAGGCGACGCAGGAGATGTCCCACCGTTGACAGGGTCAGCCTCCGCGATCCGCGATCTTCGGACCGCACAACCGCTGCTGGCGTCAACAGCACGCGCTGCCCGAGCGCCCGCCTCGTCGGGCCCGGCGACCGATGCGGCCCGGCGCGGTGACATCTCATGAGGATCATGGCGACCCGCGACTTTTTGTCACCAGCGGAGCGTTGGTCGCGGAGCGACTCAACTCACTGAGTCTCCGGAAAACCAGAATCGATTCCGGCCGACATGAGTTTCGCGATTGCCATCGCGAGAACTGAAGAATTCATTCGTCAGATGGGCATCGCGGCCGCTCTTTCAGCGTAGCGACACCGACCTGACTAGTGGGTCGTAGTTGATTTACGTGTAGCGGGCATGCGACGGGTGGGGTCGCGATACCGCCACACAAACGGCTGACACGTTTCGTTGTGGAGCTTGATGTAGCGGAGCAGCTTGCGCGTCAGATCGGTGGTCGAGGTGAAAATGCCGCGCGCGATGCAGTCGCGTTCGATGCGCGCGAACCAACTTTCCACCTGATTGAGCCAACTGCTATAGGTCGGGGTGTAGTGCATCGTCACGCGCGGGTGCGCGGCGAGCCAGTCTTTCACCGCTTGGGTCTTATGCGCCGACAGGTTATCGACGACGAAGTGGACCGCCTTGCCGCGGGGCGCCGAGCGGGTCACCGTCTCGAGGAAGTCCACAAACTCGGCGCTCGTGTGGCGCGCGGCGACCTTGCCCTGCACGTGGCCGGTGCCGACGTCGAGCGCGGCGTACAACGAGCGCGTCCCATGGCGCACGTACTCGAAGCCGTGGGCTTCAGCCCGGCCGGGCCGCAGCGGCAACACGGGATCGGTGCGATCCAGCGCCTGAATCGCCGTCTTCTCATCGACGCAGAACACCACCGCATTGACCGGCGGGTCGATGTAGAGCCCGATGATGTCGGCGGCCTTTGTCTCGAAGTCGGGATCTGGACTGCCCTTGTACCGCTCGAGGCGATGCGGCTTCAGGCCATGCCGCTTCCACACGGTCGTGACCGTCGTGTGCGCCACACCGAGCTTCGCCGCCAAGCGCCGGCTCGACCAGTGCGTCAGCGGGGTGGGCGGCTGGGTCTGCAGCGTGAGGCGGACGATCTTCGCCTCCAGCGCGGCCGTGATGCCATGGCCCCGTCCCGCTCGCGGGGCATCCGCGAGGGCCAAGACGCCGCCGTCCACGAAGCGGCGCTTCCAGATCGCGATGAAGCGATCCGTGCACGCGAACCGGGCGCCAATCGTGGCGTAGCTGTCGCCATCGGCCAGCGCGAGCACGACGCGCACCCGCTTGGCGATCGCTTGGCTCAGCGTCGTCTGCCGCAGCATCTGCTCGAGAGTGCGGCGATCCTCAGGGGCGAGCACGAGATCCATCGTAGGGGTAAACATACCGCCCGATACTGCAACTCTCGTGCCATCCACATTTCACCTACGACCCACTAGTCTCTATAGTCCCTACACGAAAATATTTCGTTGACCTTCGGTTAGGTCGCTATCAAAAGCGAAAAGACCTCGGATTGCCATTCGGCTCGCGCGTCACTATCGTTCCAAGTGCGGCGGCGAATCACTGAAGATGGTGACCAAACCGATCTGCAGGGCGTCCTCCGTATATCATGCTCTCTTCGCTACGCCGTACTATTCACAGCGTCTCACTGCGTCGCGCTATCGCGGCGCTTTTGGCGTTGGCGGTGATGCTCGGGGTCACGGAGCCAGTTTTCGGCGAGGCGCATGAACGCGAGGCATCGCGGAGTTCCGTCGCGGTGCGCACCTCCGCTTCGCCGGCAATTGCAGTGACCGCTTGCAGCGATGGTGTCCTTACGGCGCTGGTGCACATAGACGCCCGTTCCGACGTACCGCTGCACGCCGACGATTTCGGCGAAGATCCGCACAGCGCGCACGTGTGTCACTGCATGCATGTGCATGGCGGTGTGCCCGTGCGTGTCGGCGGGCTCAATGACTCCTCGAACGACTGGGCCACCGTGCCCACGACTGTGGATGATCTCCCGACGAGTGTCGAGCGAGCGCCGGGGCTGCGGCCGCCGGCCAGGGCGCTGATCGCCTGATCCACTGACGAAAGCGCGACCGAGGAACGCCCTCGGTCGACGCCGCTTTCGACAGCGTCGTGTTGGTCCCGCGTACATGCGGTCGACCGCGCAAGAGCCATCACCCGATAGCCGTTCATCGCACGTTCTTCGTGCCGGCCGCTTCTCGGTCGGGCGCGTGCGTGCGTTCTCTGGAGATTTTTATGGGGACATCCGTTCCCGGCACTCGCGTGCCGGTGAGCTTCCTGCGATCCACGCGAGCAAACGCGCCCTCGCACGCCGCCGGGTCGTTGTACCACGCGCTCGTCGTCTCGGCGCTCTTCTCGCTCCTGTCGTGGCCGGTCGGCGCAGCCGCTGCGCAGTCGGCTTTGCGGGCCAGCGCCGATTCGGTCGACCTCACACTTAGCGAAGTCCAGCGTCTCGCGCTCCAACGCAATCCGAGCTTCCTCGCACTACGGGAAAACTCGGCGATCGCGCGGGGCGCACTGCAGCAGTCGAAGTTGCTCCCGTTCAATCCAAGCGTGCAGATGCAGCTCAACGGATTGATCAGCGGCAATTCTGACGAGCCTGGAACGATCACGCTCGCGCAGGAGCTCGAGATCGCTGGTCAACGTGGTCAACGTGTCGCAGCGGCCAAGCGCGGAGTCACGCGCGTGGATGCGACCGTGCTCAACGCTGCGCGATTGACCGTGGCCGATGCCAGCGTGGCGTTTCTTCGCGCCGTCTCCGCACAGCGGCGTGAGACGCTGGCGCGCGATCTGCTCGTGCTGAACGAGCGGCTTGGAGTCGCCGTGCGCACTCAGCTGCGGGAAGGCGAGATCAGTGAGCTCGACGCGAATCTCGCGGAGATTGAAGTCGGGCGCGCTCGCGGTCGCGTACTCGCGGCGCGGCGCGAAGCCGCTGTCGCAAGTGTGGCGCTCGCGACACAGCTCGGACTGCCAGCGACGATGACCTTTCGTCTGATCGACGCTGAGGCCGAAGGCGTTAGCGCGCCACAGCTCTCCGCCGACTCGTTGCTCGTCGTGGCGGCATCGACGCGCGCTGATCTCCAGGCACAACGGGCTGCGGTGCAGGAGGCCGCGGCGCTGACGTCGCTCGCGCGCCGCGAGTGGATCCCGAATCTGCAGCTTGGGGTGTTCGCCGAGCGTCGGCCAGAAGCGGTCACCGGCGGACCTGCTTATCCGCGGTTCGGTCCATCGCTAGGTGTGTCGCTCCCGATGTTCAATCGCAACCAAGGCGTGATTGCACAGCGTCGCGCGCTCGAAACGCAGTCGCTTCGCGAGCTCGACGCGACGCGATTTGCACTGCGCGCCGATGTGAGCGCCGCGCTGCAATCGTATCAGGCGGCCTCCGCCGAGCTCGCGATCTACACCGAGACCGTGCTAGGTCCGGCGCGCCGCAATAGTGGCTTGCTCGACACGGCCTTTCAAGCCGGTAAGATCGCCCTCCCGACACTGCTGCTTCTACGCAATCAGCTACTGGATGCGGAACTGGGTTACTGGGACGCGTGGTTGGCGCAACACGCCGCCCGCGTGCAGCTGGACGCCGCGACGGGCGCGCTACAACCCCGAACCCTTCCCGCATCGACCACTTCTGACACGACCAGGACTCGTCCATGACCTCGCATCGCCTTCTCTCGCGCGTCCACACGAACGCGTCCGCTCGGATCGGAGCGTCAGCGACGCGTCGACGCATCGTCTTTGTGCTCGCACTTGCCACCGTCAGCGTCGCGGGTTGCGGTAAGTCGTCGGATTCTGAAGAGAAGCCGTCTGCGGCCACCGCAAGCACCGCGGACAACAGTGCGGCGGCGCCGCATGCGGAGCGCGTGCAACTCGATTCGGCAGCGGCCGCCATCGCGGGTATCCGTGTCGAAAATGCGGATAGCACGCTTACCAATGGATTGCCGCTAACCGGCGCGATCACGTACGACCAGAATCGCGTAACCCATATCGGTGCCCGTACACTGGGTCGCGTGATTGCGTTGCCGGTAGACCTCGGTGCGCGGGTCAGTCGAGGCCAAGTACTCGCGGAGCTGGAGAGTCCAGAGGTCGGCCAGATTCGAGCCGATGAGAAGCAGGCTACCGCGCTTCTTCGCATTGCGCGCGAGAACTACGACCGCGAGCAGCGACTCGCCACGCAGGGCATTTCGAGCCGAAAGGAGTTGCTTGACGCGGAGGCCGAAGTCCGGCGCAACGAAGCGGCGCTCCGCAGTGCGGAAGATCGGCTGGCAGTCCTCGGCGCTGGACACGGTACCGGCGGCCACTTCGACGTCGTCGCGCCGTTCGGTGGCGTCGTCGTAGCGCGCCGTGCGAGCCTGGGCCAGACCACGACGCCAAACGATTCGCTCTTCACCATTGCTGACTTGAGCCGCGTGTGGATCGAGCTCGACGTGTTCGAACGCGATCTCTCGCGAGTGCGCGCCGGACAGCGCGCGACCGTGACCGTGGGCTCGTATCCGAATCGTGTCTTCAACGGTCGCGTCATCTACCTCGCTGATATCGTCGATCCGCAGCGCCGCACTGCACGCGCGCGTATCGAACTGCCGAACGACGATCGGGCGCTCAAGCCGGGAATGTTCGCGAGCGGAACGCTGCAAGTGGGTGGCAACGGAACGGCGCTCGCCGTGGTGCCGCAGTCAGCGATTCAGAAGCTGAAGGAAGGCACCGCGGTGTTCATACCCGGAGCCAAGGCTGGCGAGTTTCGCGCCGTTCGCGTGGAGGTCGGTGACACCATCGACGGCGGACGCGTAGTCATCCTCAAAGGGCTCGCACCTGGCGCACGTGTGGTGACAACTGGAGCCTTCGCGCTTCGCTCAGAGCTCGTGAAAGACGAAATCGGCGAGGAGGGCTGAGCCATGCGCGGACTAATTGGCTTTGTCCTCAAACAGCGACTACTGATCATGTCGCTTACCGCGTTGTTGGCGGGCGCAGGAGTATGGTCCGCGCTTCGACTGCCGATCGACGCGGTGCCCGATGTCACAAATGTGCAGGTACAGATCAATACGAACGCCGCAGCGCTTTCGCCGGTCGAAGTCGAGCGCCAGGTCACCCTACCCGTCGAGCTGGCGATGTTCGGCTTGCCGGAGCTGGAGGAGATTCGTTCGATCTCCAAGTTCGGCCTCTCACAAGTGACGGTCGTGTTCAACGAGGGCACGGACCTCTATTTTGCGCGCCAGCAGGTTCAGGAACGACTGCTACAGGCGCGCGAGCAGATTCCGAGTGCATACGGATCACCGGAGATGGGACCGGTGTCCACTGGCCTCGGCGAAGTGTTTCAGTACGCCGTGGTGGCGAACATCGCCGCGGCCGACAGCTTTCGCCAGGACTCTACCGCGCTGCGCACGTTGCAGGACTGGGTGATCGCGCCACAGCTGCGCACGGTGCCTGGCGTGGCGGAAGTCAACACGCTCGGCGGCTTCGAGAAGCAGTATCAAGTCCTCGTGCGGCCCGAGGCGCTGGTACAATACGGCGTCACGTTGCAGCAGGTGCTCGATGCCGTCTCGCGCAACAATCAGAACGCGGGTGGCGGCTATCTCACGCGTGGCGCCGAACAGCTGATCATTCGAGGCGTCGGACAGGTGCAGAGCCTGGATCAGATCCGTGGAGTCGTCGTCACCAGTCGCGATGGCACACCGGTGCGAGTCGGTGACGTTGCCGACGTCGTGATCGGCTCGACGATTCGACAGGGCGCGGTCACGAAGGACGGTCGGGGCGAAGTCGTGACCGGCATCGTCATGATGCGTATCGGGTCGAACGCGCGAACGGTGGTCGGTGCCGTGAAGGAGAAAGTGGCGGCGGCCGCGCGCACGCTCCCAAACGGTGTGTCGATGACCACGTTCTACGATCGTACGGACCTCGTGCAACGCACGATCGGCACGGTCGAGAAGAATCTGGTCGAAGGCGCGGTGCTGGTAATCGTCGTATTGTTCCTGCTACTCGGAAACCTGCGAGCGGCGTTCATCGTGGCGCTCGCCATTCCGCTCTCGATGCTCTTCGCGGTCAGCGCGATGGTCAAAGCGGGCATCGCTGGCAGTTTGATGTCGCTTGGCGCCGTCGATTTTGGGCTCGTCGTCGATGGATCGGTCGTGATGGTTGAGAATTCCATGCGACGGCTGGGACATCGGAACGAGAACGAGGGCTTCTTGCACACGGTGCTTGACGCGTGCGCCGAAGTCGCACGTCCCATCCTATTTGGCGTCGGCATCATCATCGTCGTCTATCTGCCGATCCTGACGTTGCAGGGCGTCGAAGGCAAGATGTTCAAGCCGATGGCATTGACGGTGGTCTTCGCGCTCGTCGGATCGCTGATCCTCACGTTTCTGCTCACGCCAGTACTGATTTCCTTCTTTCTCAAGGGCAACGTTGAAGAGAAGGATGTCTGGTTGGTCGAGCGTGCGAAGCGGGTGTACGCGCCAGCACTCGAGTGGACGATCTCACACGGCCGTCCCGTGATGCTGGCGTCGGCCGTCATGGTGGTCGCCGCGCTCGGGGCGGTGCCGTTTCTCGGCTCTGAGTTCATTCCGCGACTCGACGAAGGCTCCTTCGCGCTTCAAGTGCTGCGCTTGCCGAGCGTTTCACTCGAGGAGAGTACGCGTCAGACCTCTCAACTTGAGAAAGTGTTACGCGACGAATTTCCAGACGAGATCGTCGACGTCGTCTCAAAGACAGGGCGTGCCGAGATCGCGACCGATCCGATGGGCGTGAACGTCAGTGACATCCTCGTGATGCTCACGCCCGAAGACAAGTGGATCAAAGCGTCGAACAAGGCAGATCTGGAAGCCAGAATGTCGACGGCCTTGGCGAAGATTCCAGGCCTCGTGTTCAGCTTTAGCCAACCTATCGAACTCCGCGTGAACGAGCTGATCGCTGGAGTGCGTAGCGATCTGGCGATCAAGATCTACGGGGACGATCTCGCGACGCTGAGCAGGCTCGGCGACGAAGTGGTGTCGGCGGTCAGCAAGCTTCCTGGCGCGACTGGCTTCAAGGCTCAACAGCTCGAAGGCTTGCCGCAATTGCAGATCAGCGTGATTCCTGAGCAACTGGCGCGATACGGTGTGAACGCCGCGGATGTCATGCAGGTCGTGGAGGCGCTTGGCGGCTCCAACATCTCACAAGTGCTCGAAGGGCAACGTCGCTTCGCACTCACGGCGCGATTCCCGGCTGCCGTTCGGCAGAGTGCGTCCAGTGTCAGCGCTATTCTGGTCAGCACTCCCGGCGGCGAACGGGTGCCGCTCGGCCAGCTCGCCAGCGTCCAGGAAGTTGCCGGCCCTGCTGAAATCAGCCACGAGAACGGTTCGCGCCTTCTGATTGTGGAGGGCAATGTGCGCGGTCGCGACATCGGCAGTTTTGTCACCGATGTGCGTGCGCTGTTCGAGCAGGGCAGGGTGAAACTTCCGAGCGGCTATCGCCCGGAGTTCGGCGGACAGTTTGAGAATCTCGAACGCGCCACCCGTCGACTGATGCTCGTAGTGCCGGTCTCGTTGCTGCTGATCTTCCTGCTGCTCTTCGCGACGTTCAACTCGTTGCGACAAGCGGCCCTTGTCTTCACTGGCATTCCACTGGCGACGGTGGGAGGCGTGGTCGCGCTGCTGTTGCGCGGCATGCCGCTCTCAATCTCCGCTGGTGTCGGATTTATCGCGCTCTTCGGTGTCGCCGTGCTGAACGGCGTGGTGATGGTGAGCTACATCAATGAGCTCCGTCAGTCCGGCCGGTCGCTGGACGACGCCGTTCGAGAGGGCGGGATGACACGACTTCGTCCGGTACTCATGACGGCGCTCGTTGCGTCGCTCGGATTCATCCCGATGGCGTTGTCATCCGGGTCAGGCGCAGAAGTGCAGCGGCCGCTCGCGACCGTGGTCATTGGCGGGTTGGTAACCGCCACGCTTCTCACGCTGCTCGTGCTACCGCTCCTGTATCAGATGTTCGAGCGACGCTCTGACCTGACGACACCCTCACCGCTCGCGAGCTAACCCATGGAAGCGACGACTCGACTGGACTTGCCGCTCCTGCTCCCGGACCTACCGGACGAGCGCGACGCGTGTGTGGCACGCCTTATCTCATTGCTCGAGGCGCGTCCGGACGTCACACGCGTCCATGTGCTGCGAGTGGGGGATCCACACGGAGACTCGGATGGCGCGCCGAACAGCGCATCGGCGAACGGTTCCTCATCACCGGCCAGCGCGCAGCTTTGTCTGCACTATGATCCCGAGCGCTTGTCACTCTCGCAACTCACGGCCATCGCGAAGAGCGCTGGCGCGGACGTGTGGCAGCGCTATGGTCACGCGGTCATTGAGCTTCGGAAAGTGACAAGCGAGGATGGTGGAGGGCGGATCGAGGAACGCGTGCGCGTCGTGCCGGGTGTGACCTCCGTCTCCGTCAGTGTAGCGGCTCAACTCGTGCGAGTGGAATTCGATCGGGAGGCAACGACGCGCGAAGCCATCGAGTCCGCGTTGGTCAGCACGCCGCAATCGAGGTCTCCAGATGTCTCGCTTGAGGATCCGACCGGTACGTCGTGGTACGCGCGCAATCGTGAGCTCTCATGGAGCCTCACCGCGGGTGTGTTGCTGTCGCTCGGCTGGGTCATGCAGGCGCGCTCGGCGCGGACCGCGGTGGCGTTGTTCGCTGTGTCATGCCTCTTCGGCGCACGTGACAACGTCGGGCACTTTCTCAGGGACGTACGAAAGGGGCGCTTCAAGTTCGACATCGACCTGCTGATGATCGTCGCGGCCGCCGGCGCCGCGGGTCTCGGTCAGTGGCTCGAAGCGGCGTTGCTGCTTTTCCTCTTCAGTCTCGGCCACGCGCTCGAGCACTACGCGCTCGGGCGCGCCCGCAACGCCATCAAGGCGTTGGCCGAGCTGGCCCCGACCACTGCGACGGTGATCCGTGGTGAAGGAGAAGACCGCCAAGAATCCGTGGTGAAAGTCGAGGAGGTTCGGCGAGGGGACCGTGTGCTCGTGCGTCCGGCAGAACGCTTGTCTGTCGACGGTACAGTCGTGGGCGGTCGATCCGCGGTGAATCAAGCGCCGATCACCGGAGAGAGCGTGTCCGTCGAGAAGGCGGTGAGCGATCAAGTGTACGCCGGCACCGTCAATGGTGAGGGCGCACTCCTGATTCAGGTCACCAACGCGGTCGGCGACCGCACGCTTGACCGGGTAATCACGTTGGTCGCCGAAGCGCAGACACAAAAGGCCCCAACGCAACAGTTCACCGAACGCTTCGAGAGAGTGTTCGTTCCGCTCGTGCTTCTTGCGACGGTGTTGGTCATGGTGGTGCCGCCGCTCATCGGCGTGTGGGATTGGCGCCTCGCGATCTATCGCGCGATGACGCTGCTGGTCGCGGCATCTCCGTGCGCGCTCGCGCTTGGCACGCCGGCGGCGATTCTCTCCGGCATCGCACAAGCGGCGCGCAACGGCGTGTTGATCAAGGGCGGCGCGCACCTCGAGGCACTCGGCGCGGTTGACATAGTCGCGTTCGATAAGACGGGGACGATTACGCTGGGAACACCGCGCGCAACCGATGTGCTACCGAATGACGGAATCACGCCGCAGGAGTTGCTGTCGTCAGCGGCGGCCGTGGAGCGGCAGTCGCAACATCCACTGGCGAAGGCGGTCATCGATTCCGCTGAGTCGCTGGACGCTCCCGTGCTTCAGGCCAGCGACGTAGTGTCGGTGACAGGACTCGGCATTCGTGCGCGAGTGGGCGATGATCGCGTGGAGGTCGGGCGCCTCAAGATGTTTCAAGTTGCAGACGTCGGTGGCAGTACGGTGCCCGGACAGATCGTACAAGACGCGGAGCGGCTGGAGAGCGATGGACGCACCGTGATCGTTGTTCGGCGAACGTCGTCCACTGGTAAGGTCACGTTTCTCGGCGTGATCGGCGTCGCGGACCAACCACGTTCCGGTGTACGCGCAACACTCGAGGCGCTGCGCAGCGTTGGCGTGAAGCAGTTGGTCATGTTAACCGGCGACAATGCCGGAGTCGGCCGCGCCATTGCAGCGCGGGTCGGCATTGACGACGTGCGCGCGGGGCTACTGCCCGAGGACAAGGTCACGGCAATCAAAGAGCTGGCGGCCAAGGGCACGGTGGCGATGGTGGGAGACGGCGTGAACGACGCCCCCGCGCTTGCCCACGCGACGGTTGGCATCGCCATGGGCGGTGCCGGCACAGCCGCCGCGCTCGAAACGGCCGATGTCGCGCTCATGAGCGACGACTTGGGTCGTCTCCCCTTCGCCATTGGCTTGAGTCGCCAAACCAAGCGTGTGATCCGGCAGAATCTGGCGCTATCTCTCGGTGTGATCGCGGTGCTGATCGTCACCTCAATCACTGGAGTTGTCGGCATCGCGCTCGCCGTATCCGTGCACGAGGGAAGTACCCTCGTCGTCATCGCGAACGCACTACGATTGCTGGCCTATCGTGGGTCGCCGCCTGCGCGAGCAGTGGCTGGGGCGACATGAGCGCGCGGTCGCCAGAGTCGCTGCCGCAGAATCTTCAGTCATCGAGTGTCCGGATCGATCCGATTGTGTTGTGGAACGTGCCAGACATTTGGCACGCACGCATCGCCAACCGAATGGCGACGCAAACACGAATCGACCGATACAGCGGGGTGTTTCCGCTGAGTGAGTGCCTACAGCACCGCCCGATGGCGGTGTATGTGGCGGCATTGAGCGAACCGGTTTCCGACGCTGTTCAACTGAATCGCGTGTGTGAAGCCGTGCGCCTCGCGCCCAGTCATGTCATTGCCGCTGCGGTCGCCTTCGACGCGGCACTCGCGACGTCCGCGATCGTGCGGCTCGCCAAAGCCGGATTTGCGGACGTGTTCACTGTTACCGACGGGGACTCTTTCGACGCGCTGGTGCGATGGATTCAGGCCAATCGACCGCGCACGCTCTATACGCAGATGTGGGCGGCCATCGCGCCGTACGTAGAGCCGCACGCCGTCGCCCTCGTCAAGACGAGCTTGCGATTGGCGTACGCGTCGTATACGGTGGGTGAACTGGCGAATGCGTGCAACTGTTCCGAGCGAAGTTTGCGTCGATTGACCTACGAGGCGGGGCTCGGTAGCCCGATCCGCTTGATCGCGCTCAGTCGCCTGATCTTCGCCGGCTTTCTGCTGGACTGCGAACGAGCACGGATCGAGTGGGTTTCGCACTTTCTCGAGTTTGAATCGCCGGCCGCGCTTCGCGCCAAGGCCAAAAAGTGGCTTCGCCTCAACTCGTCGGACATCGCTGACGCAGGATGGATCAAGTCCATGGGACCGGCGCTCATGATGCAGTTGTGAGGAAAGAACCGTTCGGCGCGGCCGATTTCATCACCGGTTGTCCGAATCGCTACTCGCACCACAATGACCCCGATGCGCATCATTTGTACATGCCAGTCCTGCCCGACCGACAATGCCCGATCCCGTAGTCGCCGATGGGGCGGCGAGTGCGGCGGCGGCGCTCCGCATGCTGGAGCGCCGCCAGGCGGTGTTAGCCAACAACCTCGCCAACATCTCGACGCGAGGGTTCAAGGCCGAAACTCCGTTTGCGCGAATGTTGGATGGTGCACTGTCCGCCGCTGATGCGTCGCTCGATCCGTCACAAGGACCACTGTCGCCGACGCGAAATCCGCTTGACCTCGCCGTCCGCGGCGATGGATTCTTTGTGGTGCAAACGCCTTCTGGCGAGCGCATGGTCCGCGACGGCACGTTCGCGCTGGATGCGAATCGACGCCTGGTTGACTTGCAGGGCAATCCTGTGCTAGCCGAGGGCGGCGCGCTGACGCTGCCCGTTGGCCGCATCGACGTCGATGTCACTGGTCTCGTGTCTGTCGACGGTATCGCACTGAAGCGATTACGTCTCGAACGAGTCGCACAGGTAGGCGCACTGCAGCATGAGGGCGGCACGCGATTCGTGCCGGACGCGACCCGAGCGAGCGTCCCGATCGAACAGCGCGACATTCGACAAGGCTTCGTCGAGGAATCAAATGTGAACGCAATGACTGCCATGACTGAGATGCTTGACGTGCTACAACGCTATCGCTCCGCGCAGACCGCGATGGCGACGCTCGAGTCGGTGGACGACATCGCGAATGCGCTGGCGAAGCCCGTCTGATCGTTCACGTGGCAACGATGCCTGAGGTACTCGCACACCCTCGTGACCTCGACGTCGGCGACGCGCTCGTCTTGGATGCCTAATGCTCACGTAATGGAGGTCTCGAGAATCCCAGCATGTGATCTTCGGCGAAGTGGGCCGTCTCAAACGCTATGAGCAACGTCTCCGGCAACGACGGCTAGTGACCGCGGTGTGGACAATCACGGCCGCCGTCCGGCAGGAGAGCCCCCCGCACGCCCCACCGACAGAACAGGTGCGCAAGTGATCGGACCCCTTCATGAGCGCAGTGCGCCCCCGCCTGATGCAATGCCCCATGCGACGGAAGGGCATGGACGTCCACCACCCCGGACGCGGTGCTGATCACGAGCATGACGACGGCGCCGGCAAGTGCGCGGCCTGACGAGCGTGGACGGGGGGAGACATCCGCACCGATCAGGCGTCGCACGCGTCGATCCAGCATGTCCTTGCGGAGAAACCCCGGCACCGCAGAAGCGAACGTCGCCGACGCAGATGGGATCCGCCAGGCGCCGAGCTTGACCAACGCATTGGCCAACACCAGGGGATCACTGAAGCGACCGGCCGAGTCGTCGGCGGCAATCTCCGCCTCATCGGCGATATCCTCGGCGATCTGTCGAAGGGCGGGTACCCAGAAGAGCACATACGACAGGGCGCGCAGGATGGCGAAACGCAGAGGGTCCCGCCGGCGTGCGTGCGCGGCCTCGTGCGCCAACACGGCCACCAGTTCGTCATCCGTGAGCGACGCCTCACCTTCCAGCAGGGACGATGAGATATAGACCTGGGGTGACCATGAGCCGAGCGTGAACGCGGGCAGCGGCAGGCCATCCACCACCACGAGCCTCGCCGAATCAAGACCGGCCTTCTGAGCGACGCGTGCCAAGCCGTCGGACCACTCACGCACGCGGATCCCCTGCAGGGTGCGCCGGGCACGCCGCATCAGGCGAATACGATCGACGATCGCCCACACGAGGCCAGCGGCCACCACGACGTGCAACGCGCGGTGAACCGGCGCCATGAACTCGTGCAAGGCGATGAGGCACAGCGCACCAATGTGGTCGCTCCCCGAGAGCGGACGGTCGACCACGCCGAGGATGTGCCCACCGACCACCGGTGCCAGCGATCCAAGGAGCAAGAGCGCGAGCGCGATCACCAGGCCACGCTGGTAGCGCACCTCACGGCGCCCGGTATCGCGGCGCAACCACGCGCGATCGCGCGTCTCAGCCACGACGCGTCTTCGCTTCCTGCACCAGTCGCGCCAGCTCATCCAACTGCGCCGGATCGCGCTCGGCGAGCACGTCGACGAAGGACGCGGCGAGTCGCGCAGGGGCGAAGTCGATCACGCCCTCGATCAGGCGCCTCGACGCATACTCCCGAAACGCGTCGGGTGTCATATTCGCATGGTAGTGCAGCAGGTCACGCTGCTTGCGTCGCGAAAGGATCTGCTTGACCACGAGCTTGTTGAGGACCGTGACCACCGTCAGCACGGCCACCTCGTGGTCGCGAACGATCACCTCATGCACCGCACGAGCCGGCACCGGGACGCCGAGGCTCCACACCGCCTCCAACACACGTGCCTCGAGATCACCCAGGATCTTTCCAAGGCCGTCAGCGGAGAGCCGCACAGCGTCCTGCAATTTCGGGCCGCGAGGTTTGCGAGCGGTCATTTCGGATGGTCCGGTTGAAAAGTCGGTGGTGGCGGATGATGGTGCGGCGCGGCGGGTGGGGACGCGGACGGTTCGACTATGATGCCATCACGCGCAAGCTCCTCCGGACGCGCCGCCTGTGCCAGCGTGCCGGCCGGCGGCTCCCACCAGCGCGCTTCGTCGCCGGCCCGCAGCATGGGGCGCACCTTGAGCACGGTGAACATGCCCCCCATGTCGATGTATCCGTACGGTCCGGTCGTGCCGAACATCGGCGTGCTATTCGGGGGCACGGGCATTCCCATCTCACCCATATCGCCCATCCCGTCGGTACCCATCGTCATATACGAGGGCAGGATCGGCTGCACCGCGCGATCCACCGCGGCGGCATCCACACCGAGCATGTTGATGCCCGAGTGGCCCATCTGAGTCATGGTATGATGCGACATGTGGCAGTGCAGCGCCCAATCGCCCGGATTGTCAGCGATGAACTCCATCGTTCTCGTACAGCCGACAGGAACCAGTTGCGTGACCTCCGGCCAGCGAGCCGACGGCGGAATGACGCCACCGTCCGTCTCGGTCAGTGTCCACGCGTGGCCGTGAATGTGGATGGAGTGATGACTCATCGCACTGAGGTTGCCGAGCCGAATGCGCACGTGGTCGTTCTGTTTGACCATGAGCGGCGCCGTTCCGGGAAAGGCTTTGCCGTTAAACGTGAGCACGTTGAACTCGAGCATCTCGTTCGGATCCGGGCGGCGCGCCCCCGGGAGTACCTTCCATTCACTCGACAACAGCACGAAATCACGATCTGGCCGACGCGCACTGATGCGGGGATGCACGATGAACATGCCCATCATCCCGAGCGCCTGCTGCGTCATCTCGTCACGATGCGAGTGATACATGAAGGTGCCATGCTGCCGCAGTGTGAATTCATACTTGAACGTGGCGCCAGCCGGGATGGGCGCTTGACTGAGCCCGGACACTCCGTCCATACCCGACGGGAGCAAAATGCCGTGCCAGTGTACGCTCGTGGCGGCCGGCAGGCGATTCGTCACGTAGATACGTACACGATCTCCCTCGACCGCCTCGATCGTGGGCCCGGGCGTCCGCCCATTGAATCCCCAACACTCGGCGGTCAGCCCAGGTGCGAACTCATGCTGTAACGGTTCGGCAACCAGATGAAAAACCTTCACTCCTTGCACGACGCGGAACGGCAGCGCGGCGCCGTTCGGCGTGATCACGGGCGTGTAGTCACGGCCGGGCAGCCCCGGCGCGAATACGACACCCGCCTGGTGATCGACCGTGGAGGCCGCGAGTGCGGAGGCGGCGCGCGGGCCCAGGGCCGCCAGTCCCACCGCCGCCGCGCCGGACTTCAGCAGCGTGCGCCGGTCCACGGCCGACGGGTGATTGAAGTCGCTCATGGAATGCGCGTCCCCAGCGCCTGTTCGAGGTGGTAGCGCGCGATCCAATAGTCCCGCAGGGACTCGATATACCCCTGCCCGGCCTCCAACTCAGCCTGTTGCGCCGCCAGCAGACCAAAGACCCCGATCGCCATCGAGTTGTACAGCAACTGTGTTTCCCGCGTGACCCGTTGGCGCAGCGGCAACACGTCCGCCTGATACCGCGTCGCCCGACGCTGTGCCGCGTCCAGCTGCGCCAGACTCTCCCGAACTTCCGAGCGCACCTCCCGTATCAATCCCTCCTGACGCGCCACCGCCTGTCGCAACGCAGCCTGTGCGCGCTGCAACCGTGCCTGCCCTCGATCAAACAGTGGCAGGGGCACGGACAACCCAGGTCCACGCAGCATGCGACTCCCTTCCGCTTCTCCCGAGTAAGCCAGCGAGCCGTCGGCGAGGTACCGAAAGCGTGACGTCAATCCAACCTCGCGCGCGCTCACATTGATCTCGGACAGGGCGGCCGCGAGGTCCAAACGCGAATTCACCGCGAGCGCCACGAGTGAGTCGCGGGAGGGCATCGCGCCCGCGAGATCGGCGAGCCGAGCAGGTAGTCGCAGGGAATCTCCGGGCACGTCGACGCCGAGCGCGCGCACCAGGCGCTCACGGCTTGCCGCTGCCTCCCCCTCCGCGCGCAACACGGCGGCGTCACTCTCGGCCGCACGAGCCCGCTCGCTGGCGAGATCGAGATCGAGCAGGTTTCCGACCTGATGCACCAGGGCGGCCGTCGCGGCCGACGCCTGGGCCGCCTGACGCGTGCGTCGCCGAAGGTCGAGGCTCTGCTCGGCGGCAACGGACTCGGCGAGCGCGCTCCGCGCGTCCGTCACCGCGCGAAAGACCGCATCCGCCACCTGCAAAGTGGTGGTCTCCAAACGCGCCCTCGCGACGCGGGTGCGCAGCGGGCGCCGCAGCAGTTCCACGAAGGACAGCGCGACCGAAAACTCCTGAAAGCGTCCCTCCGTAAACCGATCCACCGAAGCGAGCGGATTGCTGAGCAGACCGGCCTGCACGACGTCAGCCTGAGCCAGGCCGATCTCCTCATAGAGGGACCGCAAGCGCGGCTGTGCCAGCAGGGTGACGCGCACGACGGCGTCCGGCGTCAACGGTCTGGCCAGCATGGCACGGACGCTATCCGCTGCCACGAGCGAGTCGACGCCGCGCATGCGGGGGGCGGCGACGCCGGTACGCGCGACCAGCAGGGCATCCACCGGCTGGGTGGCGAGCCCCGGGCGACGCGGCCCGCATGCCGGCAGGGCCACGAGCATCGCCCCCAGCAGCAGCGCGCGAAGCCCGCTGGGCCGGTGAGAGCGAGCCTCTTCACGTTGAACAGGAATCACGGTCATCAAGAGCTGGACGAAAGGAGCGACGATCGGCACTTTATGAAGCATAAAGTGCCGTCACTCACACCTCAACCCTGCTGACCATGGTTCACACTCCCCGTCGACTTGCTCGCGCCGCGCTTGTCGGAATCGTCACGGTCGCGCCGTCCTCCGTACTCCTGGCGCACGATACCTGGCTGCTGCCCGACCTCTTTGCGGTCGCGCAGGGTCGACCCGTCGAACTCTCGGCGCGTGCCGGCGGCGGGAAGTTTCCGGACGGGAGCGCCGTGCCGCTCGATCGCGTCGCCTCGGTTCGGGTGATCGGTGCCACGAGCGACAACGTGGCTACCGATGTCGTCGCGTCCGCGGGCGCGCTCCGCATCACCGCCAAGCCCACATCCGACGGACAGTATCTGGTCGTACTGGCCACGAAACCGAGCACACTGGCCAACACATCAGCCGGATTTCTCAAGTTCCTCGCCGCCGAGGGCGCGAGCGCCGAGGCGCGCCGGCTCAGCGAGACCTCGCTGACGCGCGACGCGGACAGCGTGATTTTCGAACATGGCGTGCTCGCATCGACCGTCGCCGAGATTGGCACTGGCGGCCCACGCGCGTTTTCGCGCGCCGGCATGCTCCCCCTCGGCATCGTCCCGCTAGTCGATCCGGCCAGTCTGCGCGTCGGCGATACTCTGCGCGTGCGACTCACGGCCGACGGGCGACCGGTGCCGCGCATGGGCGTGGACGTGAAGACCGCCCTCGACACCACGGTGCGCGGCACCGGCGAGTACACCTCGATGATCGCCGATTCTGCTGGTGTCGTGGCCATCCCCGTGTCCCGTGCCGGCGCATGGATGCTGCGGACGGCATGGGTGGCGCCGACGCAGGCGGCGGGATCACGCGTGGTACGCACGCGTGTGTGGCGCGCGACGTTCGTGTGGAGCGTGCGACCGCGCCGCTGAGTGCTCGGCGGCGACGCCAAGCACGCGAGTTCCGCCGGCTCCGGCTTTCTCCTCGAAGACGTCGGGGATCACCTGACTTCCGCCGCTTTTATCCAGCGTAAACTGCCGCAGCCGGACGGAGCGCGGGCGGTGACGTCGGTCGCCGAGCTGGCCGAGGACAGACGAGCCGACGAGTTCCTCGTCCCGGTCTCCTGCTCTCCACCTCGCTACCGAGGGTGGCTATGCAGCGTTCACGGACGCGATTCGTGCGGTTGGCTGCGGCCGCGGCCGTGACCGGCTGCCTGCCGGCCGGCGGCGGCCACATGGGCGGCATGATGCGCGGAGGCGCGATGCCGCAGGATTCCGTCATGGCTATGCCGCCGGCACGGGAGGCGTGCCCAACCGTGATCAAGGAGCGCACGGAGGGCACGTGGCGCGTCACGCTCACCCTGCCATGGGCCGCGCCGACAGACTCTTTGCTGTATTTCGTGGACGTCCATGCGACTGGTACGGACACATCGGCGTCCGGGGCCCGTGTCACCCTTGTCGTGCGATCCGAGTCAGATGCCCCGATCACACCGGCCTTTCAATCGACGATCACGACGCCACGCACGGATGGACGATATCCGTTTGCGCCCTCGCTGCTTCGGCGCGGTCGCTATCGCGCCATCGTCACCGTGGCCGACACTGCTCGGCGGACGAACACGGCGACGGTCGAGCAGGAGATTGTGTTCGATGGCTGTGGCAGGCCGATGCCGCCTCCCAAACGTTTGTCGCGGGCTCCCGCGGCGCTTTCGTGGATCGGCGTCGGAGCGCTGATCATGGGAATCATGATGCTGCGGGGGATCCGGTGACCGAAGCTGTTGCAGCGCGTTGATCAGTTGGGGGATCAGTTCGCCATCCCGGCCGTTGCTGGCTTCATGGGAAAGCGATCGGTCGGTGCCGTCTGCGCGTCCCTCGGACTCGGCTCGTTGCAGCGAGATCATGAACGCGCGGCACTCTGCTAGCCCGGCAGCTCCGTCGCGACGAGCGTTGCCGTGACGATCAGGATACCAATGCCAATGCCGATCTCGAGCCACGCGCTGATGCGAAACGCCGGCACCGACTGTCCATTGGCCAAGCGGGGCAGGACGACGCGCCAATTCCAGCCACCCAACGCCAGTGTGGGCATCACGAGTAGCACTTTTAGCAGAACAAGGCGCGCGTAGGACGGTCCCCACACGGATTGAGGACGCACGCCATGCAGCCACGCCATCGCCACCCCCGACAGAAGGAGCACGCCCACGGCGAGCTGCGCCACTCTCGAGAACGCAGAGAGCGCGGACGATTGCACCGTCAGCGGGGCCCGCAGGAGCCCGCCCATGCAGAGGACGGCCAGCAGACCGAGCCAGTGTCCGGCGGCCATGAGATGCAGAACGTGAGCGACCACGCCGACGGCGGGAGGTGCTACGGTGACGGCATGTCCCCCGAGCGCTTGTCCGACAACAAGCGCCAGGAGAGCGCCGCTCGCCAGTAGTTGGTCACGCGTCCCAGGTCGACGTGTCATGTTCGGCAGGGCCATCAGCATGGCTACCGAGACACCCTGCAGCAACCACGCACGTCCCCATGCCGTGTCCCACGTGAGTGTCCAGGCACCATCGAAGTCCCATGCGGCGGGCGGGCCGAAAAAGGCCAACGATTGCATGGCCCATCTCGCCATCCACGCGACGAACCAAGCGAGCGAGCTGTATCGTTGGACGTCGTACAAACGTCGCCGCAGCAGCCGAAACGCGCGCCGCTGTTCGGCCGTGTCGAGCCGCGCACGCGTACGCAACCATGGCATCAGCCCGCGAAGGCTGACGGTGGAGCCGATGACGGCGAGGAGCGCCGCATACGCTACGAGGCGCGTTCCGACATACCACGGCGACTCGACACTGAATGGGTCCATGCACGCTCCGCGAGTTTGACTTTACGGAGCATAAAGCCAGATCCTTCGGCCGACAAGCGCACAGCCCGCGCATGTCCCTATCTGAGCATCATCACCGAGCAGCCGACACGAGTTGCCAACGTTCCGGATGCCAGAGTCGCATTCACGCCGGCATTGGCTCGCGCATCGCGGCCATGGCTCGCGCGCCGATGTCGGCCGGCAGGCTCGCGTCGTCGGCGCCGTCGTCCTCCACCCGTCCATGGCGCACTTCCCATTCCTTCCAGAGGGAGTAGATCGCCGGGATCACGAGCAGCGTGAGCACCGTACTCGAGATCATGCCGCCGACCATGGGTGCGGCGATCCGCTTCATCACACTCGAACCCGTGCCCGACGTCCACAGGATTGGCAGCAGCCCCGCCATGATCGCCGTCACGGTCATCATCTTGGGGCGTACCCGCTCGACGGCGCCTTCCATGACGGCCGCGTAGAGATGATGCAGGGTCACCTGCCCGCCCGCCGCGCGTGCGCGTTCCCGTTCACTGCACCAGGCGTGATCGAGATAGATAAGCATGACCACCCCCGTTTCTGCCGCCACGCCAGCCAACGCGATGAATCCGATGGCGACGGCCACCGACCAGTTGTAGCCCAGCAGAAAAATGAACCACAAACCGCCAACCAACGCGAACGGCAGCGAGAGCATCACGATCATGGTCTCGCCAACGCTCTTGAAGTTGAAATACAACAGCAGGAAGATGAGCACGAGCGTCGCGGGAATCACCAGTCGCATGGTCTGCTTGGCACGCTCCATGTACTCGAACTGGCCACTCCAGACCACCGTGTAGCCAGCGGGAAACTTCACCATCTCCGTCACCCGACGCTGCGCCTCTTGCACGTAGCCGCCAATGTCGCGCCCGGAGACATCAACGTAGACCCAGGCGGTCGGCATGGCGCCTTCGGTACGCACCACCATCGGCCCCGGCACCGGTCGAATCGTCGCGACTTGTCCGAGCGGCACCTGACTGACGCCCGCCCGCGCCGAGAGCCCCGCCCCCCGGGCGCTCATGCCGCCCATGGCGTCACCGCCAGCGGCACGCCCAGCCGTGTTGATCGGAATCAGCACGGCCGCGAGGCGCTCCGGGCTATCGCGCAGTTCCTGCGGATAGCGCACGCGCACGCCGTAGCGCTCACGTCCTTCCACGGTCTGCGTGATGACCATGCCGCCGATCGCCGTGGCAATCACCTCCTGGACGTCGCCAACATTGAGCCCATACCGTGCCGCCGCCCGTCGATCGATATCGATGTCGACGTAGTAGCCACTCACGGCGCGCTCCGCAAACGCGCTGCGCGTGCCCGGCACCATCTGCACGGCCGTCTCCACCTCTTTCGCCAGACGTTCCAGCTCTGCCAGATCAGGTCCGAACACCTTGATCCCCACGGGCGTGCGGATGCCCGTGGCCAACATGTCGATGCGGCCGCGAATCGGCATGGTCCACGCATTGGTGACGCCAGGCATGCGTACGACCGAATCCATCTGCGCCACGAGTCCCTCGTACGTCACACCCGCACGCCACTCCTGCTCGGGCTTGAGCGTGATCGTGGTCTCGAACATGTCGAGCCCGGCCGGATCGGTCGCGGTATTGGCGCGCCCGGCCTTCCCCCAGACGTGCTCCACTTCGGGAAACTGCTTGAGGATCCGATCCTGTCCGGCGAGCAGTTCACGCGCCCGGGCCACGCTGACCCCTGGCAGCGTCTGCGGCATGAACAGAATGGTGCCCTCTTCAACCGGCGGCATGAACTCACTGCCAATGCGCGCCCATGGAATCCAGGACAGCACCAGGGTGACCATGGCGACGGCGATCACCGGCCACCGATGACGAAGCACCGTTGTGATCATCGGTCGATAGAGACGAGTGAGGGCGCGGTTGATCGGGTTGGCCTGTTCCCGATAGATCTTCCCACGGATGAACAGACCCATGGCCACCGGCACCAGCGTGACCGACAGGAGCGAGGCAGACGCCATCGCGAACGTCTTGGTGAACGCCAGGGGCTTGAACAAACGGCCTTCCTGGCCACCGAGTGTGAACACCGGCAGGAAGCTTACGGTGATGATGAGCAGCGAGAAGAACAGCGCCGGCCCGACCTCCCGCGACGATTCGACCACGACGCGCCACCGCTCGCGGGAGGTCAGTACCGATGTCGAGAACGAACGCTGCCCGGACGCCGCCTCGCCTTCCTTGGCAACGATGGCGCGCTCGAGATGCTTGTGCATGTTCTCGATCATGACAATGGCTGCATCGATCATGGCCCCGATGGCAATGGCAATCCCGCCAAGCGACATAATGTCGGCACCCACCCCGATGCTCCGCATCGCAATGAACGCCATCAGGATGCCGATCGGCAGGGTGATGATGGCCACCAGCGCTGAGCTGGCATGCAGCAGGAACACCACGCACACCAGCGCGACGATGAGCGACTCCTCGAGCAGCTTTCCCCGCAAGTTCTCAATCGCGTGTTCGATGAGCGACGACCGATCGTACACCGGGCGGATCACCACCCCGGGCGGAAGCCCGGACTGAACACGTGCCAGCTTCTGTTTGATGCGCTCGATCACCGCCAGCGCGTTTTCACCGAAGCGCATGACGACGATCGCCCCGACCGCATCGCCACGGCCGTCCAGTTCGGCAATGCCACGTCGAACGGCGGGGCCGATACTCACGCGTCCCAGTTCGGCGACACGAACCGGCGTGCCAGCCGCTGAGGCGCTGACCACCACGTTCTCGATGTCCGAGAGCGATTTGAGATACCCCAGGCCGCGCACCATGTACTCGCGTTCGGAGAGCTCCATGACCATGGCGCCCACGTCGGCGTTGGCGTTCTGGATGGCTGCCATCACGCGACCAACCGGAATGCCATAGGCCTGCAGCTTGGTGGGATCCAGATCCACCTGGTACTGCTTTTCATAGCCGCCGAGCGAGGCCACTTCGCTCACACCGGGGACCGCCGTCAACTGATAGCGCAGATACCAGTCCTGCAACGAGCGCAGTTCGGCGAGGCTGAGTCGTCCCGTGGTATCCTCCAGGGCATACTGGTAGACCCACCCGAGCCCGGTCGCATCCGGTCCCAGTCGCGCGACCGCGCCCTTCGGCAGTCGGCCCTGGATGCCGTTCAGATACTCGAGGACGCGGCTGCGCGCCCAGTAGAGATCGGTCCCATCCTCGAAGATGATGTACACGAACGAGACGCCGAAGAAGGAATAGCCACGCACGACCCGGGAGCCTGGCACCTTCAGCATCTCCGCGGCAATCGGGTAGGTGATCTGGTCCTCGACGATACGTGGCGCCTGCTCGTTGTAATCGGTTTGCACAATGACCTGGACATCCGACAGGTCAGGGAGTGCCTCGAGGGGCGTACGCTTGACCGCCAAGAGGCCCCCGACCATCGCGGCCACCGTAACCAGGAGCACGAGTAGCCGGTTGCTGACGGCCCAATTGATGATGCGCGGCAGCATGGGTCAGACCTCCTGGTGCACGTGCGGTGGCGTGCTCGACGGCGGTCCGCCCTTTTGCGGATTGGGCTTCGGCGCGGGTTTGGCGGGCGGTGTGCTCGATCCATGGTTCATGCCGGGCATATCCGCCATACCGGGCATGTCGGGCATTCCGGGGATCTTCGACATGGAGTCGGGCACCGGCCCGGCCGGGCGCGGACCTGCTGGCGGCGGCGTCTCGCTCGCCCCTCCCATATTCATGCCCGGCATGTTGCCCATACCGCCCAGCGCCGATTTCAGGTTCGACTCCGCGTCGACCAGGAAGGTGGCGGACGCGACCACGGTATCACCGACGCTCAGTCCCGAGAGCACAACCACGCGATCATCGGACGCATCACCGATGGTGACATCTTTCGGAACCAGCGCCCCGTTGCTCGCGCGAACGAACACCAGCACGCGTCGGCCGGTTGCGAGCACCGCCGACCGGGGCACCGTCAGGACGGGCCGCTCACTCGAACTCGTGAGGACCATCGTCGCGTACATGCCGGGCTTGAGTTCGGCGCCCACGTTCGGCAGTGCGACGCGAACCCGCAGGGTGCGCGTGTCCTGGTTCACGGTGGGATACACGTACGCCACGCGCCCGGTCCGCTGCTCTCCCGGCAACGACGCAAATTCCATGGTGATCGGGGCACCAACGCGGGCAAGGGGGGCGTACTGTTCGTAGATCTCCCCATCGACCCAGACGGTGTTGAGGTCCGCAATGCGGTAGACCGCGTCGCCGGCCATGATGCGTTGGCCACTGAGCACGGGTTTGTCGACCACGAACCCATCGATCGGCGATCGCAGGGTCAAGGTGCGACGTACCTGGCCGCTCGTTTCGATGGCGTCGATGTCGGCCGCCGGAATGTCCCAATAGCTCAAGCGCCGACGCGCGGACGCCACCAGCTCCTCCGCGGAGCGTCGCGCCTCTGGGGATCCATTCTGCACGTCCGCCGCGAGTCGTCGTGCGAGCAGCAGCTCTTCCTGCGCCGTCACGAGCATCGGCGCGTAGATCGTGAACAGTGCATCCCCGCGCCGTACCGGTTGGCCGGTGAAGTTGAGGTACAACTGCTCCACCCAGCCGTCGATCTTGGGTGCAATCACCTTGACCCGCGTCTCGTCGTAGCTGACGATCCCCACGGCGCGCAGCTCGCGCTTCAGCGGCGCCAGCGTGACCGGCGCGAACGTCACGCCGATGCGATCGGCATCGGCCCGACTCAGCATGACGGGGCCGGCCTCCGTCGCCGGCGCGGCGCCGCCGTGGTTGTGCCCAGCGGGAACGGCCGATGCGTCAGGGGATTTCCGGGTGGCCAGGTACACCGCGGCAAACGCGCCCACGAGCAGGAGTGCCGCTCCGGCGATCATCCCCATCCGGCGACGCACTGGGTGACGCGTCGGCGACTCGAAGGGTGAGGTTTCAATGGGTGACGACATCAGCGGAGTCCTCGGCGCGAGGCATCGCGCGAGATGGAAGAATGAGTGGGCACGTCTGGTGACGTGGGCGCGGGCGGTAGGTCTCGGCTATCGGGCGGTTCCGACGTCGAGTCAACCAAAGACCGACCAACAAGCATCTCGAGTTCGGCCCATGCGCGCCCCTCGTCCGCTTCCAAAACCGCGAGTTCCTGCCGGAAACGGTTCACCGTCGTACGGCTGTCGAGCACGGTCATGAACGGGACGGAGCCCACGCGGTACGCCGAGAGCGACGAGGTGACGCTCGCTTCTGCCTGCGGCAGGATCGTGGTGCGATACAGCAGCTGCAGCGCTCGGGCGCGCGATAGATCGGCAAACGCTTCGGCGACACGCCCTCGCGTGTCCGAACGCATGGCCGCGAGATCGGCACTCGCCATACGTCGCATGGCCACGGCCTCCTCGCGCATCTTGAGCTGCCGACTGCGGGCGAAGATCGGCACCGAAGCGCCCACCATGAGGCTCGCCATGCGATCGGTTCCCGACGACATGGCCGTCGGATCGGCGCTGGCACCTGCACGCCGCTGCCCATACTGCACGCCGATTTCGAAGTCCGGCCAGATCTCCTTTCGTGCGAGCAGTTCGGACGCTTCGGCCGCCCTCACTTCCTGTTCGCCCGATTGGATCATCGGTCGGCTGGCGGCCGCGGCGCGCTGAAGCGAATCGACGCGCGGCAATGCGGCCGGATAGGACGGGAGTTGCACTGGTGGGAGCGCCGGCTCGGCCGGGCGATCGAGGAGCGCGGCAAGACGAGCGGAGGCCGCCTCGCGCATCGCACGCATGCGGATGATTTCCTCATCCATGCGTGCCACCTCCACCTGCGCGCGCAGCACATCCGCCTGCCGTCCCTCGCCGACGCGATACATGCTCTCCGCGATGCTTGCCAGGTCCTGCATCAGGCGGCGCGTCTCTCTGGCGACCTCGATGGAGCGATCAAGTTGATAGAGATCGTAGAAGGCGGCTGCCGCGCTCGCCCGCTGCTCCCACCGGGTATCGGCCGCGCGCGAACGCTCCGCAGCCGCCTGTGCATCAGCCGCGCGACCGGCCGCCGCGAGCTTGCCGTTGAGTGGCAGCATTTGGGTGATCTGCACCTGGTTCATCCCCAGCGTCTCCATCGGGCGGAGCGACGGCACGCCATAGTTCATGAAGCCCAGTTGCACCTGCGGATCGGGGAGGCGCCGGGAGCCCGGCACGCGTGCCTCGGCGGCTCGGGCCCGCTGACGAGCGGCCTCGACCCGTGGACTGCGTTTCACCATCTCGGCGTATACGTCGGCGAGGCGGAGCGGTGCGACACGGGACGTGTCTGCTTGCGCCACCAGCGCGTGCGACTTGCCGAGTATCAGCACCGCGACGGCGACGCCAACCCTCAAGGGGCGGGGAACGCGAACGACGTCACGGCGTGCACTGCATTGCATCCAGCACGTGAGCAGGATGGACACGGACCGACCTCCACGAGTGATCTCTTTGCGTAGCGTGCGCAGGTACTCACCGTTGCGCAGAACGGGTCGCACGACTCACAGCCCAGCGGGAACGCGGACAAGACGGCGGGATGTGGACACCGCCGATGCGGGTCAACCCCGTGGCGGGGGAACGTCCGGCGCGTGTGTCAGTGAGGGCGGAAGGCGCTGCAGGCAAGACGCGCAACGCTCCTCGACCGCGAGCGTCCACGCGGTCCACTCCACCAGGGCAACGCGCACCATTGGCGAGCCGCTGTGGCACCCGGCGCCCAGCAGCGGATGCGGGCATGGACAGTTGATGGGGCAATCGCTCGGGCAATCGCGCGACGGCGCCGTCGGCTCGACCTGAGCGCTCACGGGCCGATGTACTCGTTCGTGTCCGCTTTGCGCTCCGTGCACACACGCGTGGGCAGCCTGGGGCGACGGCACCGCCTCGCGAGCCCCTTCCGCACGACTGGTCCCGCCCGGCACTGCCAGCAGCAGGGTGAACAGTGTGGTGAGGACTCGACGAATGGCAGTCACGAGAGGCACGAGGCACGAGAGGGTCAGGACGCGCGGCAACGAGGGTCGACCTCAAGAGTATCGGCGAGCGCGCATCGATCCTGTGGGCGCTTTCTTGATTTTACGTAGGCTAAAATCCTACACAAGGGTGCGAGACCCTCGATCCGCTACAGGCGCCGAGCGATCGCCTCAACCGGGCGCAGACCCTGACCAAACCTCGCCATGGCCTCACGATGCGTCTCGAGCGCGGTGTACGGCAGGAAGCGTACTTCCAAGTCGGCCACGCGACTGAACGCGGGTCTTGCGAGCTGCGCGCGGACGTCGGATTCCCGATTGTCGGGGGCGACCAGGAAGAGTCCGCGGGTGGCCTGCGTCGGTGCGCCGAGCGCCAGGTCCAGCAGGCGGACGATCCCCGAGTAGATGGACGTCGTATGCTCGACCTCGAACGCGCCGGTTATCCGAGCCGGTGAGCCATTCTCACCCCGCTCGATCCACAGGACATCGATCAGGCGAACCGCTTCCACCCCCGGAGCACCCTCCATGGCCGAAGGCAGCGAGGTGGCGCAGCCATCGCCGAGTTTTCCGCCGGCGTAGGGTCGGCTCCGGTCATTCGAGGCAATCCAGACATCGAAGCCGAGCGCCACGCCCAGATCGCGGAGCCACCCCTGCACTTCCGTGTGCGTGCGATCGCTTTCTCGATTAGCCGCGAGTGCCCGCGCCGACGCCGCATCCTCGCGCACCTTGGCCAGATCCGCTTCCCACTCGGCCTCGGCACGCGACCCCGGCGCCATCATCTCAGGTGGCGCAGCGTATCGCCCCGTGCCAATGTCAAACAGCAGGGCGGCGATCGCCCCCAGATCATTGGACAACAGATCGCGGTACTCCGCGTTCAGCTTGAGCATGCCGGCGCGCATGGCGAGATACTCTGGCCATCGCCCGAGCCTGACCTTCGCACCCGTGAGCGCGTTATAGCCGTTCACAATCGCCGTGTTGAATGGCGGCGTGATCGTGGGATGCAGAAAGTACAATAGGTTCGCGGCGCTCGGACCGAGCCCCTTGATACCGTGCGACTCCAAGCGGTGAATCGCGCTCAGCACGTGCTCTTCGGTGTTGCAGCATACGCAGCTATCAAGGAACTGTCCGAATGCCCGCTGGTTGTCCGGTGACTCGTAGATGTCAGGGATGCGCAGCTTGGGCTTCCAGAGCCACGCATGGTCGGCGCCCTTGAACATCTGCCGTTGCTCGGCGATCGAATGCACGACCGTCTCGAGTGACGAGCCCCGGTACGCGTTGCCGAAGGTACCGGCGGCGATCTCCTGAACGACCTCTTGAAGGCCGCGACGGATGGAGCGAAAGTTCTTGACGCGTTCCTCCCAGAGGAACCACGTGCGGAACGTGCCGGCGTGGTCGTCGCGCCAACGGTTGATGAGTTGGCGGCGGAGATCACTGGCGGAGCGCGTGTTCAGTATTGGCATTGACATTCGGGAAAACTACTGCGTCCGATTCAGCTTACAACAGGTGACGGTGCCGCCGCGTCTGCTCCAATCGTCGACAGACGGTTGTCGGGTTGAGGGGGAAGGGATACGCGCCTAGTCGGTCGGCGTGAGGGGCACGCAGGCGCGAAATAGACGATCCGTATTTTCGTGCGACGGATGCAACCGATGCTGCGTCGACTCATCGGCGAGGAGATCGCGTTCGATGTCCTCATCGACGACGGAAAGCCACCCATTCGCATCGATCCGGGGCAACTCGAACAGGTGATCATGAATCTCGTGGTGAACGCCCGCGATGCCCTGTTGACCGCGCAGCGCGGGCACATGGGTACGGGAGTGGCGCTCACGATCGAGGTCGGCGCCCGCTTCGGCGCGGAGGCGCCTCCGCTTGCGCGTGAGGCCGTCGCACCATCCGGCGTCGTGGAGCTCACGGTGCGTGACACGGGCCACGGCATGACCGACGCCGTTTGTGATCGGCTCTTCGAGCCGTTCTTCACCACCAAGGCATAGGGGGTCGGGACGGGCCTTGGCCTCGCGACGGTATACGGCGTCGCGCAGCAGGCCGGCGGTACCATCGCGGTGGAGAGCTCGCCGGGCCTGGGCGCAGTCTTCACGATGCGCTTTCCTGCGCCCGCCGACTCGATCGCCCGATACGCCCACGGCTACCGAAGCAGCCGCTCGTCGCGAACGGTCGCTCGGGGTGCGACGGTCACGGCGCTCCTCGTGGAGGATGAGGCGCCCGTGCGTGCCATCCTGCGACGCGTGCTCGAGCGTGCGGGATGTGTCGTGTGCGAGGCGCGACACGGCATCGACGCGCTCCTCGTGTGGCGGGCGGAGCACGAGCACATCGACGTGCTCGTAACGGACATCCGCATGCCTGAAATGAGCGGACCCGCACTCGTGCAGTGCTTGCACGCGGACCGCTCGACTCTGCCCGTGGTCTACGTTTCGGGATATTCGGAGGAGGTGAGCCGGCTCCAACTCGCCGAAATGGAGCACTTTGTCGAGAAGCCCTTCAGCGCGGAGACCCTAGTGCTCGCGCTTACCGACGTGCTGGCATGTGTTCGCGCCTGACGGTTGGCTACTTAACGGCTCAGCGCGATGGCTCGTGCGGTTGTTGGAAGCCATGGCTCAGCTATTAGTCCCTAACATAAGTGCGCGGAGGGAGGCTGCTTACGGACGACGAACGCGAGCGGTTGACGCGGTTGAACTCGCGCTTCTCCGACTGGTTTGGAGTGTAGCCATTCCCCGCGCCGGATCCCTCCGCCCTCGCGACAGGAACTTGGCGCGCAAGTGAGCACCGGTACGGTCTGGGCTCCTCTCTCCAAGGACCCGCATGATCTCCGGTGTCTCCCATCGCTCGCGCATAGCGAGCCCTGCTCTGCCGCTAGTGTGGTGGGCTCGTCTTGCCCATTCCCTGACGCCCGTCCGGCCCGGTCCCCGCCGCGGACGCCGGCTGGCGATTCTTGCCGCAGCGGACGCGACTCGCCTGGCACCGCCCGCTGCCTCGGCAGCTGTGCAGAGCGCGCGCGCCTCCCTCACCGCGGCGCACGACGACGACCCCAATCGTCCCGGTCGAACGCTCGCCGCCGACCGCCGAGCATCGGCGCTACAGGCGTGCCTCCCTCTCCTGGCGAAGCGCGCGGCAGAGGCGAGCGACTACCTCCGCGCGCTCGAGGCGGACGCCCCGCAGGTGGCCGTTGAAGGCCCGAGTCTCGTTCTCCAACTGACGCTCGCGGGAGCTTTGGTAGCCGAGGGCTGGCTCACGTACGCCTCGCTCGGTGCCACCACGCTTGCCGAGTCGCCAGTGGTCTTGCTCGCCTCGAGCATCATGGCGGCGCCTCTGGCGGCCACCCTCCTGTCGATGGCGGGTGCGAGCATCCGCAGGATGGTCTGGCTGGGTCGTCCGGCGTGGTCAGAATGCGCCCTCGTGGTCCTCGCGCTCGTGGTGGCGGCGGTGCTGGGCACGGGGCTGACGATGAGTCGCGTCGACGGGGTCTCGACAGGTCGCCTCGCGGCGCTTCTCACATCGGCCGGCCTTCAAGCGCTCATCCTGTCGATCGCGCTAGTCAGTGGCTACCGGCACGCTACACCCGTCCCGGGCCTCCACCGCGCTCGTCGCTTGCGGGATCGTGCCGCTAGACGTCACGACGACGCCGTGGCGGCGCTGACGCGACGAGCCGCCCTCGCGCACGCGGCGGAGGCCAAGCGCGTGGAAGTCGCCGCCGCCGAAGCGGCCGAGTTCGAGCGCGTGGCCGCCCGCTACGGGCTTGGCGCCAGCAGCCCCGTATCAGCGTCCCCGCTCGTTACGCCGCACGCGGCTCTGTCGGAGACCATCCAATGGCGATGAGTCGCCTGCTCACGCGCAGTCTGCCGGCGGCCGCGTTGCTGGCATGCGCAGACGCGGGAGACCGCGTCACGGACGGGGCACTGCGCCTCGCGGATCGTGCGCGCCAGGCGTGGAGCGCGCGGACTGTGCTGCTCTACGTCGATGTCTCGGCCTCGGTCGATCCCGTCATGGTCCGCGAGCCGGTCGCGCGCGTTGCCCACGAGCTCTCGATCGGCGACCGCCTCGTGCTGCTCGCCGTCGGCGATCGCGCGGACGAGCCACCACTCTTGGATACGACCTTCGCCGGCGCCGCCTCCGACCGACTGTCGGCGCATCTCGGGCTGTCGACGCGACAAAGCGCCGCGAGCGCAGCCCGCTTGGGCAAGCTCCTCGAAGCGCGGGTGACGCGAGCCGTTGAGCATGCGCGGGCACGGCGCGGACCCACCGCGCACACGGCACTCGCCGACGCGCTGTGCGATGCGGCGGAACACGCGCGAGCGTTGCCGGGCCATCGCGTGCTGGCGGTGCTGGTGACCGACGGCATCGAAGACTCCCGCTGGACGCGGCGTGAGCCCCTTCGCCTCACGCGGAGCAGCGCTTCGCGATTCGCCGCGCTCCTGCGCTCCGAGCGACCCTGCTCGCTCGCGAGCGAGAACCTGTCGATTCGCCTGATCGGCGTGCGCCACCCCACAAGCACGGCAGGCCTCGTCGGGTGGTGGATGGTCGTACTGCGCGCGCTAGGCTACTCGCCGCGGGCCACCGACATCGCACCGTATCGCCTGGGGCCGGTCCTCAGCGTCGTAGGCCACTCGCGCCAGGAGACCGCATGGAGCTGATGCCCACGTTCCATCCCGATCGCTGCGAGCTGCATGTGAGTGGAATGGTTCGAGCCGCGGATTTGGCGCGACTGGCTCATCTCATCGACGTCGCGCGCCACTACTACTGCTACGACCTCGTGCGACTGGACCTGCGTCATGCGCGCCTCAGTCGCCGCGCCCGGCGCGATCTGCGCCAGCACCGCGCGGCCTGGGCGATGGCACGCCTGCGCGTGGAGGTGGGTGGGCGCGAGCCGACCCTCGGGGAACACGTCGACGAGCAAGGCGAAGCACGGCTGCAAGCAAATGGTGCGTTAGGGACCGGTCGGCGACGCATCGGCTTTGGAGGACGCTGACATGCCGCTTGATCTCACTCGCACGCTCGATGTGCCCGAGTTAACAGCGGTGGGCCTCTCGCTCACCCTCGCCGATCTGACGCGCCATGTCTTCGTGACCGGGGCGTCGGGGAGCGGAAAGACGAGCTCCATCGCGGTGCCCTTGATTCGCGCCGTCCTCCGTCTCCGCGAGACCCTGCCCGCGAGTCAGCGGCCAGCGCTCATCGTGATCGATCCGAAGAAGGAGCTCGGGGGCACCCTGCACGCGCTTGTGCCGCGCGACGAGCTGCTCCAGATCGGTCGGCCCGACGACCGACCGATCGATCTGTACGCGTCGATTCCCCGTCGTCCCCACGACATTGGCGTGATGGCGGATCAGCTGATCGCGATCGCCGGAGCGGAGTGGAGCACCAACCGGGACGTTTTCTGGACTACCTCGAGTCGCGCCGTGCTGCGGGATCTGCTGCAACTGGACGCCGTCGGGACGGAGGACGGCGCGTCCGCCCAGCTTGCGCAACGTCGCCGGGCGCACCTGTGGCGTGACGTGGCGCGCGCGGCGCGGCAGTACGCGGGCTATTCCGAGGCGCAGTGCCGACGGCTGCTCCGAATTCGGCGGCCATTAGCACGCTATCTCCGACTGCTCGACCTGCTACAACGGGACTCGCCGGCCGCGCCTCAGTTCGATCGACTGGTGGACGAGCTGACCAACATCTTCGAGCGCCACGCGCCGGCCGCCGAGTTGAGTGCCCTACGCCGCCTCCCAACGCTCGCCACTGAAACGGGTACCTCGCTGGTCGCGAGCGTCGCGGCCCAACTCGGATGCCTGACAGCCGATGGCGTGCAACTGGTCGTGTCCTTCGACCCGCTGCCGCCGGGGCGGCCGTCCGGCCGACTAGATCTCGGGCAGGCGATTCGCGGTGGCCACGTTGTGCTCTTCCAGCCAGACACGGAGGGGGAGGAGGCCGCGGCGATTGGCCGCGCTATCAAGGTCGCCTATTACGGCGCCGTCGTGGGCGGGGCGGCCCTCTCGGCGGACCGTCAGGCCGTGGAACGCTTGGCCGTCTTGGTGGCGGACGAGTACCAGACGGTCATGTCGCTGTCACTCACGGGCGTGAACGACGCGCGCTTTCTGGACCGCGCGCGCGCGTATGGCGGAGCAGCGGTGCTGATCTGTCAGAGTACCTCGGCGCTCCTCGAACGCGTGCCCGAAGGGAACCGGAGCGCGGTCCGCGCGCTGCTCACTAACATGGGCACCAAGTGCTACTTCGCGAGCTCGGATCCCGTGTCTGTGGAGGAACTCCGGAGCGTTATCGTCGGACCGCCGATCGCGCACCTCCCCCATTTGCTTGACGTCCGACCGCCCTCGACCTTCCCCCCGGGAAAAATGGCCTGGCTCTCGGCTGGTCGATTTGGTCTGGGCACGGTGCCGTTACCGTTCACGCGCCCGTCGCCGACTCCAAACCACGAAGCGGAGGTGAACCGCCCCGGGATTCGAGGAGACTCGGTTAGTTGAGTGCCAAGCGCTCCGCAGGAGCCGCTTGGGTGCGGTAGAACTGCTCCTCGAACTCCGCAGGGGAAACATACCCCAGCGGCTCC
>JBDHVK010000016.1:0-50510 GCA_039809645.1 Gemmatimonas sp.
CGTCCACTCGCCGCGCCGCGCGCCTGCTCCGCCTTGTCGAGCGCGAGCCAGTCCGCCCAGCTCGTCACCGTGACGCCGCGCGAGGCGAGCAGATCGTCGATCCCCGTCGCGCCCTCCTTGTGCGACAACGTGCCGGACGCAGCATCCGCGAGCACCTGCGTCACCGTATCCGTCGCGCACAGCTTGTTCGTGCCGATGATTCCCTGCGGCCCACGCTTGATCCAGCCGGCGACATACACGCCCGGCACCGGCGTGTCGCTTCCCGCCTGTTCCACCACCCGGCCGTTGATGTTCGGCACGACGCCCTTCCTGTCGTCGAACGGGACGCCAGCAAGCGCCATTCCCTTGTAGCCCACCGAGCGGAAGACGAGCCCCACCGGCAGCGCGCGCGTTTCGTCGGTCGCGACGGCCCGGACGCCGCCCTTGCCGTCGCTCTCGAGACGGTTGCGCACGACGGTCATGCCCTCGACACGCGCCGAACCGGCCAGCGACACCGGCGACGCATTGAAGTGGAACACCACACGCCGTTTCGCACCGGTGAGCGGACGCGCCGCCCACTCGCGCAGCACCTCGAGATTCTTCGCGGGATTGCGATCTTCCATCGCGGCGAGCTCTGCTTCACTCGCCGCATCGAGTTCGAGATCGCGCGGATCGACCACCACATCCACGCCGTCGAGCTCACCGAACTCGCGCAGCTCGGGCGTCGTGCACGCCGCCTGCACCGGCCCGCGACGGGCGACGAGATGCACCGTCTCCACCTGGCTCGCTTCGAGCGCGCGCAGCGCATGCTCCGCGAGATCGGTGGTGGCCAGCACGCTGGTGGGCTTGATGAGAATGCGCGCCACGTCCATCGCCACGTTGCCGATACCGATCACCGCCACTTCACGTTGCGACAGATCGAACACGCGCGACGCGTAGTCCGGATGGCCGTTGTACCACGCCACGAACTCCGTCGCCGCATGGCTCCCCGGGAGCGTCTCGCCGGGAATGCCCAACGAGCGATCGGTCTCGGCGCCATAGCAGAGGATCAGCACGTCGTACCGTTCGCGCAGTTCCTCCACCGTCACGTCGCGCCCCACATGCACATGGCCGAGGAAGCGAAAGCCCGGCTGCGTGGCGATGCGATCGAAGATGCGCGTGACCGACTTGATCTTCGGGTGATCGGGCGCGACGCCGCCGCGCACGAGCCCGAACGGCGTCGGCAGGCGATCGATGAGGTCAATGGCGATCCCGGGCGCCGCCTTCTGCAGCGCCTCGGCGGCGTAGAACCCGGCCGGACCCGATCCCACGATCGCGACCCGCAACGAGGACGGAGGAGTGCTCATGCCTGCCAAACTAACGGCGGAGCACTACTTCGGCGTAGCCTGCGGCGGCAACGTCGAGATGTACGCCCACAGCGCCTGGAGCTCCACGTCGGTCATGTTCTTCGCGAACTTCGGCATGATCGACATCGGCTCTTTCAGCTGGCGGCCGTCCTTGCTCTTCCCTTCCGTGAGGGCGCGGCGGAAGTCGTCGAAGGTCCAGCCGGCGAGCCCCGTGGGCGTCAGGTTGGCGGCGGGCGGCCATTGCGGTGGCCCCTCCTTGATCTTGCCGCCGGCGAACTGCGGGCCGTGACACCCACTGCAAGGTTGCGCGAGGTGCTTGCCGTACGAGGCATCGGCGACGGCGGCGGGCGGGAGCGCGGCGTGGGTAATCACGTGGTGGGTGGGGTGGACCTGCGCCGACAGCGGCAGCTGACCAGTGGCGATGAGGATCTTCCCGACGGGACCGAGCGTGACCGGCGCCACCTCGTGATCGACCGGCGGCAGTGACCGGATATACGAGACGAGATCGGACAACTCCCGATCGGACATCTGGAAGAAGTCCCGCGACGGCATTGGCGAACCGGTGCCGTTGGGCTTCACCCCGTGACGCACCATCCGATCCCAATCGGCGGCCGTGTACGTCAGGGTGCGCGACCCCTGGCCCATTGTGAGGTTCGGGCCGAGCAGCTTCCCCATCGCCGGATCGTCCGCCATGACGCCACCGGCGAAGTTCTGCCCATGACATTCGCCGCACACGAAGATCGTGCTGACCAGGTGCTGACCACGCGCGACCGCCCGCTCGGTGGCGATCGCCGCGACGTCGACGCCGGCCATCGAGTCGCCCTTCGCGCCCGCCGCGGTGCGGGCGCTGCGGATCGAGTCGAGCTCGGTGGCGGAGAGCGGGAACGGGATCGGAAAATCCACCCGATGGACATCGTAGGTGGCGGCCAGCTTCTCGGCCGCGGCACTCGAGGCCCAGGCGTAGCCGCCGGCCGCCATCAGGACCACTGCGCCGAGCAGCGCGCCAACGCCAATCGCGATCTTCTTGCCGATGCCCATGGGTCCGTGGGTTGGAGGACAGGGCGAATCTGCGCGCGATTCCCACCCCGCGGTAGGTTTTGGTGCTGGGCGGTCCGCCCGGGACGAAGCGTCCGCCCGCCCCGCCGCGCTGAAACCCCCTTCCCGACCCCGCGTACGCTTGGGCACCCACCCGGCCCCGCACCCGGTCGGGCGCCGTTTCCCTCCCGCCGAGCCCGACCATGCCGCAGCCCGCCCGCAGTGCCGATGCGCCTGTCGCTGTCGTGAACAACACCCCGGGGCTGCTCCGCGCATTGCAGGAGCGACGGGAGTCGATCGCGGATCAGTACCAGTCCACCATGGCCGAACGCGGGCGCGTGGGGCAGGAACGGCTGAACGCGCAGGCGCGGGGAGATGCCGCCCTGGTGCGGGAGTACGACGCCACAATGGACCGGCTGGGCGCGCGACTCAAGTCGCTGGAGGCCACACTCGCCCGCGCCGATCAGCAGCTCGATGAGGCGATGCAGGCGCCGGTTGCCATTGGCGCCGCCGCGCCCGCATCGGAAGCGGTGGTTGCGGTCGCGCCCCGAGGTCCCGATGCGACGCAGGTCCTGCGGGAGGATCTTCAGGAGCTCGAGAGCATCATGACGGTCGGCGGCATCGGATTGGCCGGCCTCGCCATCCTCGCCTGGCGCTTCGGGCTGGCCCGGGGCAAGCGACAGGCGCTGGCGGAGCTGCGCGCGAAGACCGAGCTGCCCCGAGACGATGACCGTCTGCAGCAGGCCGTCGATGCCATCGCCATCGAGGTGGAGCGACTCTCCGAGGGGCAGCGATTCCTCAACAACCTCATGGCGTCGCGTCGCGCCGAGCGCGATGCGCTGCCGCGAGCTCCCCTCGCTTCGACCCCAAGCGACGGGACACGGATCACACCGCACTGAGCCGCTGGCCGGCGGGCATTGTGACGCACCGAGCTAACGCGGAACCGCTCCGGGACGTAACGTCTTGAGGTTACCCCCAAATTCCGGAGTCTGCTCATGAAGTCCCGCCGCCATATCCTCGTCCTGTCGGCTCTCACCCTGCTCGCCGGCGCCTCCTCGCGCGCGGTCGCCCAAGGCAGCATGGGCGGCATGGCGGGCATGGATCACAGCATGCACAAGATGGGCCCCGAGATCGTCATTCCGAAGGGCGCCCTCTACACCAAGGCCGACGTCGAATTCATGCAGATGATGATCGCGCACCACGCGCAGGCCATCGTCATGTCGCGCTTTGCCGAAAAGAACGGCGCCAACCCGCAGGTGCTCAAGCTCTCGCGCAAGATCGATCAGTCGCAGATGCCCGAAGTCACCATCATGCAGGGGTGGCTGCGGCGCTACAACCAGGTGGCGCCCGACACCAGTTCGTGGCACACCGTCCGCATGGACGGCATGCTCTCCGATGACGAAATGAAGGCGCTCGAGGCGGCGAAGGGCGAGGAATTCGATCGCCTGTATCTCGTCGGCATGATCAAGCATCACGCCGGAGCGCTCAAGATGGTCGACGATCTCTTCAAGTCGCCCGGCGCGGGTCAGGAAGTGGACGCGAATGTGTTTGCCAACGACGTCGTCACGGCCCAGACGGCGGAAATCGGCATCATGCGTCAGCTGCTCGCCAAGCTCCCCTCGAAGTAATCCCTCCCCGCACCGTCCTCACATCTGGAGTGTGAACCGATGCACGTAGTCCCGAAGCTCCTCCTCTGCGCGGCCGCGGCCGTCGTGCCGACGCTCGCGTCGGCGCAGACGTACCCGTCCGCCAAGGACCCTCGCAACAACCTCAAGCCGGGCCGCATGGACGCGGGTACGGCGGCGAAGAACATGAAGCTGCTGTCGTTCTCGCCCAAGCCCGCGCAGTTCGACACGGTGCGCGGCCTCACGTTCGTGAACTCCGACCTCGCGTTCGGCACGCACTACGTCTATCAGGCCAACTTCGCCGGCTTCCAGATCTGGGACATCGCCGATCCCGCCAAGCCGGTGCTCACCTCGGTCGTGCGCTGCATCACCTCGCAGGGCGATCCGACGATCTACGGCACGCTGCTCTTCATCTCGGCCGAAGGCGCGGGCAACCGCAACGACTGCGGCGACGGTGGCGTGCAGGATCCGAAGGATCACATGGCCGGCGTGCGCATCTTCGATGTGAGCAATCCGAAGGCGCCCAAGCTCGTGAAGAACGTGCAGACGTGCAAAGGCTCGCACACGCACACGCTCGTTCCGAGCCCGACCGACAAGAAGGTGCTGTACCTGTACGTCTCGGGCCAGCAGGCGGCGCGTCCGGAGACGGAGCTCGCCGGCTGCAAGAATGGCAACGATCCGGCCGATCCGACCAACTCGCTCTTCCAGCTCGACATCATCAAGGTGAACATCGATCACCCGGAAGATGCCAAGGTCATTCCGGGTGCTCGCATCTTCACCGGCCTCGATGGCGCCGGCGAGTGCAAGCAGTTCTGCGAGCCGGTCAATCCGCGTCGTGCCGCGGCTGGTCGTGGCGGCCGTCCGGGCGCCGCGCCCGACATGCCGACGGGACCGCGCAACTGCCATGACGTGACGGCGTATCCCGATCAGCACCTGCTGGCGGCGTCGTGCTCCACGCACTCCATCCTCGTGGACATCTCGAACCCCGAGAAGCCGATCCGCATCAGCGCGCTCGCGGACTCGAACAACTTCCAGGGGCGCCACACGGCCGCCTTCAGCAACGACGGCAAGAAGCTCATTCAGACCGACGAGTGGGGCGGCGGCACGGGCCCGATGTGTCAGGCGTCGAGCATGATCGAGCTCGGTGGCAATACGGTCATCACGCTCGATGCCAAGAAGCAGCAGAAGCAGCGCGCGTACTTCAAGCTCCCGTCGCAGCAGACGGCCGAAGAGAACTGCGTGTCGCACAACGGCGGCCTGATTCCGGTGCCGGGGCGTGACCTGTACGTGCAGGGGTGGTATCAGGGCGGCGTGAGCATCATGGACTTCACCGATGCCGACAAGGCGTTCGAAGTGGGCTACTTCGACCGCGGCCCGATCGATCAGCCGAAGCCGGTCGACGTCCCATCGGCCGCTGCACCCGCCGGCCCGCCGGTGCGTGGCAATGGCAACACGATCGGCGGCTCATGGGGCGCGTACTACTGGAACGGCCTCGTGTACTCGTCGGAGCTCGATCGCGGCATGGACATCTACGAGCTCACCCCCGGCCCCGAGCTGTCGGCCAACGAAATCGCGGCGGCGAAGCTCGTGCAGTTCAAGCAGTACAATCCGCAGAGCCAGCCCACGATGACGTGGCCCGCCGCCTTTGTGGTGGTGCGCTCGTATCTCGATCAGCTCGTGCGTGGCGAGGGGCTCGCGGCGGCGCGCACCTCGGCGATCGACGCCGCACTCACTGCGGCCGAAGCGAAGAGCGGCGCCGCCCGCGCGGCGGCGCTGCGCACGCTCGCGCTGCAGGTGGACAAGGATGCGACCAGCGCCAAGGACGGCGCCCGGGTCCGCACCATGGCGAGCGAGATTCGCCGACTGGCGGCCGCGACGAAGTAAGCCGGCGCGAGGCGCGCCTCAGCGCGCCGCCGCCTCAGCGGCTCCAGAGCACCAACGCACCACACACGCCGGCGTCCTTCAGGGACGCCGGCGTCGTCGTATACAGCTCGATGCCGCTCAGATCGTCGGTGAAGATCTTGTCGAGGTCCGGGGGCAGGACGCTCTCGTACGGATACACCATGAGTCCATCGCGCACGATCGCCGCGCGGCAGGTGGGTGCCCCGCGCTTCACCAGATACGACTCGCTGTTCGGCCCGGGGGCGATCGCCGCCCCGAGCGTCACCTTGAGCAGATTCGACAACGGACGACCCGCCGCCGCCTTGAGCTGCTCGGCGGTGTAGAACGCGCCGACGCCCTTCGCGCGCCGCGCCGCGAAACCGTCCTTCGTCAGCTCGGTCGCCACGCCCTTGGGCTTGGGCGCCGCCACCACGGCGAGGATCTCGAGGTCGATCGGCATCTTCACGTTCGGCCCGCTCGTGAACTTGTCGAAGAACGCCTGATACCCCTTGGCCACCGCTTCCACGATGTGGCCGCCATCGTCCAGATCGGGGACGGTGACGATGCCGTTCGCATCGGTCACGCCCGCCTCGATCGTGTGATCGATCGTGATCTGAGCGCCGCGAATGGCCACGGTGTCGCCGGCCTTACGAAAGCGCAGGGTGACGGTGCGGGCGTCCTGGGCAGCGAGCGGAGCGACGGTCGGGGTGGCCAGCGCGACCCCGGTCGCGACGGCCAGCAGCAGAGTCTTGGAGAACGTCATGAGGAGAAGCAGAAGAGCGATGACGGTCGCGCGCGCACGCGTGCGTCCTGGCGGCCTCGTGGGGTAACGCGCCCCGGTTGGCGCCCGCTGACCACCGCAGGCAAATTAGCCGCGCCCTTCCCGCTTGGACTCCCCCGCCCCCTGCCCTGCCGTCCGGAGAGCGTATGCGCACCACCCTGCTCGCCTTGGTGACCCTGTCGGTCCTCGCCACCGCCTCGCACGCGCAGACCACGGGTGGCGGCGCACGGGGCGGCGCACCAGGGAGCGCTCCAGCGAGCGCACCGGGCGGAACTCCGCGCCGCGATCCCAACGCGCGGCGCACGATCGAGGGGATCAACACGGTTTGGCTCGAGGAGCTCACGCAGCCGGAGTTTCGCGATCTCGTGAAGGACGGTTACACCACGGTGCTCATCATGACCGGAGGCGTCGAGAACAACGACGGCAACCTCTCCATGAACAAGCACAACATCAACAATCGCCTCCTCGGCCCCATGATCGCCAAGCGCCTCGGCAAGACGCTCGTGGCGCCGCTCGTGACGCTCGAACCGGGGAACGCGGGCCCCAACATCACGCCGGGGCGCGCCGGTCCGATGCTCTCGCAGGCCACCTACACCGCGCTGCTCTTCGACATGGGCAACTACCTGCGCAGCATGGGCTTCAAGGAGATCTACTACCTCGGCGACAGCGGCGGGAACGGTCGCGGCATGCAAGCTGCCGCCGACTCGCTCACCAAGCTGTATGCCGACCACCCGGACAAAGTCGTCTTCAAGCACGTCCCTGAGTATTACAACCACACCAGTGTCGTGCAGCCGTACATCCAGAGCGAACTCAAGATCCCCGAGGGCATCAAGATCGGCGCCAGCACCGGCACCAGCGGGTTGCACGAGGAGCTCGGCATCGATGCCACGCTCGCGCTCGCCGATCCGCAGTCGATCCGCTACGAACAGCGCAAGAAGGTCGGCCAGGACGAGATCAACGGCGTGAAGTTCCAGTCGCTCGCGTGGCTGCAGGATTTGGGGCGGAAAATCGCCGACGTTCGCGTGAAGGCAACCGTCGATGCGATCACGGCGTACCGGGCGACGTTGGCGAAGCCGTAACCTTCGCTGGCACATACCGCAGCGCCAGCGCCCCCGACGACAATCGATACTCGTGCACGAGCTCGAGATCGATCATCGCCGGCAGACCGGCGAGCACGGTGGGACCGCGGCCGGCGATGCGCGGCAGCATCACGAACTCGTACTCGTCGATGAGCCCGAGTGCCGCGAGTGCCCTGGGGAGCGTGACGCCGCCCAGGGCGATGCCCCGCCCCGGCCTCGCCTTGAGAGCGCGCACCGCATCGGCGAGGTCCTCCTGCAGCAGCTCGGCGTTCCAATCGACCGACGGCAACGTGCGCGACACGACGATCTTGGGGATCGCATGAATCGCGCGAGCGAATGGGAGCATCCAGGGCGCCATCCAGTCGGCGAGTACTCCGCTCTCGCAGGGCGCACGCCACGCGCTCTCCATCATCTCGTAGATCACACGCCCGCACAGCATCATGTCGTTGCGCGCCAACTGCTCGGCGTGAAAGTGGTGCAGCGCCGGATCGGCTGAGCCGGCCAGATGGTCGGCACAGCCGTCGAGCGTGATGTTGATCGTGTAGCGGAGCGGTTGCATGGGTGGGGTGGTGAACGTTTCGCGAGCGGGGCGATGCCGATCGGGGGCTGGCCAGCGGTGCGGTCAGCGAGTGCGAGCGGGACGAAAGCGCACCACGGAATAGAGCCCCGTATCAGGATCGACTTCGAACGCCACCACGTCCTGCAAAGAGAGGACCGGTGCCGGCAGCGCGACCACCGCCGTCGGCAACACCACCGTCCCCGCCGATGTACCATCGGCGCGACGTACATCGTACACGGTGCGCCGCGCACTCGCCGGCTGCCACCGCTCGATCCACAGCGAGCCGTCCGCGCCGACGTGCAGGCTGCGCACGGTGGGAAAGACCCGCGGTACTTCGAGGTTCCACACGCGCGCCGGCACCCCCTTCACCGACGCGCGCGGAACCTTGAGCGAGTCGATCCGCCGGCGCAGCGCCGCTACACTGTCGGCGCGCTCGCCCGGCGGGATCGCGACCCCGCGTCCGGCGAGGCGGATGGTACGGACCTCTCGGCCGCGCGCGTCGAACTCATGCACCTGATCCTCGAGGCCATCGGTGAAGAGGAGCGTCCCCGCTGGGGTCACATCCCACACCGGCACCGCCGCGAAGGGCACTTCATTCAAGCCGACGAGCAGGCGCCCGTCGTGGGGGCCGAGCGGTACCCACGCCGTGTTCGATGGCGTGTTCGGGCGACGGGGCACCCGAAGCGAGTCCTTGATGCCGCTGGCCCCGGCGATCACGCGATACCACCCGGTCGCGGTGGAATCATACAGGCGGTTGAACGATGGATAGAAGAGCCGTCCATCCCGGGCGAAGCGCGTTGGCAGGAGGGAGTTCCAGTCGGCCAAGACCGGCCCGCGCAGTACACCGTCCGTCGTCCACAGGCGATTCGCGGTGGTGGCGGTCTTCGCCGGCGCGTACCGCTCGACCTCGTCGCCGTCGCGTACGTACAGCCGGCCATCGGGGCCGATTGCCACACCGGTCGGCGTCTCGTACTCGCCGGGCCCGCGCCCTCGGCGACCCACGGCGCCGATCAGGCGCCCGTCGGCGCCCAGTACCCACACTGCCGCCTTGAGATCGGACACGTAGACGCGCCCCTGCGCATCCACACTGAGCCCCAATGGCTGCGCCAGCGAGTCGCTGATCGACGACGCCAGCGACGCCGTACTCCAGACTCGTCGCATCACCACGGTATCGCGTGCCTGCGCGCGCGCCGTCACAGGGACGACGGTGAGCACGCCGAACATCGCTGTGGCGACCGGCGCCATGAAAGCCCTCGCCAGCGCGCCGGTGAACATGGGCACGTCGCTCATGAGCGCGCGTTCGATTTGTTGTGCTGACGCACCCGCGCAAACACCGCCCAGATCAGCCCCCCCACGAGCCCCCAGGGGAGCAGGATGACCACGACGTCGATGACCGCCGAGATCGATCGGCCGAGTACCGCGCCGGACCGCGCGAGCGACTCCGCGATCGGCGCGACGAACTCGCCGGTGCTGGCACCACCGGCCAGTTCGAGATGCAGCGTGACGGTCGACATCGCCAGCTGCTGGTCGTAGTAGCGGCGCGAGCCCTTCATCTCCTCGAGTTCGGCGATCGCCCGCCCCAACTCACGCTCGACCTCCACCACGTCCGCGAGCTTGGCGGTTCGCGTCTCGAGGAGCGCCCGCAACCTTCCCACGGTCTGCTCCTTCACCGCGATCCGCGTGTCGAGATCGGCGTAGCTCTTCGTGATGTCCTGCGTGGTGACCTGCTCGAAGCGCACCTCACCGAGCGTGCGCAGCGCCGTCAGCGCGACCGCCAATGAGTCCGACGGGACGCGCAGCACGAGATCCGTCTGATTCACCCGATCGCGCACGCTCCGACTGCTGCGGTCGGCCACGAGCGACCCGGTGCGTCGCGCGATGCTGTCGGCGACGTTCGCGGCCTTCGCGAGATCCATGACACCGATCCGCAGCTCGGCGGTGCGCACCAGCTTCTGGGCGGACCAGTCGGGGAGCGTGGTGCCCTGATCGGTGGCCGTCGGCGCGGCGATGGAGGCCGCCGCGGACCGTGACGTGCCCTCCGGCGCGGCCGCCGAGGGCGCCGCCGAGGGGGCCACCGGCGCTGACGCATCGGTCGTGGCCGGTGGAATGCCCGCCGCATCACTGCCACAGGCACTCAGCAGAGCGACCGCGAGAACACCGGCAACGCCGATCAGTCGAGACATGATGTCACTCAATGCGTCAGTGTAAACGGCCCGGTCGCGAACCGGGCCGCGGAACCGCGTGGTGCGCCGTGCGTACCCGGCGGAACGGCTGAGGTTCACCACGCGTCCCGGGTGGAGAGATCCTGACCCGGGCGATCCGTCAGTGGCGTCCCGTCTTCGAGGACCTTGGTCACGCGCCCGGTCCGCGCGTCCACCTCGAAAATCCACCGGTGACGGGAGATGCAGCCGGCGAGACAGTCGCCCCACGCCCGCGTGAACTCGAAGCGGAATCCCGTCCCGGTGCGGATCAGACGAAGACCACCACCATCACCCAGCATCAGTCCGTACTCGACGCGCGTGATCTCGGGAAGCGTCTGGTAGGCCTGCGACACGACCTGTCGATACATGGGGCGCGAGTAGTCCGGGTTCACGACCCAGACTTCTCTCGACCTCAACCGGTAGCGCCGGATCCACAACCGCTGGACATCCCACGCGGCATGCAGGCGATCGATCGACGGAACGCCGAGCGCCGGGAGTATCGTGTCGCCCGTCCATCCCGTTGGCAGACGCGACGCGAGTTGCGCCGCCGCCGCTGCACTCAGCTCCAGACTCATTCCGCTGGAGCTACGCACCGTGATGTCGTGCCCGTCGGGAAAGACTCGCCGGACACGCGCGAGGGCGTCCGCAACCGCGCCGATCGTCGATTCGGGGATGACCGGGACGGTGGCGCTGTCATCCTCGATCATTGCGATCGCCTCGGCGCGCGTGCGGGCGGGAGAGATCCCCGTGCCCGCTCGCGGGGCCGTGGCTGCGGTGCGCACTCCATGACAGGCCGAGAGCAGTACGAGTGCCCACCACGCGCTTCGCAACGAGCCGCCAACCGCACCGGACATGCGGGGCCGCGGATCAGGACGAACGGCGCTAAGGAACGGGCGAGACCATCATCGCCCCCTCCACGAGATTCGACGGCACCCGCACGAGGGGCACCGGCCCCTCGGCGAGCGCAGCCGGCGCCGCGGCGCCAGCGACGCCATCCAGGCTCGCCGAACCGAGCGCCCGTTCATCGGGCTCACCCGGAATCCCACGCGCCAGCCAGATCGCGCCGATGGCGCCGAGCACGCCCTGCAGCATCACCCCGAAGCGCCGCAGTTCACTCGCCTCCGGATGCGGCGTGAAGAAGAGCCAGTGGCCAGCCTGGGCCACCAGTGCGACGAGCAGGCCGGCGGTCACGCCGTTGATGAAAATGCGGCGTCGGGTCATTGGCGTCGTGAGTCGAAGGCGAATCGAGCGGCAATGGGGGCGCACCGGAACCCGCTGGCGCCCTGCGGTGTGGCAAGCGAACCACCACCACGATGTACAACCACGTACAACGATGCAGAACAATGCAGCACCGACGCGCCGGGAGCCAGCCTCGCGCCAGCGCTGTGACACGGATGACGAGCCCAGTACCTTCCGGGCGACATGACGGCGACTCCTCTCCCTCCGGCGCACCACGTGGCGGCCCCGGACTCCACGCGACGCGCCCTACGGGCGATTGCGCTTTTCAAGTTCGGCAAGGCGTTGGCGTGTGTCGCCCTCGCCGCGACCGCCTTTGGCCTGCTCGGAGAAGATGCCCGCAGCGGCGCGCTCGAATCGCTGACGCGGCTCGCCACGTCGCTGGCGCGCGCCACCGAGTTCTCCGGGGTGCGCGGTTGGATCGGCGGGCTCCTCGAGTCGACCGTGAAGCTCCTGCTGCACTGGCTCGGGAACATCACGCCCACCCGGCTGCAGGTCGCCGGCTTCATCGCGCTCGGCCATGCGTCGGTCCTCTCCGTTGAAGGGACGGGACTCTGGCTCGCCAAGACATGGGCCGAGTGGTTCTCGGTGGTGGTCACGGCATCACTGATCCCGTTGGAAGTGTGGGAGGTCGCGCACCGATTCACTCCCGTGCGCGTGGGCGTCCTCGTCCTCAACGTGGTCGTGGTCTGGTACCTCGTGCGGACACTCCAGGCCAAGCGCCGGAGCACGACGTAAGCCGCACCACCACGAAACCCGGATGGGCGGCCGGCGTACGGCTCACATGCCTTGCCTGCTCACCCTCCGGCACGTCGACTACACGGGCGCCTTGCGGCAGCCGCGCCATGTCCACGACGCGCTGCAGATCTCGATGCTTCTCCGCGGTGGCGTCGAGGAGATGGTGGGTCGCGTCTCTCACGAAGGCGCCGCGCTGCACATCGCCACCAAAGACTCGGGGCTCGCGCACGCGAACCACTGGGCGCGCGGGCGCTCGCGCCTCGTTCGGCTCGAGGCCCGCGACGAGAGCCTCGGCCACCTCGCCGCTGCGGACGCAGCGCCGGCGTGGCGATGGCGCTTCGACCCCGTGGCGATTCGCGCGTTCCTGCGACTCGCCTCTCGCCCCGACGGCACCGAAGTCTCGGCCGACGCGGCCGACTGTTGCGATCTGCTCGCCGCATTGGTCGCCCGTCCCGTTGCGCACGACGCGCGGACGCCGCCGATCTGGCTCGCCGAGGTCGTGCGTGACCTCGAAGCATCCTGGACACCGACCCTCGATACCGCCGTGTTGGCGCATCGCGCGAATGTGCATCCTGTCTATCTGGCGCGCTGTGTACGGCGCTGGTACGGCGTCTCCGTGGGGGACTTGCTTCGTCGCCAGCGACTGCGGCAGACCGTCGCCCAGCTGGCGACGTCGCGCGATCGACTCGCGATGGTGGCCTATCGCTGTGGCTTTGCCGACGAGGCTCATTGCAGCCGCTCCGTGCGCGCGGCGCTCGGCGTCTCGCCCGCCACGCTGCGCGCCACCATGGCCGTCTAGCACCGGAAGCAGGTTGCTGGCGTTCAAGCGGTGTCGCTCGCGGGACGTGTATGCTGCCCGTATGTCCTCGCTTCGTGCTACCTCCCTGCTGATACTCGCGGGCGCCGCCTCAGGGCGCGCACTCCCCGCCCAACCACTCCCGCCCCGGCATGGTCCGGCGCAGTCGACCGGCGCCGATGACGCCACGATCGCACGAGCGGTCGATTCACTGGCGCAGCGTGCCCTCCGCGACGGACTCGCCCCCGGCCTGGCGGTGGCGATCGTGCGTGACGGCCACACGATTCTGCAGCGGAGCTACGGCTATGCCGATGCCAGCCGCCGCATCCGCGCCACCGGCGACACGCGCTGGTACGTCGCGTCGACGTCGAAGTCGTTCACCGGCTTCGCCATGGCGCTGCTCGCCGATGCTGGGATCGTCCCCTTCGAGTCGTCCGTCGCCCAGCTGGTGCCGCAGGCGCAGTGGCACGCCGCGGTCCATCCCGAGTCGCTCACCGTTGCACGCTTGCTCTCGCACACCCATGGACTCGACGATCGCGTCCTCGTCTTGTCGTCTGCCTATTCGGGAGCCGTCGCCGAGACCGCGTGGCCCGCACTCCTTCGGACCGTACCGCCCGCTGCACGCCAGGCGCTGATCTACAGCAACTTCGGCTACAACGTCGCCGGTATGATCCTCGATCAGCGCGCACGGGGTGGGTGGCGTCGCGTGCTCGACTCGGCGGTCTTCGGGCCGGCGGGTATGCGGCGGACGACCGCGCGACTTTCACGGGTCCCCCGCGCGCTTGTGGCCCAACCGCATCGGTACGCGGTGAACGGGTGGATCACGGATGCCTTCGACAAGCGCGACGTGACGATGCATGCGGCCGGTGGACACGTGGCGACGCTCGACGACCTCACCCGGTGGGTCCGGGTCCAGATCGATACCGGCGTGTTGGACTCCCGGGTCGTTTTCCCGGCGTCGGCGGTCCGTCGTTCACAGACGATGCTCGCCCCCCACACCGAGGCGCGCGGACGCCGCTACGCGTACTTCGATCGCGAAGGATGGGGAGCCGGGTGGGATCTGGGGGCCTACGACGGGACGCCGATGGTGAGTCGATTCGGCGGCTACGCCTCGCTCCGCTCGCATCTCTCGTTTCTGCCGTCACGGCGCGTCGGCGTGGTGGCCATGGCGAATGGCGGCCTCGGCTCGTCGCTCACGGATCTGCTCGCGGAATTCGCCTACGACCTCGACGCGGGCGAGCCGCAGGCGTTCGATCGGGCGCGCACTCGACTGGACTCCTTGCGCGCTCAGCTCCCGGTGTCACGGCGCACCTCGCTGCGCGAGGATTCGATTGCCGCGCAGCAGGTGCGCGCTGGTCCTGCCGATTCGCTGTCGCGATGGATGGGGAGCTACTGGAGTGAGACCCTCGGGACTCTGGACATCACCCAGCACAACGGACGCCTTGCTTACCGATGGGGTGTCCTGACCGGCCCGGTCCGGATGGTGGACTCCACCGCCGGCGTCTTTCGCATCGACGGCGGCGGTTCCGGGTTCAGCGTGCGTTTCGAGTGGCCCGCCGTGCGCGGCGCGGACGCGAGCGCGGACGCGAGCGCGGACGCGAGCGTGAACGTGGGCATTGAGCCGGTCATGGCCGTGCTCCTGAACGACGTGCGATTGCGGCGAAAACCCGTTGGACCGGTGCGCTGAGGCGAGCCTGAGTATGTTCAGGGGCCGCCATGATTTCGTTCGAACCCGCGCTCAACGATCGCGCACTCCCACCGCGCTTTCCGACTCCGTTCGATCGCCGCGCCATCCATCCGTTGGCGCGGCAGGCCGCCGACGCGCTCATGGGCACGTTGCGTGCGCAGTACGAGCGTGCGTGGCAGCTGCACGAACCCGGCAACGGTAAAATGTTCGGCGTGCTCGTCGTCGCTGATGCCGCCGGGCAGATCGGCTATCTGCGCGCCTTCTCGGGGATGATCGACGGCCAGTGGGATATCCACGGCTGGGCCCCGCCCACCTTCGATCGCGCCGCGCGCGATGCGGTGTGGGGCCCCGGTGAAGCCGAGATGCTGGCATACGCGGCGCAGCGCGCCGCGCTCGAAGCCGAGCGGGCGTCCTGCGTGAGTCGATACGACATCGAGCGACGAACGGCCGCCATCGCCGCGCTCGATGCGAATCGCACCGCGCGATCACGCGTGCTCATGCGCGCCATCCAGGAGAGCTACGCCTTCGCGAGTGCGCGCGGCGACGTGAAGCCGCTGCGCGATCTGTTCGCCCCCGCCGAACCACCGGCCGGCGCCGGCGACTGCTCGGCGCCCAAGCTCCTCGCGCTCGCCTATCGCCGCGGCCTCACGCCGCTCGCCCTCGCCGAGTTCTGGTGGGGCGCGCCGGCACCCACCGGCGATCGCCGCGCGGGCGTGTTCTACGCGGCCTGCCGCGGCAAGTGCCTGCCGATTCTCACGCACATGCTGAGCGGGCTGCCACACGACCCCCCACCGTTGTTCGGTGCCGCCGCCATCGACGCGGCCGAACCCCGCACGCTGTACGAAGACGCGCATCTCGTCGTCGTGCACAAGCCGGCGGGGCTGCTCACCGTCCCCGGCCGAAGTGCCGCACTGCAGGACTGCGTGGTATCGCGGCTCAAACAGCGCTACCCCGACGCCAGCGGTCAGCTGGTCGTGCATCGACTCGACCTCGACACGTCGGGGCTCGTACTCGCAGCCAAGACGCCCGCGGTCGCCTCGGCGCTGCAGCGGCTCTTTTCCCTGCGCGAGGTGGAGAAGCGCTATGTGGCGCTGCTCGACGGTACCGTGAGCGGCGAACACGGGCACATCACGCTGCCGCTGCGCCCCGACATCGACGATCGCCCGCGCAGCATTCACGACCCGGTGCACGGCAAGCCGGCCCACACCGAGTGGCGCGTCGTATCGCGCGAGGGCGGCCGCACGCGCGTGCACTTCACCCCGCATACCGGGCGCTCGCATCAGCTGCGCGTCCACGCCGCGCACCCCGACGGACTCGATGCGCCGATCATCGGCGACCGGCTCTACGGCCGCACCGAACCCGACGACGACGAGCGCCTGCTCCTGCACGCCGAGCGCCTCGCCTTCGTGCATCCGGTGACCGGCGAGGAAGTTGTGATCGAATCCCCCGCGCCGTTCTGATGCCCAGCGCGATGCACACCGTCGTCCTCACCACCGCCGAGTGGCAGGACCGCGCGGCGCACCATCGCGCGCGCGTGGAGCCGTTCACGGCATCGTGGAGGGACCGGCGTGCGAGGGGCGCCGTGCATCCGGTGTACGACTTTCTCTTTCAGTACTACCACTACTCGCCGGCGAAGCTCGAGACGTGGCACCCCGATCCGCACGAGGCGATCGCGTGCAGCGCGGAGGCCGAGGCGTCGTTCGGCGCGGTGCCGTATGTTGCGCGCGGTGCCGTCATTCACCGCGACGTCACCGCACTGACCGACGGTGATCGGAAGCAGCTGGAGCATGCGCTGGACGTGCTGCGTGGCACGCACGAGCGCCCCGCCAACTTCGGCTGCTTCGGCATGCACGAGTGGGCCATGGTGTATCGCGGCCACGAGGTGCGCCATGAAGCCACCGCGCCGTTGCGACTGCCCCAGGCCGAGGTGGATGCGTTCGTGGAGAGCCGGCCCATCGCGTGCAGCCACTTCGACGCGTTCCGGTTCTTCGCGCCAACGGCCAAGCGGCTCAACCGGCTGCCGCTGGCGTGGGCCACGCGCTACGACAGCGAGCAGCCCGGGTGCATTCATGCCAACATGGATCTCTACCGCTGGGCATACGCAAGCATGCCGTGGATCGGGAGCACCCTGCTCCTGGCGTGCTTCGAGCTCGCCGTCGCGCTGCGTGAGCTCGACATGCAGGCGGCGCCGTACGATCTCGCCGCCTTCGATGTGGAGCCGGTGCGCATCGAAACGCCCGAAGGGCGCGAGCAGTATCAGGCGCGCCAGCGCACGCTGAGCAGCCGCGCGCAGGAACTGCGCAGCGCGTTGGTGGCGAGCGTGAGCGCGGTGCTGGCTACAACGCACCGGGCGCCGGGGCACGCACCCGCTCGTGCATACCCCGGCTCCCGGTGAGCGGGTCGTCCCCGCTCAGAAGCGAACCGACAGACCGGCCGACAGCTGGACGTCGTTGCGCGCCTTCGCTTCCGGATACTCGCCGCGGAGTCCCTTGAAGCCCGTCACGTTGTCACGCGCTTCGAGGCGCAGCGCATAGCGGCTGCCCTTGGGCGAGAGATCCACACCGAGCGCGCCATAGCCAAGCAGGTTGGTCTGCGCGTCGACACTGTCCACGTCACGATAGCTGTAGGTGCGGCCACCCACGCCGACCGCGGCGTACGGCAGGGCCTGGATCGGGCCGCTGGTCGCGCCGGGGATCTTGGCTTCGATACCCAGGTCGTACTGGAAGAGGTCGACCTTCTCCTCACGCCCCGTGCGGAACGCCGACGTCGACAGCGCCGTCGTCTTGTCCTTGGACGGGGACCAGCTGAACGAGCCGGTCACACCAAAGAGGCGGCTGAACTGCCAGCCGACCTGGCCACCGGCGAGGACGCCGGCCTTGAGCTGGTCCGACAGATCACCGGTCGGGATCAAGGCACCGACCAGCGGGCGCACCGTGAACGCACCGCCGTTGGACGCCGAACCGCTCTGCGCCTGCGCCGTCATCGGCGCCACCAGGCTGGCCGCCACGAGGGCGGCGGCCGCGCTCACCGCGCGAAGCATGGAGGGCGTGCGCGAGACCGAGGCGGACGCCGGGAGCGACTGAGTACGCGAATACGACTGCATCTGGAACTCCTTGGGGCTGGGCCCCGCGGATGGAGAGTTGAATCACGCGGTCGCCCAAAGTCGCGGCGACCATTTTCTAGACAAGACCGTCTAGTTAGACTTAAAACTAGAGGAGTTCGTCTAGTTGTCAAGGCTCGGTTCGCTATTCCCCCTCCCCAGTCGCCGACATCGCCCACATCGCACACTTTTCCGCCATGTCCACTGCCCACGATCCGCTCGCGCCCGGCGAGGCGCTGTCCCCCTGCGAGACGCCGTCTCCCTGCGTCGAGGCGGCTCCCTGCGCGCCGATCGAGCCGGAGTGCGGCGGTGACCGCGCGGCGGTGGCCCGCACGCCACGGCAGGCGCGCGGCCAGCGGCGTGTGCACGCGATCCTCGACGCGGCGGCCGCGATCATCAACGAGGAGGGCTTTGCGGCGGCCACGATGCACGCCATCGCGCGGCGGTCGGGCACGACGATCGGTTCGATGTATCACTTCTTCCCCGACATCACCCACGTCCTGCAGGCGCTTGGCACGCGGCACGCCTGTGGCATCGGCGAATTGCTCACGCAGCTCGATGCGGCGCCCATCGATTGGAGTGCGCTCTCGACGGCCGAAGCGGTCGATCGCTTCGTCGATCCGCTCCTCGCGTATCTCGACGCGCACCCGGAGCTGCTCGAACTGCTGCAGCGCATGCCGAGCGCCCGCGATGTCCCGCCGAAGAGCGAACTCGATGCGCTCATGCTGCAGATGGCCGGGCGTATCGTGGCGAGTCGCTGCCCGCGACTCACCCCCGATGATCGCCAAGCGCGCGCCGCCGTGTTGCTCGCCGCCATCGATGGCGTCTGCCGCCGCGTCCCCGGAATGACCAACGCCCAGCCGGTTCTGTTCCGCGAACTCAAGCAGATGCTCGTCCTCTACCTCGGGGCCTCGCCCTGATGCCGACACGGGCCCGGAGCAACGCCCCCGGGCCCGTGCAGCATCACTCGCCGCCAACGAGACGCAGATACTCGGCGCGACGCCGCCAGTACTCTCCGCGCACCTCGATGCGTCGCTCCGACGCCTGGCGATGCAGCAACTGCGCTTCCAGCAGATCGGCCAGCGGGATCAGTCCCGCCGTCTGCCGATCGGTCTGTTCCCGGAGATTCACATCGGCCTGGGTGAAGAGCACATCGGCCGCGCGGCTCTGCTCCCACGCCACCTCCAGCGCATTCCAGCGCTGTTCGAGATCGAGCGCGAGCAGCCGCTCCGTTTCCTCGAGCTGATTGGTCGCAATCCGTTCGCGCGCGCGCGCGGCCGCGACCTCGTGCGAGCCGCCCCACCAGCTGCTCACCGGCACCTGCAGCGCCACGAATGCCAGCGCCTTGTTCGACGCGCCGACCTGATGCACATCGTAGCGCAGCGCCTGCACGCCCAGCGACAGCTGCGGCAGCAGTTCACCCGACTTGATGGTGCGTTGCAGCTGCGCCGCCCGCACACCGTCCTGCGCGAGCTGCAACTCGGGTCGCGTCCGCGCGCCGTCGGTGAACGCACGCCGCAAGGGTGACGGATCGATCGGCGGGGCCAGCGTATCGGCGAGCGTCAGCGAATCGCCGTCCATCAATCCGAGATGGCGCCGCAGATCGCGCACCGCCAGCGTGCGACCACCGGAGAGCCGCACCCGATCGGCCGTGGCCTGGCTCTGTTGCACCTGCACCTTGAGCAGTTCGTTGCGTGTCACGAGTCCGTTCCGTACGGCATCGGCGGCTTGCTTCTCGAGCGCGGCCAGCAGTGCGTCGTACGCCCCGAGCGTGCGCTCCTTCGCGGCGAGCACGACGACCTGCCAGTACTTCTCATCGGCCTGCGTGATCGCCTCGCGTTCGGCCAGCGCCGCCTGTCGGCGCGCGACATCCACACCGACCGCGGCGAGACGGTTGCCGTTCACGATGCGACCACCGGTGTAGAGCGGTTGCACCGCACGCACCACCCCCAACTGCGCGCGATCGAGCAGCTGCACGCCGGGCATGCCGATCGACGCGAGTCCCGGCAGTGACACACTCACCAACGGGTCCGCTGCCGAAAGTGCGCCCGCCGTCACCGATACCGACGGCAGGTAGTTGGCGCGGGTGGCGCGCCGGGTTTCCTCGGCCGCCACCACGCCCGATCGAGCCTCGCGCACCGAGGCGTTGTGCTGCACCGCGAGCGCGCGGCTGCGGGCCAGCGTGAGCGGCTCGTCGGCCGCGTGCTGGGCGTCGAGGCGCGTGGTTGGCACGAGGAGCAACGCCAGCAGCAACGTCGCCACCACACCCGCGGGCGCCGCGCTCGGCATGCCGAAGGGATCGCCGGCCGACGAGCTCTGCTCGGAGCGCTCCATCAGCTGCCAGTATGCCACCGGCAGTACCAGCAGCGTGAGGAGCATCGAGGCCAGCAGGCCGAAGCACGTCACGGCCGCGAGCGGCCCCCACAGCGCCGATCGACTGAGAATCATCGGCACGACACCGATCGCCGCCGCGACCGAGGTCAGGAAGATCGGCCGCATCCGGCGCCGACCGGCGGCGAGCGCGGTGTCGCGTATCGACAGCCCCTGCTGGGCGCGCAGCGTATCCGCGTAGTCCACGAGAATGATGCCGTTGCGCACCACGATCCCCATGAGGCCGATGAGCCCCACGAAGGCCGTGAAGCCGAAGGGGAAGCCCGTCAGCACCAAGCCGAGAATGGCGCCGAAGAGGCTGAGCGGCATGGTCATCATCACGAGCGCCGCCTTGCGATGTCGTTTGAACTGGAAGAGCAGGATGAGATAGATCGCGAGCACACTCGAGAGAAGCGAGAACGCCATCGGCACGTAGTTCTCGATCGACGACGCCTTTTCACCGCCGAAGGTGATCGTCACCCCCGGTGTTTCCGGCAGCGTGGCGATGAACCGGTCGAGTGGCGCCTGCACGTCGGCCGCCAGCGTACCGGCCGCCACGTCCACGCGTACCGTGAGTGTTCGCACGCCGTTGCGACGAACGCGCGCGCCGTCGCTCCAGCGCGGCGTCACCTCCGCGACCTGCCCCAACGGCACGGCCGCACCACCGAGCGTCGAGGTGAGATACTGCCGGCGGAAGCGGGTCACGCTGTCGGGCACCTGGGGATCGCCGGCCAGCAGAACGCGTACCGGATAGTCCCCTTCCCAGAGGGTTCCGACCGAAAGCCCCTGCCGACTCGTCATCGCCATCGACAGCTGCATCATCGACGACGGGAGTCCGAGCCGAGTGGCTTCCTCCACGTGCGGCGTCACTTCGATGCCGAGTCGCGGATCCTCGTAGTCGTTGCGCACCCACGTCGCACCGGGAATGGTGCGCGCATGGGCTTCGATGCGACTGGCCACGCTGCGGAGCGCGCCGATGTCGGTGCCGCTGAGTCGCACTTCGATCGGGGCGGGGCTCGATTGCAGGTCGAGCTGCTTCCAGCGCACCCAGGCGTTCGCATACGACGGGCCGCCGCCGATCTCGTGTTCGCGCAGCAGCTCCTCGGTCGCCTCGGCGCTCACGGTATTCACCACGAGCTGCGCATAGTTGCGCGACGGGACGTTCGGGGCGTACACCGTGTGGAAGCGCGGCGAGCTCGCCCCCACGAACGACGTCACGTTCACCACGCGTCGATCGGCCTTGAGCTCGCGCTCGACCTGGCGCACCACCGAATCCGTCTCGGCGAGCGCGCGGCCGTTGGGCAGGTAGACCTCCACCGCGAACTGCTCGCGCTCGACCTTCGGGAAGAGCTGCTGCGGAACCGCCATGGCCATCCCCACGCCGATGAGCACCGATGCCGCGCCCCCCGCGAGGGTGATGCGCGGATGCGCGAACGCCCACTGCAGCGCGCTGCTGTACCACGCCTCCGTGCGATCGAGCACCGAGGGACGCGTCGGAGCGTCGCCGGTGGCGGCCGGTGCGCCGTGACGCACACCACCGCGAATGAAACGATTGTTGAGGATCGGCACGAGCGACACCGCGCTCACGAGGCTCACCGCGAGCGCGATCGCGATCGTCGCGGGCAGCTGCCCGATGAAGTCGCCACCCGTGCCCGGAAGGAACCAGGCCAGCGGGAGATAGGCGGCGATGATCGCGAGCGTCGCCGTGAACACCGGCACCGCGAGCTCCTGCGCACTCCGCCACGCCGCTGTCCACGGCGTTTCGCCATGATCGAGCAGTTCGAGGTGCTCGTCGATCACCACGATCGCGTTGTCCACGACCATGCCAAGCACCACCACCAGCCCGGCCAGCGACACGATCTGCAGTTCGATCCCCACGCCATTGAGCACGCCGATCGTGATCATGATGCTGATCGGAATCGTCACCGCCGCCACCGCGGCGACCCGTACGGGCAGGAGCAGCATCGTCACCGCCACCACCGACAGCACGGCCAGCACGAAGTCGCGCAGGAAGTGATCGATGGACGTGCGCACCACCTTCGGCTGATCGGCGATGCGGAGGATCTTCACATCGGGAGGCAGTTCGCGCTGCGCGGCGGCGACGGCCGCCGCCACATCGTCGCCGTAGCGCGTGACGTCGAATCCACGCTGCATCTCCACCGACATCACCAGCGCCGCTCGTCCATCGGCGCGCACGTAGGAGTCGTCGTGTCCGTACTCCCGCTGAATGGTGGCCACATCGCGAAGGCGCACCTGCGAGCCATCGGTTGTGGTCAGCAGCACGAGTTCCCCGAGCTCGTGCTCGGCCTTGAGCACCGGCGCCACATGCACCGGCATCTCGAGCTGGCCGTTGTCCACGCGTGACGCTGCCGGCAGCGCGCCGTACGACTGCAGCGTCGACCAGATCGTGATCGGACGCACGCCGTAGCGCGCCAGCCGATCGGGGACGATCGTCACCCGCAGCACTTCCTGCTGCGTGCCCACGCGCTTGAGCTTCCCCGTGGCCGGGACGCGGCGGAGATACGACTCGAGGACGTCGGCCTGCTTTTCGAGATCACGCGGGCTGTGCCCGGGCGCGATCAGGGCGAAGATCAACGCACTGGTGTCGCCGAAGTCGTTGTCGCCGACGAGCGCGATGACCTGCTGCGGCAGCTTCTGCGAGCGCAGTTCCTGAAGCCCGATGCGGAGCTTGGCCCAGAAGGCCGGCGCGTCGGGCCCCTTCACCCGCTCGCTCAGCTCCACGAAGATCACCATCTGCCCGTCGCGCGAGACCGAATAGGTCTTCTGCTTGTCGACCTCGTTGTAGCTGAAGAGATAGCTTTCGACCTGTCGGGTGAGTTGCTCTTCCACCTCGGCCGAGGTTGCGCCGGGCATCACGCCCACCACGATCCCCTGGCGGATCGTGAACTCCGGAAACTCCTGGCGCGGCATCCGCAGGAAGGCGAGGGTGCCGAGGCCCACGAGCGCCGCGGTAACGGTCACCACGATGCGCCATTGTCGCAGGCACGCTTGAATGAAGGCGGTGAGCATCAGGGCATCGCTCCGGCGGTGAGCTGTCGCGCCACGACTTTCACGGGGAGCCCATCGGCGAGCATCGGCGTGCCGGAGGTGATGACGGCCTCGCCCGCGGCGAGCCCGCTGCGAATGGCCGTGCCTTCACCGACGAAGCCGGCCAGCGACACACGGCGTCGCCGCGCCACCCCACCGTCGACCACATACACCACGGCGTTACCGGCGTCGTCGAGACGCACCGCTTCGGGGGGCACGACGACCAGCGTGCCGGCTCCACTGCCACTCACGGTCGCGTCCACATCGGCGAGCATGCCGACGCGTAGTGCACCATCGGCGTTCGCGAGTGCGATCTTGACCGGATAGGCGCGGGTCATCGGATTCGCCACCACGCCGATCTCCTTCACCTGCCCGGTGAGACGCCGGTTCACCGCCGGGACGGTGACGCGCACCGTCGCGCCGGTCTTGAGCTGTCCGATCTGCCCTTCAGGAATGGGCGCCACCGCGAGCATCGAGCCCGTTTGGGCAACGGTGATGGCGATGCCGCTCGGTACCACCGTGCCCGGCTCGATCATGCGCGCCGTGACCACGCCAGCGACCGGCGAGCGGAGCTCGGCGTCGCTCAGATTCTTGCGCGCCATCGCCACCATGCGGCGCGCCTGCTCGACGCCCGATTCCACTTCCACCCATCGCGCATCCGCGAGCGTGCCATTGCGATGCATCGGCTCGTAGCGGCGGTAGGCGTCTTCGGCCTGGGTCGCGCGCGCCTGCGCGATCGCGAGAGCGTCCTGATAGCTCTGCGGCGCGAGTCGCGCGAGGACCTCGCCGGCGCGGACCGTCTGGCCGATGGAGACCCGCACCTCCTGCACGGTCCCGGCGGTCGCGAAGCTCAACGGATACGACCGTTCGGCTTCGAGCGTACCGGTCGCGTGAACCAGCCCGACATCCGCCACCTGCTCCGCCGGCTGGGTCCACACCGTGAGCGTCGTTCGAGTGGCGCCCTGGTCCTTGGCCGTCTTGCCGCAGGCGGCCAGAAAGAGGAGCGTCAGAGTCAAACATGAAGAATGACTCACTGACTGAATGCGGTTTTTGGTCATGTTCGGAAAGAAGAAAGCCGGCAGACCACGGGGGCCGGCCGGACTGGCCTGGGGTTAGCGGATGTGAGGTTGTGGCAGCAGGCCGCGGAGCGTGACGAGCAGCATGGTATCCAGAGCGTCGTCCATTTCCGGCGGATCCTTTAGCATCAGGATCGTGAACTCGAGTCCATGCAGCCACGCCAGAATGCCCGTGGCGAGGAGTCGAGGCTGTGGCGTTTCGAACGCCCCACTCTGAATGCCCTGGTTGAGAATCCCCTCGAGCAGCGCGAGTTCACGCTCGTGATGCTCCGCCTGCACCTCTCGGACGGTGGGGAACACCTCCACCACGGCCCCGTCCGCCGGACGCACCTCCCGAACGATCCGTCGTGCCTCGGCCACCCGGGTGTGCACATAGGCGCGGAGCTTGCCCGCCGGCGTGGTCGCCGCATTGGTCGCCCTGACGATGGCCGCATACACCTCGTCGAGCCCGCGCCGGATCACGGCCACGAGCAGCTCTTCCTTGCTCGCGAAGTAGAGGTACACGGTGCCCTTGCCGACCCGGGCCTTGGTGGCGATCTCCTCCACCGAGGTGCGCTTGAAGCCGTAGCGGGCAAAGAGGCTCAGCGCGGCGTCGAGGATGTCACGGCTGGGGTCCGGGCGATTCTTCATGACCAAAATACTATTCTGGTCAGTGAGTTCGCGCAAGGAACGGGTCAGTCGATGCGGTGCGTCGGTGATTCGCACATGAGCAGGTAGCCGTACATCGCCCGCTTCATCTCCACCACGAGATGCCGAGCATCGCTGGCATTGTGGCGAATGACCGTGTCCGCGATGCCCGAACCGATGGCGGAGAGCACCTGCAGTCGACGTTCGAGCTCCGCGTCGCCGCACTGCGGATCACGGGTGCGCAGCGCCTCACGCATCACGGCGAGCATGCGCGGATCCTTGTTTTCGTGACCCGATTTCGGCGGCCCAAGCACGAACGCCGCTGGCCGACGCTCCAGAAACGCTGCGAAGGGTGAGAGCAGCTGATCCACGAACTCGTTCAGCGGCAGCGTGGCCGCCGCTGCCATGTTCTCGAGAATCTGCCCCTTCACGACCTCACCCTCGGCGACGTAGCGCGCCTGCAGCGCGGCGAGGATCGCTTCCTTGGTCGGGAAGAAGTGGTAGATGGAGCCGACCGACGCGCCCGCGCGCTTCGCGATGTCCTGAATAGACGCCGACGCCGGCCCCACCTCGAGCATCAGCTGCTCGGCAGCGTCCAGGATTTCGTCCATCCGCCTCTTGCCCCGTTCCTGCCGCGGCGCGCGGACCAGCGCCCCCACCACTGACAGGGCGTCGGTACCCGTGGGGGTAAGACTCGCGGGCGTCACCGCGCCGGGACCGTCGTCGGACCGTTGCATGCCGGAATCTCCCATCTTGCCACCCAAAAGAAAAGACCTGTACTAGTATTGACATTCTAGTTTGAAGACTTTAGTTCTTGGGAAGTGGAGCCGACGCTCTAGTTACTTCGTTTCACTTCACCATTCGTCTACGATTCCGTGCTTCTCATCACCGCGCGCCGACGGGCGATCCGGGCCGCCGCGATCGCTCCACCGGGCAAGCAGGTAATTGCGTACCTGCTGGCGGGCGCTGCGCTCGCCGCCACACTGCTCCCGACCGCCCTTCTGCCGGCCCAGGCGTTTCGCCCCTCGGCGGCCACGACGGTCACCGCCCCTCGTGATCTGACGCTGGCCGAAGCGGTCGAGCTCGGGGCCAAGCTGAACGAGTCGGTCGCGATCGCCCGCTCGCAGGTCAGATCGGCGCAGCAGCAGATCCGCTCCGCCCGCTCGACGCTCTTTCCGCAGCTCTCGGCGCAGCTCAACTACACACGCGCCATTCGTCAGCCGTTCAGCCTCGGCGGCGGCGGCATCGCCGATAGTCTGCGTTTCTCCCCCGACTCCACGCGGTCCATCGCCGAGCGGTTGTCGTATCTCGAAAAGCGCACGCCGAGTGCGGCGCTCGGGGCATTGAGTGGTCTGTTCGCCAATGTGCCCCTTGGCCAGGCGAACACCTACACCGGCACGCTCAACGTCTCGCAGTCGATGTTCGACTGGCGGGCGCGGGCCGGACTCAAGGCCGCGCAGCAGATCGAGCGCTCGCAGCAGGCGCAGCTCACCGACAAGACGCTCGACGTGGTGCTGCAGGTCGTCGTCGCCTACAACACCGCCGTGCTCAACGAGCGACTGGCGGCCATCGCGACGCAGTCGTTCGAGGAGGCCAACAAGCAGTACGCTCAGGTGCGTCTGCGGGAAGCGGCCGGTAATGCCTCGCGCCTCGAAGTCCTCCGCGCGGCGGTGGACCGCGACAATCTCGAGCCGCAGCGCATTCAGGCGCTCAACGCGCGCGATCTCGCCGCGCTCGAGCTCAAGCGGCTTATCGACGTGCCGCTCACGACGCCGCTCCGGCTCGTCGACACGCTGTCGACGTCGGGATTCCGGCCGGCGGCAGCGACCACGCTCGATGCCATCGCCGACAATGCTTCGCGGAACCGACCGGCACTCGAACTGGCGCGTCGACAGATCCTCATCAATGAACAGCGCGTGGCCGCTTACAAGGCGGCGTCGCTTCCCACCGTGTCGCTCACGGGCGCATTCGGCAAGCAGGCGTACCCCGCGTCAGGGTTACCCACTCGCTCGGATCTCCTCGACAATTGGACGGTCGGCGTCGGCGTGAGTGTGCCGATCTTCAGTGGCGGCCAGCGCACGGCGGATGTGCGCGACGCCGAGGAGCAGCTGCGCCAGTCGCGGCTGCAGCTCGCGCAAGCCGAGAAGCAGGCGACGCTCGATCTCACGCAGCAGCGAGCCGAGATCGAACGCGCGCAAGCGGCGATCGACGCACGACGCACCACGGCACAGCAGGCGGCCGAGTCGTACGAGCTCACGATTCTCGCTTACGAGAAGGGCAACGCGACCGCGCTCATGGTGAGCGATGCGCGACTGCAATGGCGACAGGCGCAGGTGAACGAAGCGCAGGCCGTCTTCGACTATACCGCTGCGCTCGCGCGCTTCCTGCGCGCCGCCGGCGTGGTACCGACACCGGCCGTGCTGGCCGATCCCGCCGGAGCCGTGCGATGACGCGCCTCGCTCCCTCCCCGTTCATCCATCCGCTCGATCTTCCCCATTTCTCCGGAGATGCCTCCGTGTCGTCTTTCGTCATGATCTCTGCGGCACGTCGCCGCCGGGCGCGGGCCCTGTCGCTCGTCGCCGCGAGCGCGTCGCTGCTCCTCGCCGCCTGCGGCAAGGACACGCCCGCGGATGCAAAGCCCAACGCGACCGCCAACGCATCCGCTACGAATGCGGCCGCCCCCTCCGCCGCGATGCTCCTCGGCGAGCGCGATGTCGTGTCAGCCAGCAATCGAGTCGTGGCGGACGGCGTGTCGGTGACCGGTTCGCTCGACCCGGCCGACAAGGTGGAAATCCAGTCGCAGATTGCCGGCCAGCTCGCCCGCGTCTTCGTGGACCGCGGCACCGTGGTGCGGCGTGGGCAGGTGATCGCGACGTTCGAGTCGGGAGCGCTGCGCGCGCAGGTGGCCAGTGCCGAAGCGGCCGTGGCCGCGCGCGAGCGGGATCTCGAAGCCGCCGACACGCTGTACAAGCGCGGCGCCGCCTCGCAGCAGGACTTCGTGAATGCGCGCGTCGCCCGCGACGCCGCGCGTGCGCAGCTCGCGCAGGCGCAGGAAACACTGCAGCGGGCCAGCATCACCGCGCCGATCGCCGGTCAGGTGAGTGAGAAGCTCGTCGCCACCGGCGAAGGAGTGCAGTCGGGGAAGAAGCTCTTCACGATCGTGAATGCCGACGCACTCGAGCTGGCGGGGCAGATCTCGGCGGCCGACGCCGCCCGCGTGCGTGTCGGTCAGCGCGTCGCGCTGACGCTAGAGACCTATCCGGGGCGCACGTTGATGGGGCGTGTCGATCGGCTCGATGCCGTGGCCGACGCGACCACGCGGCAGGTCACGGTGTACATCCGCTACGACAATCGGGCGGGGAGCGAGCGCATCGTGGCCGGTCTGTTCGCGTCCGGTCGCATCGAAACACCCGCAGCCGACGGCCGTCAGAGCGCGACGTCGAGCATGGTGACGGTCCCCACCGCAGCCGTTCGTACCGAAGGCGCCGAGTCGGTGGTGTACACCGTGGCGAACGATACGCTGCATCGCCAGGTCGTGACGGTCGGCACCCGCGATCCCGACACCGATGCGGTGGAGATCCGACGTGGGCTCGAGGCGGGCGCGACGGTGCTCGTGGCGCCGGGCGCGTCGCCGCGTGACAAGACCCCGGTGCGCATGACGCGCGACAATGACCGGGCGAAGGCGGCCACCGCCACCGGGAACAAGGCATGAGCACCGCAAACGACACCCGCGACGGCGCCGCTGGCGCCGAGGAAGCGCAGTTGCGCCGAGAGGCTGGTGGATTGATCGGCGTGGCCATCCGGCAACCGGTGTTCACCACCATGATCATGGTGGGGCTCATGGTGCTGGGGCTGTTCTCGTTCCGCCGCCTCGCGATCGATCAGTTCCCCGATGTCTCGCTCCCCATCGTGTCCATTCAGACCACCTGGGACGGGGCGAGCACCGAGTCGGTCGAGCGCGATCTCACCAAGCGCATCGAGGAGGCCGTCAATCCGACGAGCGGTGTGGACAAGATCACCAGCACGTCGCTCGAAGGCGTGAGCTCCATCGTGGTGCAGTTCAAGCTGGGCACCAACATCGATGCCGCCACGGCCGATGTGCGCTCGAAGATCGAGCAGATCCGCCGCGAATTGCCGTCGGATATCGACCCACCGGTGGTGCAACAGTTCGACCCGGCCGACCAGCCGATCGTGTCGCTGGCGCTCGCGTCGGATTCGCTCAGCATCGGCGCACTCACCACCCTCGCCGACGGTGACATCCGGCGCGCGCTCGAAGCGGTGGATGGCGTCGGCCGCGTGCAGATCACCGGCGGCCTCGATCGCGAAGTGCAGGTGCTGCTCGACCCGGCCGCGATGCAGGCCCGCGCGGTGACCGTCACTGATGTCATGACCGCGCTGCGGCAGCAGAATCTCGACATCCCCGCCGGTCGCGTGGAGGAGGCGAACCGCGAGTCCATCGTGCGCGTGGTGGGGAAGATCCGCGATCCGCGGCAGTTCGCGCGGGTCATCGTGGCGCAGCGCCCCGGTGGCGCGGTGCGCCTCGGTGATCTGGCCACCGTGTCCGACAGCACCGAAGACGCCCGCAGCCTCGCCCTGGTGGATGGCAAGCGCGCGGTCGGGATCGACCTCCTCAAGGTCGCCGGTGGCAACACGGTGGCGGTGGCCGATGGTGTGCAGAAGGCGCTCGAGCGCATGCGCGCGACGCTGCCGGCGAGTGCCCGTCTGTCCGTGGTGCGCGACAACTCGGTCATGATCCGGCAGTCGCTCGAGTCGGTGGAGCACGAGCTGCTGCTGGGCGCCCTGCTCACCGTGGCCATCGTGTTCCTCTTCCTCAACGATGGCCGGGCCACGACCATCACGGCGCTCAGCCTGCCGGTCTCGGTGGTGAGCACCTTCGTGCTCTTCGCGCTCCTCGGCTTCACGCTCAACATCATGACGCTCATGGCGTTGTCGCTCTCGATCGGCATCCTGATCGACGACGCCATCGTGGTGATCGAGAACATCGTGCGGCGGCGTGAGCTTGGCGAGAGCGCTTTCGTGGCCGCCTTCCGCGGGACGAAGGAGATCTTCCTCGCCGTCATGGCCACGACGCTCACACTGGTCGCGGTGTTCGTGCCGGTGGCGTTCATGGGCGGCATCGTGGGCAAGTTCTTCTTCGAGTTCGGCATGACGATCGCGTGGGCGGTGCTCGTCTCGCTGCTCGTCTCCTTCACGCTGGTGCCGATGCTGGCGGCGGTGTGGGGTGGCGATGCCACACACGGCATCCACGGCCATACGGACGGCCTCACCTCGCGGAACCCGCTCACGCGCCTCATTGCGCGGCTCAATCGGGCACTCGATCGGATCGGGCACGGCTATCGGCGCGTCATCACGTGGGCGCTGGCCCATCGTCTCGCCACGGTCGCGATCGCGCTGGTGAGCTTCGTGGGGGCGCTCGGGCTGTTCCCGCTCATCGGCGGCGCCTTCCAGCCGGACCAGGACAACTCGGCGTTCGTGGTGCAGTTCAAGACCCCCGAAGGCTCGTCGCTCGCCTACGGCGAGAGCAAGGCGCGTGAGGTCGCCGCCCTGCTGCGGCAGCAGGATGGTGTGAAGTACACCTACGCCACGGTCGGTGCGGGTGTGACCGGCGCCGTCACCAAGGGCGAGATCTACGTGAAGCTCGTCCCGCGCGCCGAGCGCGCGCGGACGCAGAAGATGCTCATGGCCGATGCGCGTACCGCGCTCGCGCAGGTCTTCGGGACCGAGGTGTCGGTGCTCGAAGAGGGCGGGCTGGGCGGTGCAGTCAAGCCGCTGCAGATCGCCGTGCGCGGCCCCGATGTGACGCGGTTGCAGGAGCTGTCCACGCAGGTGATGCACGAAGTGCAGCAGGTGCCCGGTGCCATCGAGGTGGAGTCGTCACTCGGCGCTCCCAAGCCCGAGCTCCGGCTGCAGGTGGACATCGACAAGGCGAGCGATCTGGGGCTCAACGCCTCGCTGCTCGCGAACACCATCTCGCCGCTGCTCGCCGGACAGACCGCGACCAAGTGGGAGGATTCGACCGGCGAGTCGCACGATGTGGTGGTGCGCCTCCCGGCCGCTGCCCGCACCACCGCGGCGCGTATCGCGTCGCTGCCCATCGCCACCTCGCGCCCGCGCGAAGGCGGCGTGGGGGTCACCACGATTCCGCTCGGTGATGTGGCCACGCTCGAACCCGGCGTCGGACCGGCGCAGATCGACCGCGAGGCGCTGGCTCGTGTCGCCACCATTTCCGCCAACATCGCGCCCGGTTCGAATCTTGGCGATCTGTCGACGGCCATTCAGCAGCGGGTGAACGCCATGCACCTGCCGGCAGGCTACACGGTCTCGCTGGGTGGTGATACCGAGCAGCTGCAGGAGACGGCCGGCTATGTGGTGGAGTCGCTCGTCCTTGCCATCGTGCTGATCTACCTCGTGCTCGCGTCGCAGTTCGGCTCGTTCGTGCAGCCGCTCGCCATCATGATGTCGGTGCCGCTGGCGCTCATCGGCGTTCTGCTGGGCCTGCTCATCACCGGCGACACGCTCAACATCATGAGCATGATCGGCGTGATCCTGCTGGTGGGGCTGGTGGTCAAGAACGCCATTCTGCTCATCGACAACGCCAATCAGCGGCGGGCCGAGGGGGCCACGATCACCGAAGCGCTCGTCCAGGCCGGTGAAGCGCGTTTGCGCCCCATTCTGATGACTACGCTGGCGATGATCGCCGGCATGATCCCAGTGGCGCTCGGCAATGGTGAAGGCGGTGAGTTCCGCGCGCCGATGGGACGTGCGGTGATCGGTGGCCTCGTGACCTCCACGATTCTCACGCTGCTCGTCGTGCCGGTGGCGTACAGTTACCTCGAGCAGCTCGCGGGGTGGGTGAAGCGCCGCGTGCGTGGGGGCAAGGAGGTCGTTGTCACCGCGGCGCCGACGTTCACGACCGCGCCGGTGTCGGCGGAGTGGGGTGACTGATGGCGAGCACACGGCGGATGGGATCTTCGGAGACACGTCAACGCCGAGTGCACGAGCGTCTGCTCGACGCGGCGGCGTTGATGTACGAGCGCTACGGCGCGACCGGCGCCACGACCCGACGCATCGCGGCCGAGGCGCAGGTGAACGAGGTGACGCTCTTTCGGCACTTCGGTACGAAGGAGGCGCTGCTCGAGGCGGCCACGCAGGCGGCAATGCGTCGCGTGGTTCCGCTTCGTGGGGCACGCGGGGAGCCCGATCGGCTCCCCGCCGTGCCGGTCGATCCGCCGGCGGAGCTCACGCGGTGGTGCGCGTCGCAGATCGCGCAGCTGCGCGAAGCGCGAGGGCTCCTGCAGCGTGCGGTCGCCGAGCAGATGGAGGGCGCGGCGATGTGCAATCCGCACGACGCGTTTCTGGCCATGCACGACGTGCTGCAGGCCTATGTGTCCGATCTGCATTATCATGGATTCACCGTCGACGCCGCTCAGGTCCCGCTGGCGATCGCGTCGCTGGTGAGCCTGCTCGCGACCGATGGCATGGGTCGGCCGGAGCTCGCGCGCATGCTGCCCCATGAAGCCGAGGCCACCTCACGGTATGCGCAGCTGTTCCTGTCGATCGTGGGGTGTGCACCGCTCGCGCCGGGGGTGGAGCTCGAGGACGTCGCACCCGAGGATATCGCGGCCGAGGAGGCGCCGTGGCGCACGGCTGCGGCACGTGCGCCGTATGCGTTCGAGTGGAGCGAGCCGGTGAAACGGGGGCGGTGAGTGGCGATCACCGCCGCGATCACCGCCGCGATCACCGCCGCGATCACCGCCGCGATCACCGCGGAGGTCGCGGGTCGTCGGCCGACAGGCGATGCGCGTCGCGGCCGTCCTTGCGGATCACGACGCCGGCGGGGCGGATTGGGTGAAGGCCGCCAACGCAGCGATACCGACGATCGACAGGGCACCGATGAGCATGCGCCGCTGGACCTCGAGCTGCCGCTCGAGTGAGCGGAGGCGTACTTCGTTGGTCATGGTCATACGAGTCTCCATTGGGTAAGGAATGAACGAATCACCGGGCCGCGCGACGGCATGCCGTCACGGCCGGCACGTTAGGGATGGTCGATACGGCGACCTGGGTTCTGCGCGAGCTGCGATGGAAGCGTGACCGTCACGCGTTCGCGCGTGTGTTCCTGCCACACGGGAGCCGTGACCACGACGAGCGCGCCCTGCTGCCAGTTGATGGAGACGCGCATGGCGCGCGCATCCTCGGGATCCAGGGCGAGGCGTTGCGCCCCCCACCCGCGCGTAAGTCCCGGAAGATCGGAGCGGCGGCGCCACTCGCCCGCACCGTCGGTCTCGAGGCGTATCAGTTCACCCGTTGCGGGGCGCAGGAGTGCGAAGTCCAGTGCAACAGTCTCGTCGGCGCCGCCGCGCACCGTCGGCCGCAGTGCGTCCACCTGTGCGGTGAGCGTCAGCCGCGCGTTGTCGGCGCCCGCGTCGTGAGCCGGCGTGGTGCGTACCGTAGTGCGTGCCGTAGAGCGTACTGTAGCCCGATAGCCTTGCGATGCCACGCGCGCGGGTGCATCGAGCGGCAGGCGCATCAACTCGACGCCGTGCCCGACGCGCTGCCGCAGCTGCAGCGCAACGTGCGCGATCTTTCCGCACACCGCCGATCGCTGGTCCGTCGTCAGGGTGAACGCAATGTCCACCGGCCGAACCCGTTGCTCCCCAACATCCCCACGCGCCCATCGGCCCTGCGCATGAAGCGTCGCCGGTGCCAGCGGCCCCCAGAGCCCCGCCGATTGCATCCATTCGCGATTGGTGAGGTGCACCGAATCGCCACTCGTCAGCACGAGCGTGAGTGCCGGCTCGGTGAGCTCGACGCGTTGCCACGCCGCTGACGTCACCCGCAGCGGAATGACGAGCCAGCGTTCGTTGCATACCGGCTGCGTGGTGAGCGGTATCTGCAGTGCGACGCGCCGGCTAAGGGGCGTGACGGCCGCTGCACGCGCATGCTGCCCCCCCGCCGCGAAGGGCGTCGCGGCCGGCGCGAACCGCAGGTACGCGGCAAGCATCACCGCGCCCGACGCGATCGCCGCGCCACGCTGTTGCCACCCGATGGTTGGCCGGCGCACCCCGGCCGCGACACGCTCGCCAATAGCGATCGTCAGCAGCGCCACGCCAAGAGCGAGCAGCAGCAGCGAGGCGAGTGCGGTGAGCATGGCCCACGTCATGCTCGACACGTCGTATCCCCAGGCGGTGAGCACGCCGCCCTGCACCATCGCCCCCGTCGCAGCAAGCAGCAGCAGGAGCAGGAGTCGAGCCGATGCCAACGCGAGCGGCCGCACCGGCTGCGTGGTCCAGAAGGACTGCGCCTGCAGCGGATTGTCGCTGCGCATCAGGCGCACCACCGCAATCGCGAGTGCGATCACCACGACGATCGCGAGTCCGGTGCTGAGCACCGGCACATCGAGAGACGACGTATCGACCGTCGCTGCGGCGTTCGCACCCACCGCACGCGCGGCGGCGACCAGCAGCATGCCGACATACAGCGCGTACCATCGCGCAATCCGCCCGAGGTCGCGCTTCAGCAAATGCCAGGTGTGCTGCGCAAACGTCATGCGGCGATCTCCCGGCGCTCCGAGAGCGCCTGCAGCAGGTCCGGAAGCGTGAGCGGCTCGATGTCGATGGACTGCGCCGCGGGGTAACGCCGCTCGAGCATCGGTGCGTCGATGGGCGTGCGTTCGACATCCACCGTGAGGCGCAGCATCCGCCCCGCTCGCTCGGCGCCGAGCCAAGGCTGTTCGCGGGCCAGTGCGGCGAGCGTGAAGTCGTCGCCCACCACGCGGCAGCGGCAAAAGCGCTGCGCCAGCGCGTCGGTTGCGCCGAAGGCTGCGAGGGTGCCGTCGATCAGCAGGGCTGCGTGCGTGAGTGTCGGTTCCACCTCGCTCACCTCGGCCGTGGCCAGCACGACCGTCGTGTTCGACGCACTCGCTTGCGCCAGCAAGGCGCGCTGCATCACGTCACGCGCCGGCGGATCGGCGCCGCGGAACGGCTCGTCGAGCACCAGCACCGGCGGCTGCGCAGCGAGCGCGCACAGCAACGCGATCTGGCGCGCGGCACATGGCGAGAGACGGTTCATGCGCTGGCTGGTGGAGAGCGCAAAGCGGTCGCGCAGTATGGCGGCAATCGCCGCGTCCCAGCGCGGATGGAGTGGCGCCAGGAAGCGCTCGAGATCTCCAAGTGTGCCGTCGACCGGAAGCGGGATATCCGCCGACACGTACGCGATCGTCCCATTCAGCAGGAGCGCGCGTTGCGCGGTGGAGACGCCGCCCACCTGTACAGCGCCGGTGGTGGGGCGCAACAGCCCCGCGATGCTCCGCAGCAGTGTGCTTTTGCCGGCACCGGTGCCGCCGAGCACCCCGAGCATGGCGCCGGCGGGGAGCGTGAATGAAAGGTCGCGCAGCGCTGGCGCGCCGCGGCGATAGCGGTGCGAGAGCCGGTCCACAGTGAGCACCACGTCCAGGTCGGCGTGCATCAGGACCGCCGGAGGCCGGAACGTTTGGCGGGCGCATTCGCGCTATCGTGCGTGCCCGTCTTGCGCCGCACCCCGAAGGTCGCGTCCCACATCGAAGCGACCTCGGTGGAGAGCGCATCACGATCGAGCCCCAGGCGCCGCGCTTCGACGACGAGCTGTTCGATGCTGTCGCGCAGTTGTTTGCGCCGCGCGTCGTCGGGGGCGTTGGGTGCCGCGGTCACCACCGTGCCGATGCCCGGGCGCACGGCGAGGAAGCCGTCGCGCACGAGTTCGGCGATGACCTTCTGCACCGTGTTCGGGTGGAGCTTGAGGACCTCGCTGATCTCGCGCACCGAGGGGAACGGATCCCCGGCGCGGAGCACTCCCGCGAGGATGGCCTTGGAGGCGGCGAAGACGACCTGCCGGACGGGCGAGTCGCCGGGCTGGATGACGACGGCGAAGGGAAGCATAGGTGTAACATGTACCATGTTACACCTGTGTCAAGAGGAATTTGTCGCCGCCTTACCGCTTCGCCAGCCTATACACCAACACCACCTCGGCCCCATCGCTATCGGCCGTGATGCCGGCAACGTAATCGCCACCTGCTTCAACGAGACGAAATCGCGCGGGAAGCGACACCGTTGCCACCGGTGATCCGTTGGGCCGAAAGACGCGCCAAGTGGTGGGGGTGCTCGGCACCACATTCGTCACGAAGGGCCGGCTGTCGGCGGTCGACGGCGGGCCTACCCACAGGAGATCATCGCGGGATGCGATGAGGCTGCCGAAGTAACCCATCGATCTCGCGAAGGTGCGACGCTCGCGTTCGAGGCGCACCTGTCGGTCGAGTTTGTCCTTCGCGTCGCCGACATTCGCCTCGTAGATGTCGTTGAACCAGGCTTCTTCATCGGCCTTCGTCACCGAAACGGGCGCCACGTCGCGCAACGTGGCCGTGCCCACCTTCCGCCATTGCTGGTCGAAGCAGCTGATGGTGACGCCGCCCGCATAGCCGGTGCACACGTGGTCCGAGAGGACCGTTACGCGATTCCGTGGCGCGTAGAGATTGGCTCGCGGACGACCGTTCTTGGCGCGGGTGAGTTCGAGCGGCGGAAACTCACCCAGCGTGGTCGCGGGGTTGGCGATTACCGGATCCGATCGGAGATAGCTGCCAGCGACGGAGAACAGGTGGGGAATTCCGGTGCGATCCAGCACCACGAGCGTATCACTCGTCCGCGACAGCGACCATATGCCGTCGAATTCCCCCGGTCCGCGGCAACTTCGCCCCACCGTCTTGATCCGACGCCCGCGCGCGTCGAAGAACTGCAGGTTGTTACGCGCATTACTGGCTATGACCACGCCACCGTCGGAACGTCGCGACAGCGCGGCGAAGAGCGAGAAGTTCACCGTGTCGCTCATGGCCACCGAGAGGATCGGCCGTGGCTCGACTCGCCAGACCGGCACCGCTGCCGCGCACACGTCTCACATGAGCAAACGATTCGACCCGAACTCTCAATGCAGTGCACGCGCTCCCGATCATTCAAGGGAGCGCGTCGACACGTTCACCTTCTTCGGTCGTTGACATGGTCCGACCGGCCGCCGGCGCTACGTCAGCGTATCGATCAGCCACTGCCCGAGCGACAGCGCCGTTCGGTTCTGTGAGAAGTACGCGCAGTGATGCACCTGACCGTTGGCGCCGTAGTCGAGTCGCTCCTTGATGTACGCGCCGATCTGCGGATCGATCAGGGTCATGCCAGCCACGTGTACGACCAGGTCGTTCGGTTCACCGAACAGCTTGTTCGTAGTCCCGTCGGCCAACCGCAGCAGCAGCCCCGGCGGCACGGACGGATCCGCCTCCGTCTCGGCGCGCGCCAGATCGAAGTTCGAGGTGATCGCGCAGTAATAGGTCTGCGCGATCGTGGGCTGCCCCTGTTGCGTGCTGTTGATCTGCTGCACGTACTTGCCACGCGGGTTCATCGCCGCGAGTCCGGGCACGACCTTGTCGTCGGCGATGTTCGCCGCGAGCGCCTTGACGAAGCCGGCGACACCGCGCACCGCCTGCTCGAATACCACCATCTTGGACGTGAGCACCGGCACGCGCGCCAGTACACGTGAGGCCGCGGCGGCGAGGTTGGTGTAGCGGTCGACCAGCCGGTTCCAGTTGGCCGGATTGGCCAGTTCGGTTCCGCCGTTCGTGCAGCCGGTGAACACCACCCGGCGCACCGTGAGGTTCCGGAGTGTGCTCGTCGGCAGCAGCTCCTCGGCGAGTGAGCGGAAGACCAGCCCTCCACGCGAGAAGGCGATCACATCCACTACCGGTGCCCCGCGCCACGACTGCGACTCCAGGTACCTCAGCAGGTCCTTCGCATTCTGCGTAGGCGTCTGCGTCAGCGTCCGGTGATCCCACCCCATCACGTGGTCGTAGCGGTCGATCGCCTCCTGCAGGAAGGTGCGCCCTTCCTCCGACGCCGCGAGATCACCGAACGTGCCGATCGTGGAGCTGAAGGTGCCGTGCACGAGCAGAAGCAGCCGCGGCGCGTCCGCCTTGAGCACCTTGGCCGGCAGCCCCTGCTCGGGGTGCGGTGTCCAGTCGGCCGGATCGATGTCCCGGACGTGAACCGGACCATCGATGTTCTTCCGCTCGAGCCAGCCGGCCACGCCCTTCACCAGCGGCTTGGCGACGAAGCGGAATACCGCCGCGACCATGGCCCGCAAGCCGAGTCCCTTCCACGAGCGTCGGGCGCGTCGCGCGCCATTGGCCGTCGGCGCTGACGGCGTCACCAGCGTGAGCTCGATCCGGAACAGGGCGGCTCGCTGCGGCGCGGACGTCGCCGACGCGGCTGCGGCCGCGCTCGCGCGCGAGTTCCGAGCAACGGAGCGCGAGGCGCGCTTCGCCGTCTTCTTGCGCGCGCCCCCGGGGGCGGGAGCGGCCGGCGGAACGCCCGGCGCCTCGAGAGGTCTTAACTCCTGATCACCGACGGCAGTGACCCACGTGAAGACGCCGTCCTCCTCCAGCAGGACGACTGCCTGTTCGTCGCCTTCGAGAGGTACTTCGAGGCCGATGACGCTCACCTCTCGGGCATCCGCCGAGGAGGGCGATCGGTCTGCGTCGCGACGCCTACGCCGCTTCCGTGCCGATGCGGATTCGGGCGCCGCACTCGCGCTGATCGGGATCCGATCGACCAGCGTCAGCTCTTCCTCGGCGAACGCGCGGGCGATCGCGTCAATTTCACTGCTCGCTCCCGCGACCGCCTCCGTTACCCCGCGCGCGGCGCGACGTCGCGTTTGTGGCGGCACCAGACCGTCCAGTGCACGACGCTGGTCGACGCGCCCGCCGTCGGCGACGGTGGCAATTCCATTGGCTTCGACACGAATTCCCGATGGGCGAACGATGGTTGGCATGGGTTCGACTCACTCACCGAAGGAGGGTTGGGTTCGGAAGGCGCGTCAGGCGCGGACTCGGTTCAGCGGGAGGGGAGTGACATTTGCCTCGCGCGCCGTGCGGATGTCGATCAGCAGCTCGAAGTCGTCACCGTCGAAGTAGGCGCCCGCCTCCTGCATCGACTCGGCGAACGATTGGCGCCCGGTGATGCCTACCGACTCCAGCGGAATGAGCTCCGAGCGTCGCACGGCCTCCTGAACGAGCGCCAGATGTTGTGATGAGATCATCCACGGCTCCGCGACATCTGCCGTCGCGGCGGTACTGCGCCCATCGGCGTCGGCGTCGGGTGCCACATGATCGCGCACCCGAGCGAGGAACTCCTCACGCACGCGTTCGGAGCGCCAGTATCCCGGGAAGGCGTGCCCCGAAAGCAGGACGATGACGGGATGGATCTCCACGTACTCGAGGCACGCGGCGACCAGCAGAGCCAGATCGATGCAGGTACCGCGATGCTCACCGTAGATGTCCGACGGTGAGCGCACGCGCTGCGAGAACGCCGTGTAGGTGGCCGGCGGATTGATGTACGTGATGTCGCCCTCGTACATCATCGCGTACCACAATGCCTGCACCTGATCGTCGATGGCGAGCAGGGATTGGGGATCGTCCTCGCGCACGGCCTGGTAGCCTTCCCATCCCGCGTTGGGATCATCGCGAATGGCCACCGCGTAGCGCTTCGCCGCGTCGACAATGCGCCACACGGCCGGATCTCGCGGGAACACGAACGACGGCAGGAACTTGCGGTTCGCGTCGCTGTCTTCCCAGGTGTCGACGGGGATGAGCGGCACCGAGAAGGTTTGGCGAAGCACGGTCCGCGTGCCGTCGGTGACGTGTACCATGAGCGTCGTGCGAATGGCTTCGTCCACGGATCGCGCGAGCGCCGACGTGAGCGGCAATCGAATGCGCTTGGTGAGCGGCACCGACGCATCGCTGACTTCCATGGCTGCCGAGTAGCGGCACTGCTCCATGCCGACGTGCCACTCCACGAGCACCTCGACATCGCGTAGCGTATCGGGAGTATACTTGACCAGCCGGAACTCCTCGAAGAGATCCTGATCGTTGTGCAGCAGTGCATAGCTGAGGGCCGGCACCGGTCGCACGAACACGGCGAGCGGGCGCGCATCGGCCACCGAGTCGTCGGTGGTGGCAGGTGCGACGGGCGACGTCCCACGGTTCCCCTTGCCGGCCGACCGCCTCACGCCTTTGGCTGGTGCCGCCGCCCGAGACGCGCGTGCAAGCGAGGTGCCGCGGCTGCCGGCGGTGAACGTGTACACAGGCCGATACTCACCGCTCAATTTCTGCTCGAGAGTTTGCACGCGATGCGTATGCTGGCTTTCGATCTGTGTGCTTTCGCACCAGAGCACGATAGCCGAGCCACGCACGCTCAGCCCAGCGCCCTTCACGGCGCGATAGGCGGCGGTGAAGCAGGCGGCGAGCGTCGCATCACCGGAAAGCGCCGAGGCGTACATCGTGTCGATGAAGCGCTCGGCGAGCGCGTCCTCGAGCACATCCTGGAAGCCGACGGCCGCGCGAGCGCCCGAGGCGACGAGCAGCGGCGCGAGGCGCGCACCCGAGTGCCAGATGTTGCACACCACGAGATCCGGATGGCACCGCGCGTCGTTGAACAGCATCGAGAGCGTCCGCGCGTCCACCCGTTCGAGCCCCGCGCTCGCATCACGCAGGACGTAGCCATCGGTATCGCGGCCATCAGCCGACGGGGCACCGAGGGCGGTCGCCTGGTGATTGTCGATACCGGCCAGATGGACCACGGCTGGTCTCACCTTGCGGAGGGCCGACTGCAGTTCGGCGCGGGTCGGATTCACCAGCGCGTGAACCTCGTAGCCGGCAGCAGACGAGCGGGCTTCTACGAGCCGTCGCTCGCCGCTGAAGTCGAATCGATCGCCGACCAGTCCGGGGGAACTTTCCACGTACAGCAGTATCTTCGCGCGACTGTCGTGCGCAGCCGGCGTCCGTCGCAGCTGGCGGGTGATCGTGACATCGTGACTGCGCAGGCCGCGTGTGGCGGCGGTGAGCAGCACTTCCCACGGCATCGTGCGCGCCTCCCACGCCTGCGTCTCGTCGGTGTACGGCACGCTCACTTCGATCTGCGTCGCGTCGGCCAGCGTGCGGATATCAGCATCGGTGAGCGCACGGGACCCGCCCTGCTCGAGCACGCGTAGTGAGCAGAGCAGATCGCGAGCCGATGCGCCGACTTCAGCGGCGGTAGCCGCCGAGTAGTTCCATCGCTCCCGATTCTGCGAGAGACTGGTCCATCGGTAGGCCTCTCGCTGCAACCGTGATCGCTCGACATTCTGCGCCATCGGCCATTCGAGGGAGAGACGCAGCGTCGGGGTCACGAGATCAACACTTTCTGCGTACTCGCGCGCGGCCGGCCGCGCCGTCTTGCCAGATGCACTCATTGCATGACTCCAAGGAAACGAACGTCCGCCTGCCGTCTCGCCTGACGCCCTAACTAGTGGCGCGTGCGCGGTGGCGGCAAGCGGCGAGCTGGGCTGTGGCTTGCCGAGCGCACGCCATAGATGTCAGAGCAACGATCGACGGCGCGGTTCTAGGAGATGTGGCGACCGCGCTTGCGCAAATGTTGCCCGCGCACGAGGTCTAGCCCGCTCTCTGTCCCGTGATCCTTTGCTATTGCTGCTCATGCGCTTGCTCACGTTACTCGCGGTGTTCCTGTTTCGGGCGGCGCCGTTCGAGCAGATTGAGGTGCTTCGCGCATCGCTGTCGAGGTTGTTCGATACGCTCGCCGAGGCCGATGGCGGCGGACGAACGAACGGCAAGGCGGTGCTGACGGTGCTGGGAGGGCTGTGGGGTTCTTTATCAGTTCGAGCATGCACGGCGCGTCAAGACGGGCGAACTGCTGGCATCGCCCCAGGCTGGCGTGAACTCGAGCCTCGAAGTGCTGCTCCGCATCGAAGACTCGCGTGCGTATGCCCAACACCTCGCGGTCCCGCTCCTCAAGAGTCTGCTCCTGACCGACCCGATCAAACCGGCGGCACGGTCCGATCTGGGGTTCTCGGAGAAGCAGAGCGAAGAGATCCAGAAGGTCGAGGCCGTGCTGCGACATCTGCACATCTGCTGGCATGACCGCGGCACCAGCAGCCATGCCCGCGCGATCGACGATGCCTACAGCTACTACCTGCGTCTGGTTGTTTCCGAGGAGCGTTCGGAGCTCCGCGCCTATGTGAAGCGATTCTGGCCGAACATCTACCAGTGGGGTCGGCGGTCGGAGTCGTTGTTCCTGATCAAGAGGATGCTGACACTTGCGCGTCGAGAGCACTGCCCGTGGCATCCGATGACTGACAGGGACGACCAGATTCGGGTAGTTGCGGCACCGTGGTAGCATGCGGTTGACGGGAGCATTCCCTGCTATCCATTTACCGTGGAGCCGGATGATCATCTTGACTTGCCCATAACACTGAGCTGACGGTGCCGATCGTTCGACGTGAACAGCCTTTGGTGTTCCGCAGAGGTCGCGATCTTCGAGCGCCGATGATCATCGTCTTCGCGGTGCTGTGTGCGATTGCGTCTCCCTCCCGTTTGCTGCCGGCGCAGTCGTTTCCGCCGATGAGTGAGTTCCAGACGCGCAGGTTTGGCCTGGAGGCGGGGCTACCAAGTGCATCCGTAACCGGGTTAGCGCAGACCAACAACGGCTTTCTGTACGTCGCGGGCGTTCGCGGGATCGCGAGGTACAACGGACAACGATTCGAAGCTGTCGGACTGCCGGGGCTGCGTAGCCATCGCATTTTCGACTTGTATCGCGATGTGGCCGAGCGGGTCTGGTTTCGGACAGGTGACAATGAGATCGGCTTTTTACTGCACGGACGACTTCGAGCACTCCCCGCGCCGCCGGTCTTCATCGGCAACTCGGCCGAGTTCACGGAGACTGCGGATTCGCTGATCTGGATCGGCACCGATGCGGGGCTGCTGCGAATCGATCCGCGTAAGCCGAGCGCGCCATACGTGCTCCTGACGGTCAGGGACGGTTTGCCGAGCGACACGGTCATTGGTGTGTATGATTGGACAGCTTCGCATCACGTCGTTGCGACACGGCGGGGGTTCCGTCTGATCGGAAGCGGCCCCTCAGCAGCCGCGGTGCGGATCGAAGGCGCGGCGGTGGCCGCGGATATTCCAGGTGCTTACGCGCGCCGCGGCGCTCGGCGCGATTCACGCGGATTGCTTCTCTACGTGCCGGGCGAAGCGGGTGCAGTCCTGTTCGACGGCCACGCGGCGCGACACCTCCGTGGCCCCGCTATCCAGCACCTCGGCGGACTGTCCCTTGACTCGACGCGATCGTCGCGAGGAGGCGACGCGCTGGTACTTTTCGACAATGTACCGGGCGCTACGTACGGCGTCTTCGCGGTGCCGCAGGTGAACGGCAAGTGGCTGGTATTCCATGCGCAGTCCCCCGGACGCCGCGGTGATGTGCGGCAATGGTCGGCGACTCATACCGACACGCTGCGCCTGTCGATAGACGAGGTGCAGGCCGCGCTGCGCGATCACGAGGGATCCGTGTGGGTTGGCACGAGCGAGGGCCTGTACCAGGTGACCCGCAGTCGCCTCCAATTCGCGCGCGCCGCTGATGATTCGCTGCTGGATTTCACGACGGCCTTGCTTGAGCAGCGCAACGGCGAGCTGTGGGTTGGCACGTGGACTCATGGGCTGCTCCGCTATGGCATGGCCGGGCGACAACAGTACACTGGGTTTGACGCGCGATACGGAGATCGCGTGCGTGCGCTGTTTGAAGCGACAGACGGCGCGGTGTGGGTTGGACTGGTTCGTGGCTACGCCCGTATCGTGGACGGGCGCGTCGTCAGCCGCGCGCAAACCGAGGAGAGCGGCCAGGTGACCGCATTTGCGGAGACGCGCGATGGCACCGTATGGATCGGCAGCCGGCATGCGCTGTACGCATACCGCCGAGGCACAACACGCGAGCACCAGCATGGGGCGTGGGTTGGCCGGCACATCTGGTCGATGCACGCCTCTGCGAACGACGTGCTGTGGGTCGGCACTGAGCACGGACTTGCGCGGGTCAGCGGCGACACGCACGCCACCGTCGAATGGCTCCCTGCGCTGCAGGGCGAGCACGTCGTGTCAATGCACGAGGAGCCCGACGGAACGCTCTGGTTCGGCACCTACGAGCATGGGGTCGTCCGACTGAAAAGTGGCCGCTTCACGTGGCTCTCGTCAGCCGATGGAATGCTTAACGATGCGATCTGGAGTCTGATCGATGACCAGAAGGGTGGGCTCTGGATGTCCGGCGAGCGTGGACTGCGACGAGTAGCGCTTCGTCAACTCAACGCTGTCGCGGACGATCGAGAACAGGCGAGGCGTAGCGCGCGCGTAACAGGTGTGCAGTACTCCGAGATCGACGGCATGCCTAGCATCGAGGCAAATCGGGCCTCACCAGCGGGCGTCCGATTGCGAGACGGTCGCTTGATGTTCAACAATCGGCGTGGTCTCGTTGCCGCCGATCCGGCCACCGCGTTGACGTCGCCGCCCGCCGGCACTGCGATCATCGACCGTGTGACGGCGGACGGCGACAGCACCAACCTGCTTGCAGGCTCGCTGGCCACCATTGCCCCGGGGGCGCAGCGGGTGACCTTCATCTTTGCCGCGACATCGTTCGTCGCGCCTACGCAGCTGCGATTCCGCTACCGACTCGATCCATTCGACAGAGGATGGACCGATAGCGATGGCCACTCGTCAGCGACGTACACCCGGCTGTCGCCCGGCCAGTACACTCTCCGTGTGGAGAGCGGTCGGGGGGATTCGGTCGTTTGGAGTGCGAACGGCGACAGCATCGCGCTCATGGTGCGTCCCACCTTGTGGCAGTCACCGTGGTGGCGATCGTTCGTGCTTGCCACCACAGGATTGCTCGTCTGGCTCGCCTATCGCTACCGGATCAGGAAACTGATGGAGGTAGAGCGGTTGCGCCTGAGAATTGCCTCCGACCTACATGACGACATCGGCGCTAGCCTTGGATCCATCGCCCTGATGACGGAGATGATGGCGCAGGATGTTGCAGGGCATTCGACATCCTCGGCGATGGCGGAGCGGGTACGGAACGCCGCGGCTGAGGCGAGCGCCGCGTTGCGGGATGTTATCTGGGTGGTTGACCCGACGCATCGCCAACTCGATGATCTGGCTCGACGCATTGTATCCGTTGCCGGCGCGCAGCTACCGGGGCTTTCCGTGCGATTCGATATCTTGCGCCCGCTGCCGGACGCACAGGTCCCAATGCCCGTCATGCGCGCCGTCCTGCTGATCAGCAAAGAAGCGTTGCACAATGTGGCCAAGCACGCACAGGCCACGGAGGCAGTGGTCGCCATTCGGGTCGACGACGGCATCTTGACGCTTTCGATTGAAGACAATGGGCGCGGCCTGTCGCCAGCTTCCGACAGACGGGGATTTGGCTTGGCAAGCATGCGACGGCGCGCGGCACTGGTCGGCGGTTCGTGCGAGATTTGCGCGTCGCCGATGGGTGGCGTGCGTGTGCTGCTGTGTGTCGATTTGCGTGCGATACCTCTTCCAATGACTGCGGGATGATGACCACTGTCTGGACGGTAGAAGACAACACGCTGTATCGCGCCACGCTCACCGAACTGATCAATCGGCAGCCAGCCATGTCGTGCGAATGCCAGCTGGTCGACTGTGAGGCGCTATTTCGCGCCATGGCCACCCGCGCGATGCCAGATGTGATACTGCTGGACCTCGGCCTGCCGGAGATGCCTGGCATTCGCGCCATCCCTTACGTTCGGACACGTTCGGAGCGCACGCGCATCGTCGTACTCACGGTGCACGACGATGATGATCTTGTTTTCGACAGCCTGCGTGCCGGCGCGGATGGCTACTTGCTCAAGTCGGCGAGTGGCCCAGAGATCATCGACGCCATCGACACCGCGATGCGCGGCGGTGCTCCGATCAATGCATTCATCGCCCGGAAGATCCTGACCGCGACATTGCACGTGCACGCGCCCGCGCCACAGCAGATCCCCGCGTCGGAGTCTTCGGCCGAGCTGCTGACGCCTCGTGAACGGGAGATCTTGCAGGAACTGGTGAACGGATGTTCGCTCAAGCAGGTGGCCGCAGTGCTTGGCATCAGTCGCCGCACGGTGGATACACATGTGCGGAAGATTTATGCAAAGCTGGAAGTGACATCGCGGAGCGGAGCCGTTGGATCGGCGTTGCGACGAGGATTGATCACGCCTTGAGCTAGCGCGCCATCCCGCGAATGCGGGATTTCCCGCGTCAAGGTTTGGGGCGAGCATCTTTCGTGTTCTCGCCAGAACACATCGGCCTCCGACCAACCACGCTGAACATCGTGATTGCTTCCCCCCATTCCCGGGCGTGGTGTCGCATGACATTCTGCGGCATCTCACTGGTGGTCATTTTGCCCTGCATCAGCGCGTGCGACCAGCGACGAGAGTCCGAGAGGCAGGCATCGGCGCTGCTCGAGGCTCAAGCAGCACAGTTGGCCGCGGAACAACGTCGTCGCGAAGCGGAGGAAGCGGCGGCGCGTGAGCGCGCGCGCATCGACGCACTTGTCCGTCGCTTCAGCTACAACGCCGGCGCGCAGATCATGAACAAGATCGGCGGCGGGCAGGATCTGATTGTACGCTTCGACGAGTGGCAGTTTGATGCAGAGTCGCGACGCATCGCGATTCCGATGTCGGTGTCCTTCAACGGTGCGATCGTGAGGGCCAACAACTATCGCGTTTCTGGCGTGCTCACGGTAGGCGACGACGGTTCAGCCCCACAGTTCGCGCGCGAGGATGCCAATGAGAACTACCGGTCGGTGGAGAGCATGATGGAGTTCGCCGCCGTCGGCGTTGTGTTGCTCGAGGGCATGGAGCGTAACCGGCAGCCGTAGACGAACGGAATGATCGACGGAACTCCTGGTGGCTCGATGGCACCGAAAGTCCGAGTCCTCCAAGTCGCGAGCGGCCCCCGGCGCACCAGTCACGCGAATACGTGAGGGCATCGCGCGCAAACCTGTCGAATACTTCGACCATGCTGCTTCGTCAGATTTCTTTGCTCGGCTGGCTGGCATACGTCCGAAAGCGCCGTGCCGTGCTGCTTGCGTTCTGCGTTACCGGCCCGGTGCAGGTTCTTCGTGCCCAGCAGCTTACGGTCGATATACCGTACAGAGGGAGCTATCGGTGCGGCGAGGACTGGAGAGACGCGACCCTGACGATCAGCAAGGTGAAGGGTGCTCAGTTCGAAGGGACCTTTGAGCTAGCGGGACGCCTTCTCCCGGTAGGACGAATGTCACTCCGTCAGATGCGCGAGGTACCGAAGGTCAGCGGTACGTTCAATCCGGGCGGCGGGGTCGTCGTTCGCTGGAAGGAGAAGCTCATTCTGCGTGCGCAGGACACGGAGCGGTCCGTGATGTTTCAGGGCGTTCTCTCAACGGACGGACTCCTCAGCGGCCGACTCGACTATAGCGGCTGCGACTGGCTCCTGACTGCGCTCCCGGAGGCAGGGTCGGCCGTGGTATCGATGGCGCGAAGAATCGTGGCCAAAGAGCGTGAGGCCGCGCAAGCCATTGTCGAGCGCACTCGGGCTGCGCAAGACAGCGCATCGCGCAAGCAGAATGACCCCGCATTGGAGCGCACGCTCGCTTACCTGCTTGCGAGCACGCCCGACCGAGAGGTGTTGCAGAAGTTCGGGGCGCATTGGTACACGGATTCAGTATTCCGCAGCGGAACTTCAGAGATGTGGACCACGGCGCACGCCAGACTTCGCGACAGACGCGCGGAGGTGGAGCGTCGACTGTTGGCGAAGCTGACACGTGGCCTCACAGCGCTCGAGCCTTCATTGGATGGCTTGGCAGCCGGCGCGGAGTGGGCCCGGAACATAGGACCCGAGCTCGGGATGATCGACAGGAGCATGGCGGATCAGGTGCGCGCCGAATACATCACGCGGCGCACCGCGCAATGGTCAGCCGCGAATGTGCGCGCCGTCCGCAGCAAGCTGCAGGCGGCGCGAGATACAATCCAAATCAGACTGGTGCTCACAACATACATTGGCCCCTTCGACACTCCCGGGGTGGCGGATGTCCGCACCCTGAACGAGCTGGGGTCGCAGCGCATCTCCTACCTGAGAAAGGTGGAAGCATTGAGGGGGGTCGAGGTGGTACCTGAGGCCCTGCAGGGGGCGCGAAGGGCGGACGAGACGACGAGGCCCACCGCTGAGGACATCTACGATGCCTACACGACGGCGCTCACAGAGCGAGGTGAGCGACTGCGTGCGGTGAAGAAGACATGCGACCGCCACCTGCGCGAGAGCCGCTCCCGCGACGCTTCCAATCCGGTTGCCGATGCTTTGGGCACCGCTCTCTCGGCGGTTGCGTGCGTGCCCCTGGCAATGACTGAGCTCCCGGACGGGCCCATTTTCGAGGTGACAGAGATGAGCCCCAGTCGCGTGTGCGACACGGGTTCAAAGTGGGAGGGTTGGCTCTGCGTGTTCGAAGTCAGGTCGCGCATGGCCGACTTGGCGAGCCTGCGCAATACCCCTTGGGCAAATGATCCGGTCGGCGAGCTGATGGTCGGGCTTCTGAAGCTCGCCGATAACCAGCGAAACGAGGTAGCGGGACTTATGAAGGTGAGGAATGGGCGTTGGGTCTTCGAAGAGCTTAAACGTGAGGGGTCGCGATAGCGGGAGTGCCGGGCGCCTCTCGAGTTCGCGATCACGATGTGCGCATGATTCGTGCTCATGACTTGGTCCTCTGCCTGCACGCCTTGAGCAATAGCAGCCGGAGGTCCAGGTGACTGGTCAGCGACCGCGCACGCGCGAACTGGAAGCGTGCCCGTACTGCCAAGAGTCGATTCTCGCCGAAGCGCAGAAGTGTCGGTATTGCGGGGAGTGGCTTGATGCACGGGTAGACGGTCGAGATCGCGCTCTGGTGACTCGCCCAACGGCGCAGCGCGTGAGCTCGGTACCTGCGTCCGCGTCGCAGAGAGATGATCGGACTGAGGTAGGGTCGACGGAGCGCCCTTCTCGGAAGGAGCGAGAGCGATTGGAGCAGGAGCGGATCTTGAGGACCACTCCAAAATGGCTGCTGCAGGCTATCGGCATTCTTTACGCACTTGCCGGCCTCTGGGCCATCATCCGAGCCATCATGCTCGTTTGGACGATTGTCTATGCACACTGAAGCGAACTGTCTCCACGGCCTGTCGACCATCTTGACAATTTCTAACCGTTCGGACTACCCATGACCGGTCGCGAGCTGAACACGCGCGCCATGAAAACATGCCCGTTTTGCCGAGAGCAGATTCCGGCGGAAGCACAAAAGTGTCGCTATTGCGGAGAGTGGCTCGACCCCGCGGCCGATACCAGTGCGAAGATGCAGATCGCCAACGTGCCGCTCCCGCCGCCGGAGACCTCGAAGCCGCCGATCTCTGAGGTGAAACCGGCGCGCAGGCGTAGTGGCTTCGGGACGGCAAGTCCTGACGCCGGTCAGCCACAGGATCCGTGGCACAGGTATTCCACGCCCGAAATCGGCTTTAGTGAGTCATTGAAGCGCTGGAGCTCGCGCGTCTTCGACTTCAAAGGCCGAGCAACCCGACGCGAGTACTGGTTCGTTTCGCTTACGTGGTGCGTGATGTCGCTCGTGCTCTACGTGGCACTCCTCATGACCGCCGGCGAAGCGATCGCTGATGAAATCGACTCCGTGATGAGCCTCACCACCGGAATCCTGACGCTCGCTCTCTCGGTGCGACGACTGCACGACGTTGGAAAGAGTGGCTGGCGCCTGCTCTGGTCACTCACGATTGTTGGCATCATCCCGATCATTGTGTGGATGTGCACCGAAGGCGACCTGCGGCCGAACGAGTACGGAGATCCAGTTCGCGCGTAGGGCACCTCGGTCGAAACCAGTATGTAGCACTTCGAACGTCGGCGCTTCCACAATCCGCTCGTTGGCACACCGGAACTGCGCCGACACGAACATCGTGCTCGAGTTGCGCTCACCGCCGTTCACATCCTCAGCTCTGCACCAGGCAGAACTGGAGTTACCAGACCTTCGTGGAGAGTAAGGTGATCTACTTACGCACTCGCACGACGTCGCCTCCGCTTGTGAGCCGCCTCAAACTCCTCGGGGCTGACGCCGCCAAGGTGGCTGTGTCGTCGGGTGCGATTGTAGAAGGTATCGATGTAGTCGGCGATGTCCGCCAGCGCGACGTCGCGGCTCGGATAGATCCGCTTCTTGATGCGCTCCTTCTTCAAGCTGCTGAAGAAGGACTCGACCACGGCATTGTCCCAGCAGTTGCCCTTTCGGCTCATACTCGGCTCGAGGTGATTGGCGCGGCAGAAGCGCCGCCAGGCATCACTGCCGAATTGGGCGGATTCAATCGGTCGTCGCAACACCGCGGTGTGCGACAGAAATTAGGTGGTCATTCAGCGCTTCTGCCGGCGTCTTCCATCCTAG
>JBDHVK010000017.1:0-50216 GCA_039809645.1 Gemmatimonas sp.
TGAACCGCCCCGGGATTCGAGGAGACTCGGTTAGTTGAGTGCCAAGCGCTCCGCAGGAGCCGCTTGGGTGCGGTAGAACTGCTCCTCGAACTCCGCAGGGGAAACATACCCCAGCGGCTCCATGATGCGCTGCGTGTTATACCAGGCGACCCATTCGAGGGTCGCATACTCCACGTCGTCGAAGCTCTTCCAGGGCCCACGCCGATGAATGACCTCCGTCGTGTACAAGCCAATGATCGACTCGGCGAGCGCGTTATCGTAGGCATCGCCGGCGCTCCCGACGGAGGGCGCGGCCCCGACGTCCGCCAAGCGGCTGGTGTAGCGCATCGCGACGTATTGCGACCCGCGATCCGAGTGGACCACCAGGCGGCCGTCCAGTTCGCGATCATGCAGGGCCTGCTCCAGCGCGTCGAGCACGAGATCGGTGCGCATCGTGGTGTGCGCCCGCCAGCCCACGATGCGCCGCGAGAACACGTCCAGTACGAACGCGACGTACACGAAGCCGCGCCACGTCGCGACGTAGGTGAAGTCCGCCACCCAGAGCTGGTTGGGCCGGTCGGCGGTGAACTGCCGCTGCACGAGGTCTTCCGGGCATGGCGCCGCGGTGTCTTGGCGGGTGGTGATCGGACGCTGCCCACGCACGACGCCCTGCAGCCCCTCGGCGCGCATCAACCGCTCGACGGTGCAGCGCGCCACTGTCGTCCCCTCGCGATGGAGCTGGTGCCAGATCTTCCGTGCCCCGTAGACCGCGTGATGCTGCGTATAGACCGCGTGAATGGCCGAACGCAGCCGCTCGTCGCGCTGCGCCCGGGAGGAGCGCTGCGTCGGATCGACCAGGGCCCGCCGGTGGCGGTAATAGCCCGACGGAGCGATCTGCAGCACGTCGCAGATCGGCTCGACTCCGTACTCCGCGCGATGCGCGTCGATGAACGCGTACATCGTGGCGTGGGTTACTTCGTGACGCGGTCGAGCTCCGCTGCCGCGAAAAACGCGCTGGCCTTTCGCAGGATCTCGTTCGCCCGCTTCAGCTCCCGATTCTCTCGCTCGAGCTGCTTCAACCGTTCCCGGTCATCGGTCGTGAGCCCCGACCGCTTGCCGCTGTCACGCTCCGCCTGGCGTACCCAGAGCCGGAGCGTCTCCGCGGTGCAGCCGATCTTCTCCGCGATGGAGCGGATCGCCGCCCACTGGGTGGGATGCGCGTCCTGCTGCTCGTGTACCAGCCGGACCGCCCGCTCCCGGACCTCCGGAGAAAACGGCTTACTCGGCTTCCGACCACTCCCTTTGTCTCGTGCCATGCTCCCAATCTCTCAAAGCGGGGAGTCTCCTCCAATCCCGGGGCGGTTCAAGGAGGGCCAGGTGGACGGACGACGACGCGACTCGCCGTGGCTCGAGTTTGTCCACGGTCAAGCATTGAAGGACGTTCGCGAGGCGCTTCCAATCTGGTGCATGTGTGTCGGCGTCATTCCCGTCACGGCGGCAGCCGTACTCCAAGCAGCGCGCGCGAATCCATCGCCACAGCAGGCCTACTGGCAAGACGCCTACCGAGGACTTGTCCGAGACCCGATGTACCTACGGCGACAGGAAGAGCGAGTGGCGATTCTGGCGTCGCCGACGGCGACAATCGGCAAGCTGGAGGCAACTTTAGCGCGTCGACACGTCCCGTAGCGCGCGAAGCGTGCCATCGACGCGGGCGATCGCTTGATTCATCGAAGTCGCAGTTGCGGTGGTGCAAGCGATTCTCGACACCTGCGCCCCAGGTCGTGCGAACGGCGGCCGCCGACTCATCGTTAGCTGCTTCGATCGCGAACATGAACTTCCCGCACGCCCCTAACGCCGTCACAGGCGGTGACTCTCGACTTGTCACGAGGGGCGCGCGGGGATGGCTCTGCGCGCACGGCACATACGTGTATCGTGCGCGCCATGTCGGATGATGCTGAACACGACAGTTGTCGCGCAGCCTGGTCAGCGTCTTTGGCGGAGGGATCCGGCGAGGTTCCGACTCAGAGTCTAAGCGCTCACGGTTTTGTAAGGCGCCCAGCGAGGGTGGGGTGCCGCTCGATCAGTTTTGACACCAGCTCCTCGGCGTACCGAATGTCGACCAAGCAGATTGCGAGCATTGGATCCTGACAGCCCGTCGCAGCCATGGCCGCACGCCGCTTCGCGATGTCGCTCGCGAGCCCCCGCTGATATTTGATGTAGCGGTACGTCGCGTCGCGGTTCTTGTGGCCGAGCGCAACACGCACGTCTTCCGTCGACGCTCCCGCTTTGATCCACGCGACGGCCGCATCGTGCCGGAAATCGTGAAGTCGATGTATTCTGACGTTCTCGTGTTCTTGGCCGACATCCTGGCGCACATCGCGCCACGCCTTTTGAAACGCCTTGATACCGGCCAATGCTCCACGCCATACTCGCGCAGAGCGATGGACCGGGTGTCCACGGTCTTCGGCCACCGCGCGCTACTCGCGCATGAGGACCCGCAGCGGCTCCGGCACATCCAGCTTCCGTTCAGCACGGTCACCCTCGCTGGCGTGGCCTTCCAAATGCACGTACGGTGCCGTTTCGTCCAGCTCCCATTGGCGCCAGCACATGCGCAGCATCTCGGACAAACGCGCTCCGGTCCAGTACAGCACCGCGAGCATGACCTTCATCTGCTCCCAATCGCGCACTTTGATGGCGGAGCTCCGGGGGGCTGGATCCAATGCACGACGATCGCAGTACACGAGAAGGGCTTCGAACTCGTCGTGTTCGAGGAGCCGCTCGATGAAATCGCCCTCCGCCTCGTGCACAAACTCTGGCGTGCGCAACGCCCCAAGATGCTGTGGGTGACGACGGGCTGACGCCTGGCGCAGTGCACTGAACGCTGTGAGGTCGCGATTCAGGGACGCGGCTTTCACGACACGGATCTCTCGGAAGGGATCCTGCGGATCGTGCTTTCGCGCGGCGTTGAGACGGATCCCGGCGAATTCCTCTAGTTTGTCGGCATCCCACAACCATGCCGCGGGTGTGCGCAGGCCAGCTTCCTCATTGCCGGAACCGGCAAAGCGCGCCCACGCGATGAACGATTGCGCGTAGCGATCCTTGGTGCCGTCCACAATGCGACCGCGCCGAGTGACCTTGGCCGGGTTCAGCCCGCGTGCGCTCAGGAACGCATCACGCACTTCCCCAAACGTGATCACCGTTCCGCCGCCTGGGGCGGGTAGCGCCCGCCAGTGCGCGACGCCGAGCTGTTGGAGATCGAGCCTATGCACCGCCTTGAGGTCCTCGCCAATCGCCGCAAACAGTTCGTCGAGCGAGAACGCGCGCTGCTTGAGCGACATGGCGATATCGCGACGTCCACCCCTCAACATCTCGTCGTTCACCAGCGCGTCGAGCTGCTCGAGGCGTGCTGGCTCCGACGCCGCGGTCCGGAGCGCAAGTCGCGGCCAGTCGCCCTTGCGCGGGGCCGACGTGATATAGAAGGCGCCGTCCTTCCGCTGATAGCAGCCCATGTTAGTTGACCTCCACGAGGCGCGGGCGCGGAGCCGCTGCCGTCTCATCGGCGATCGCCTGCACGCTCAGATCGGCGGAGGGGGACGTGCCATTCATCATGGCGAGCGCCAAGGCACGACGATCCCACAGGGGTTTACACAGGCGCACGGGTGACCGACCTGGCAGCGCATAGGCCAGCTTCCGCCGAGCGGCAAAGTCCGGATCGTCGGGCCGGACGCCAAAGAGCTCGAGCACCAGATCATCGACGGTCGCGACGCCGCCGCGCTCCCAGAGCTGGATTCCCAACACGGTCCAGCCAGCCGTCTGCGGGCGGACGGGGTCGACGGAAGTCGACTGGGAAGCGAGCTGCTCCGTGGAACCGGGCGGGGTCTGCGGATCGGCCGACGCCGAGACTCGGGCGACACGACGGGGGCGGCGGGGAATCGAGCGGGCGGCGAGGGCGAACGGAATGCTCTGCATCAAGGCTCCAAGGTGGCTAGTTGCGGCCACCGTACCGGAGCCCACCCCGGCGCCAAACGCCCAACGACCCCCCGTTGCAGTTGCGCAGGCGTTGCGCAAAACGCTCGGAATCGGCGGAATTGGCGGAATGTTTATTCAACCACTGAGGTTTCTCGGCACCGAACTTGACCTAGTCCATTCGCCGTAAGTCATTAGAAATCAATGAGTAAAGAAAACCCCGCTCCTGCCGAGGCAAGAACGGGGAACGCAGACCCTTCGCCAGACTATCGGTTTTCGAGACCGGTGCCTTCAACCACTCGGCCACCTGTCCAACAGAAACGCTCTCCCGGATTGTCCGACACGACGATTCGTGCACGGAATCCCCGGGAGCCTCGATAAGTGAAGGGTGAGCGGGAGTGAATCAAGGGCCGGACGGGGCAAACCGGCGCGGACGCCATGCCGAGCAGACGCACAGGGACGCGCGAGGTGCTATCGTCGGGCGTGCCCGCTCCCCTCCCCCGGCCCGCCTGCCCGTGACTGCCTTTGCCCTCCCGTTCCGTCCATACCGCGTGGTGGTTGGCCATCACCTGCACGCCGACATGGTCGCGTACATCCAGGCGCGTCGCCCGGATCTCACGGTCACCGGCGCACCTATTCCCGAACTCCGGGCCGAACACTTTGCGGAGGCCGACGCATTCATGGCCTTCAAGCGGCCACCGGGGGTGGCCGATCTCGGCGCGGTGAAGTGGGTTCACAGCACGGGAGCCGGGGTGGACGGCTGGTTGCGCGGCACGCCGCTGGATGACGGAGTGCTGGTCACGCGGTCGCCGGAACTGTTCGGCGGGCAGATCACCGAGTGGGCGGTCGCGCGCATCTTCGCGATCCAGCAGGATCTCTTCCGACTGCACGCCGCGCAGCAGCAGCGGGTATGGGACCAGCATGAAATCCCGCGGGTGGCGGGAACGAACGCGCTCCTCGTGGGCACGGGGGACATCGGTCGCACGATGGCCACCGCCCTCAAGGCGCTGGGCGTGCACTGCGTGGGCGTGTGCCGCTCGGGGGTGAGCGACTGCCCGGCCTTCGACACGGTACACACGCTTTCCGTATTGCCGCATCTGATGGGCGACGCGGACTGGATCATCCTGTCGCTGCCGGACACGCCGGCGACACATCGACTGGTGGATCGCACGCTGCTGTCGCACGCCGAGGGGGCGGTACTGCTCAACTGCGGGCGGGGCAGCGTCGTGGAGGAAGCCGCGATTCCCGAGGCGCTCGACCGTGGATGGCTGCGGGCGGCCGTGCTCGACGTGTTCGAGGTGGAGCCGCTGCCGGCCAGCTCTCCGCTCTGGCTGGATCCGCGGGTGGTCCTGTCGCCGCACATGTCGGGGCTCACCACGGTCGAGGGAGCGGCGTCGGGGTTTCTGGAGTGCCTCGAGAGCCTCGAGCGAGGCGAACTCCCGGCGTGGGTGATCGACCGCGGACGCGGTTACTGAGCGCGTGATCGCCCGTGGTGGGCGAGAGGATGTCCGATACGGGAATCCCTGATGCGGGGCGTTCGGTTCGGGTGCAGCGTGGACGCACACCCGCGCACAGGAGGCAGTCCGATGTTTGGGTTCCCTTGGCGGAGGCAGGCGATGCTTGCCGCGTGCCTGTTGGTGCCGTTGACCGCGACGGTTTCCATCGCACAGGCGCAGGACGAACCGGCCGCCGAGTTCAAGACGGCGCATGAGCAGTTTTCGGCGGGGCAGCTGCGCCCGGCGGCCAATACCCTGCTCCGCGCGACGCTGTACATCCGCCAGCAGGTGGGGCGCAGCCGCGACGAAGTGGTGGGCATGCAGCTGCTGAATGCGGAGTCGGAGATCGAGAAACTGGCGCTTGGCCTGCGCGAAGGGCGCACGGTGAGCGTGAAGGTTTTCGATCAGACACTCATCGGCGTGGATCGCCTGCTGGCGCGGCACTACGTGCAGATGGCGGTGGGCGCCATCGCCCATCCTCGTGCGGACGATCTGCCGGTGGCCGCCCGGGATATCCGGCGGGGCGCGTTCCACTACGAGCGCACGATCACGCTGGACGGCCACGCGGTGCCGGCGGAGATCGCCACACTGCTGAGCGACGTCCGGACGCTGGCGGGCGAGATCGAGGGTACGAAGATGGTGCCGAAGACGGCGGCGGCGACGCTCGCGGTGCTCGAGAAGCAGATCACGGGCACGGCGGTGATGGCGGTATCGCAGCGCTAGGTACGAGACGGTAAGTTGGGGGGCCATGGTGCCTGCCCCCCTGCTCTCCGATTCCGATTCTGATTCCGACAGGGATGCCGATCTCCTCGACGCGGAGCTGAGCCTTCTGGCCTTTCAGCACCGCGTCCTGGCCTTGGCGGCCGATCCCGGCGTCCCGCTTGTGGAGCGGCTGCGGTTCCTGGGCATCGTCACGAGCAACCTCGACGAGCTCTACATGGTGCGCATGGCCGAGTTGCGCCGCGCCGCCGTCGAGGAGCTGTTGGCCACGGGCCGCGAAGGCCCGGCGTCGCGCACGCTCGCCCGCGTCGAAGCGGACGTTGCGGCGATCATGGCCGCCATGAGCCGTCACGCCGCGGCGTGCCTGTTCGAGGCGGAGACGCGCGGCGTGGGGCTGATGCACTGGGAGTCGCTGCTCCCCGACGAGCGCGAGGCGTTGCGCGAGGTGTACCTGCGCGACATCCAGCCGACGCTCCATTCGCATGCGGTGACGTTGAGCCCGGGGCATCCGGTGCCGCATCTGGCACATCTCGGTCTGTTCGTGGCGGTGGTGTATCGCGACGCGCCGGGCGAGCGGCTCCGGGTGGCAGAGCACGAGCTGCCGCGCGATGTGCCGCGCCTCCTGCCGGTGCCGGGGCGCGCCGGGCACGTGATCGCACTCGAGGATGTGCTGCGCGCGAACGTGCCGGCGCTCTATCCCGATGTGATCGTGGAGAGCGCGCATCTCTTCCGGGTGACGCGCGGCGGTGACCTCCATCTCTCGGAGCATGACGGCGACGATCTGCTCGACGCGGTGGACCGGGCGACGGCACTCCGACCGATGAATCCGGCCGTGCGGGTGGAGGTGGACACGAGCATGCCGAGCGCGGTGAGCGCGCTGCTGCTCGAGAGCCTGCATCGCGAGGCGATCGGGCGTGACATGGCGCTGACCGTGACGAACGTGCAGGTGGTGGACGGGTTGCTCGACCTCCGCTGTCTGGCGGAGTTGCCGCTCCCGGCGGATGACGCTTCGCTGACCTATCCGCCGCTCGTGCCGCGCAAGCCGCTGCCGCCCACGAGCCTGTTCGACACCATCCGCTCGGGTGATGTGCTGGTCCATCATCCCTTCGACAGCTTCGACGACACGGTGGTGCGCTTCTTCGAGGAGGCGGCCGCCGACCCGCAGGTGACGACGCTGGCGGCGACGCTCTATCGCGTGGGGAATCCCTCACCGGTGGCCGGGGCTCTCCTGCTGGCCGCGCAGGCGGGGAAGCGCGTCTTTGCCCTGGTGGAACTGCAAGCGCGATTTGACGAGGAGCACAATGTGCGTTGGGCCCGCGCGATCGAACGCGCGGGCGGTCAGGTCGTCTACGGGTTGCCCGGGCTCAAGGTGCACGCGAAAGCGGCGCTGGTGGTGCGACGAGAGGGAGATACGCTGCGTCGCTACGTGCACGTGGGCTCGGGCAACTACAACGTGCGGAGCGGGAAGCAGTACACCGATCTCTCGCTGTTCAGTGCGCGGCCGGCGCTCGGGGACGACATCGCCACGCTGTTTCGCGCGCTGGCGGCAGAAGACGCGCCGGCGCCGCACGCGCCGGACGCGCTGCCGCACGAAGCGTTGTGTGCCCCGCATCAGTTGCGGCCAGCGCTGCTCGCGCGCATCGAACGCGAGATTGGGCATGCGGCGGCAGGACGCCCGTCGGGGCTGACCTTCAAGCTCAATGCCCTGGCCGACCGCGAGATGGTGCGCGCCCTCTATCGCGCTTCGCAGGCGGGCGTGCGCGTGCGGCTCCTCGTGCGCGGCATCTGCATTCTGCGCCCAGGGGTGGTGCCCTATTCGGCGAACATCACCGTGGCGAGTGTGGTGGGGCGCTTTCTCGAGCACTCGCGCATCTACCGATTCGAGAACGGCGGGACGCCGGAGTTGCTGATCGGCTCGAGTGATCTCCGACCGCGCAATCTGCGACGCCGGGTGGAGCTGCTCGTACCGGTGCCGACGGCTGCTCACCAGCGGCAGCTCGAGGCGATTCTCGCGCAGTATCTCGATGATCCGTCGGCGTGGCAGCTCATGCCCGACGGCACGTACGTCCCCGGCCGTGGCGGCGGACCCACGGCTCAGGACCGGTTTCTCGTTCCGCCCTGAAGGACTGTCGGATGCGTGCAATACGCTCGATGCGAATGATGATGGCGACCACGCTCGCGCTCGCGCTCGCGGCCTGCAACGGCGCCAAGTCTGGCGCCGACAGCAGCAGTGGTGGGGCGGCGGCCGATTCCACCGTGCCGCTCAGCGTGCGCAGCTATTCGCGCGTCTGCGCGAACTGCCACCTGGACACCGGCAAGGGGATGGTGCCGGCGTACCGCTCGCTGATTGGGTCGGCGTGGGCGACGGGTTCGGTGGACCGCGTGGTGGCGATCGTGCTCTTCGGCGTGCAGGCGCCGGTGAAGGACAGCGCGTACACGTACTACACGGCGATGCTGCCGTACGGCAGCGGCGCGAAGATGAGCGACGAAGAGGCGGCGGCGGCCATCACGCATGTGCGCACGAGCTGGGGCAACTCGGCGAGCCCGGTGACCGCCGCCGATGTGGCGCGGGTGCGGGCGCGGTTCGCGACGCGGACGACGGGGTTCACGCAGGCAGAGTTGGACAGCTGGAGCGACCTGCCGTGAGACGACCTGCGCTCGCTGCGTGATGAATGGCGCCCATCCCGCGGGCGCCTTTTTCGTGTTCCGAGAAAAACCGAATGGTGCACTCCCGTTTGATGGTGACGCCTGCCGATATTCCCCACCGTTGTGCGAATTCTGCGGTTTTTCGATCACTCCCCGACTTTGACGACCTATGTGGAACGAGCTGTGTGACGAAGAACATGACGCGCATGCGATGAAGGTGATTCATCGCGCGGTGGTCGTGATCGGCGTGTGCTTTTTGACGTTTGGCGGGTTTGCGATTGCGACGCGACTGGGGGGAGAGCATCCGCCGGAGTCGGTGGCTTATGGGACGCAGAAGCCGGCGGCTGATGTTGTGGTGATTGGCGACTGAACGGCGGAACTGCGTATACGTGGGGCGCATACGTGGGGCGCATACGTGGGGCGCATACGTGGGGCGCATACGTGGGGCGCATACGTGGGGCGCATACGTGGGGCGCATACGTGGGGCGCATACGTGACGCGGTGAGAGGCGCGACGACATCCTTTGGATGCGTCGCGCTTCTGGCGTTTGGGATCCGAGATTTGAGATTGGAGATTTGAGATCCGAGATCCGAGATCCGAGATCGGAGATCGGAGATCGGAGATCGGAGACCTGAGACCTCAGAACCCCGCGACGTTCCAGCGGATGTCGCTGATGCGGAAGGTTCCGTACTGAAACTCGTGGCCGTCCTCGTAGTACCAGATCGCATCTCCTTCGGTCGCGATCCGTCGGCCCTCGAATTCGGTGTAGTTCCGCAACGGGGTGGTCCAGCGGGTGCCGTCGTTCGCGAGGGCGTGGCGGTCGTCGGAGATGAAATTCTCGAGATCGCCGTCGGCGTTGAACACCAGGGTCGCAGTGACGCTGTGTTCGCCGTGGGTGAAGCGAGCGTCCGCCTCGCGCTCGCTGCGTTCGGCGAAGACGAAGCGCGGATCGATCAGGGCGGAGGGGGCCATTATGCAGAGATCATTGAGAATCGTCACGGTCTCGGCTCGGGAGAGTGCGCGACTGCGCTCGTTCACGAGGTTCACGAGGCCGGCGACGCGCACCTGCATGTGAGCGGCGCCGGATTCGTACTCGTGCAGTACGCGAACGGGGAGGCCGAGCATGCGGGTACGGAGGAAGAAATAGCGAGACGGGTCGTCGACGAACTCGTACTGGACGGCGTCGCTGGGGAGCGGCTCGCCGGGGGCCCGGTACATCGTCGCGTCGAAGGTGACGCGGAAGTTGTGAATGACCGGCGCGTCGACGCAGCCGGTGCGCCGCAGGTAGGTGGCGACGAGCGGCGGCAGATGGGCAAGATCGGTCTCGCGCACGGTGGCGCCGTCCCGCAGGGGATGGCGTTCGAACTGGGCGCGGACTTCCTGTGCGAAGTGCGACGCGAGTGTCATTGATTCCCCCGGGAACATGGCGCGCACCGCGCCGGATTGGGCGAGTATGCCGGAAGCGAGCGGGTGCTGGTGTCGGCGCTTGCCGGGGGTGCTGTCGGTGTTTTCCCGAAGCCGGTCGCGACACGCGGCGCAGCGGCGTGCGGCAGCAGGCCGGGCGGCTATGGCTGCGCGCTGCTGTCACGCGTGACGACCGCCCACTTTCGGAGGGGACGACCGTTCACCGTGGCGTTGCGCGAGAGTTGGCAGCGCTTGAGCTGTCCGTCGCCGTAGACGTACAGCGTGCTTCGGCCGCCGCCGCGCACTTCACGCCAGAAGGAGCCGGCCATGCACGGCACGCCGTTGATCACGGTGTCGTGGGCGAGATAGCAGGAGTAGAGCGCGCCGGTGGGCGTGAAGCGCGTGCTCCACGTCTTGTAGCCGGCGCCGCGGCAGGTGTGACCGCCGAGCGGCGTATCGCGCTCGAGCCACGCGCCCCAGAGCACGCCCTGATCGTTGCGATCGAGCCAGGTGCCCCTGGGGAAGCGATGGCCGGCTTCGGTGAAGTTGACCGCAAGGGCACAGCCGGCGAGGTGACCGCTCGCCTTGTGCACCTCGATGGGCGCGTTCGTCGTGCGCGCGCAGGGAATGCCCTGAATGACGGAGTCTCGCGTCAGTGGATATCGCCGCAGGGCCTCGGCGGGAACGGGCTGCGCGAGAAGTGCTGACGCCATGGCCGACAGGCAACTCACGGCGCCGCAGACGAAACGAGCGACGGGTGTCATGCGGCAAGAGTAGCCCTGCCCGGCGTCCATGCCCATACGCCGCGCGACGTATCCGGTGGGCCAGCGCCGGCGTATTACTTGACTAATACACCAGACCATCCCATACTGGCACCGTATTATCGCTTTAATACACCTACATGCTCATCGTTCTCGACCTCCACAGCGGCGTGCCCACCTATCGACAGATCGTGGAGCAGGTACGCCTCCAGATCGCCTCCGGGCGGCTGGCGGCGGGCACGGAGCTGCCGTCCACCCGGCAGCTCGCGCAGCAGTTGGGGATCAATCCGATGACGGTGAGCAAGGCCTACGGGTTGCTCGAAGCGGAAGGTGCGCTGGAGCATCGGCCCGGTCTGCCGCTCACCGTGCGGGCGCGGAGCGGGGAGGCGCAGGAGGCGGCACGCGAGGCGGAATTGCGCGCGGCACTCGAGCCGGCTGCGCTCGCGGCCAAGCAGCTCGGGGTGCGCACCACCAAAGCCGTGCAGCTCTTCCGACAGGTCATGGCGGACCTCCAATGGGAAATCGACGAGGAGAGGGAATGACAGCGAATCCGGAGATGGTCGCCGAACTGGAACAGGTCTCGCGGCGATTCGGCAGCACGGTGGCGCTCGACGAGGTGTCGCTGCGAGTTCCGCGCGGCGAGGTCATCGGTCTGGTGGGCCGAAACGGCAGTGGCAAGACGACGCTGCTCAATCATCTCACTGGACTGCTGCTCCCCACGTCCGGTCGCTGCCGGACGTTCGGGGTGCCGAGTGGATCGCTCGGGGCGAGCGAACTCGCGCGAATCGGCGCGATGTGGCAGCACAACCGGCTGGTCGCGTGGATGAGCGTGGGGCGCCTCATTCGCTATGTAGGCGGCTTCTACGAGCGGTGGGATCGCGCACTCGTGGGCGCGCTGGTGGCGCGCTTCGGACTGGACGTCGATGCGCGGGTGAGCGGACTCTCTCCGGGGCGGCTGCAGCAGCTGTCACTGGTCCTCGCGCTCGGGCATCATCCGGAGCTGCTGCTGCTCGACGAGCCGCTGTCCGATCTCGACCCGCCGGCGCGACAGGAGATGCTGAGCATTCTGCTCGACGTGTATGCGGCGGAGCAGCCGACGATCGTGTTGAGCTCACATCTGCTGCATGACATCGAGCCGGTGATCACGCGGGTGGTGGCACTCGACGAGGGGCGGCTCACGTGCGATGCCGAGCTCGATACGCTCAAGGAGCAGTACGTGGCGTGGCGGGTCGCGTCGCGCGGCACTCCCCTGCCCTCGTCGTGGGAGGCGCCGTTCATCGTATCGGCCGCTGGCGACGCGTTGCAGGCCACGATCGTGGTGGAGCGGCACGCGTCGAGCGCGGCGCAGTTCGCGGCGCTGTACAACGTGGACCTCGTGGAGCAGCCGCTCAATCTGCAGGGGCTGTTTCCGGTGCTGACGGGCGCACGTGGGCGCGCGATGCCGGCCACGGCGGAGATCGGGTGAGCGCGCGCGGCGTGTCGGTGCGCCCGTTCATGACGCTCTTCGTGCGCCCGGGCGCGCTCATGATGGCGTTCATGGTACTGCTGGCGCTGATCCTGTCGGCCATTCATCTCGGGATGCCGGGGCTGTCGCTCGCGTTCACCGGTCGGGCGGATCCGATGCTCGATCCGGAGGACCTCGAACGGATCGCCCATCAACTCGTGCTGCACGGCTCGGCGCTCACGAGTCTCGCGACGGGGATGATGTGCGCGATCGCGGCCGCTGAAGTCGACATGGCACCGCGGGTCGCCCTGGCGCCGGGCTTCCGTGCCAGCATGCGCGCTGGGCTGCTGCTGTTCATGGTCCTGCTGCCCGCACTTGCCTGGGGTTGGGCTCACGCGTGGGCGCCGCCGGCGAGTCTCTGGCAGGCGATGGCCCTGATCCCGTGGTGGTTCGCGCTTCCGTCGTGCGGACGTCTTCTGGCGCGCCTGCCGCGGTGGACGCAGGCGATTCCGCTGGCATTGCTCGCGCTGCTCATGCTCAAGCCGCACTGGTATGTGCGCGGTGTGGACGCACTCGGGTGGGGCGGCATGCTGGTGAGCCTGATCGTGGCACCGGTGGCGGTGATCGCGAGCTGGTCGCCGCACCGGCGCGAGTTCGTGTGGCTCTGCTCCCGACGCGAATTCCACCATACCGCGTGGATGGCGCGCTGGCTGACCCGCGTGGACGACACCTCGCAGATTGCCGCGACGGCCGGGGTGGTGGCGCCCCCCGCCACCCGCCTCGCGTGGATGCGCCATCTCGATGTGGAGCGCGCCGACTCGCCGGTCGGATTCGCCGGACGCGTGGTGGCAATCACGCTCGTGCTGGCGTTGTTCGTGTTCATCGGGCACGGTAGTCCGGGGCTCCTGGGCGCTGCGGTGCCACCGACGCTGATCGCTGGTCGCCCGCTGCTCTATCCGCTCTCGCGGCGAGATCGGGCGCGTCTGCAGTTCCTCAATCAGCTGCGCGATGCGGGACTGTACGGCATCGCCGGACTGCTTGCATTCGCGCTCGTACAGGCCATACCGCCGGCACTGCTGCCGGCCAAGGACTTTCTGCCGTTGCGCCTGCCGAGTGCCGTGCATGTCGCCGCCGCGCTCGCGCTCTGGCCGCTCGCGCAGGCCAAGACGCTACCGCTGCTGATTCACTCGGGCGATCCGGCGACACTGCGACGGAAGAGCCTCAGCATTGTCCTCGGCTTTGCGTTGGGGTTCGCTGCGTACGTGGTGGCGGTGGACCTTTTCGCGATGCTCATCTGGCGGGAGGCGGAGCACCAGCAGGCGCCGGCGTTCGGCGCCATCGCAGCCGTGGCCGTGGCGGCGCAGTTCCTCTGGTTCCTCGGCCTCCACTGGCGCTTTGCGCGGGCGGATCTCGCGCCGGGCGAGGAATAGCCAGCTGGCGTCAATGAGCGTGCCTTACCAAATGGGACGATCAAGGGCAAACTAGGCGCGACCGCTCCGGACTGTCCGCCTGGCTTGTCCGACGAGCGGCCCTCCCCTCCCCGTTTGCGCATGCCCTCCCGCCTTTCCATCGGGCCGGTCCTGGCCCTGTCGCTGCTTTCGCTCGCGTCCCCCTCCGTGCTGCGTGCCCAGGGCACGCCAGGGGTTCCGGTTCCCACCGATGAGACGCGTCGCCATCTGGTGGCGCGTCGGGCGACGGGGAGGATCACGCTCGACGGCAAGCTGGATGAAATAGATTGGGGGCTGGCCGCGGAGGCCACCGGCTTTGCGCAGATGCGCCCGAACTACGCGCCGGTGGGCGCATATCAGAGTCGCGTGCGGGTGCTGTTCGATGGTGACAACCTGTACGTGGGGGCGTTCAATCCCGACAGTGCCGGGGTGATGCGACAACTCCGCATCCCGGACCTGCGCCGCGATTTCGATCCGCCGGAGAACGACCTCTTCTCCGTGACGATGGGTCCGCTCGGCGACCACCGCACTGCGGTGCAGTTCTTCAGCACTCCGCTTGGTTCGCAGGCCGATGTGCAGGCGTTCGACGGCGGTGATGTGTTCAACTTCAACTTCGATGCCCTCTGGCGCGTGCGCACCACGCGCAGCGACAGCGGCTATACCGTGGAGATGGCGATTCCCTGGCGGAGCCTTCGCTACTCGCCGGACCTCAAGAGCTGGGATGTGAACTTCCTGCGCAATACCCGTCGCGCGGCGCAGTGGAGCAGCTGGGTGCCCGTCCCGCGGCAGCTCTCGAGCTGGCGGCTCACGTACTCCGGTGTGCTCGATTCGCTGCAGCCGCCACCGCCGCGGACCAATCTGCGGCTACGCCCGTATGTGCTGGGTACGAACACCACCGATCGCGCGCCGCGTGCGTTCAACGGCAGCACGGGCGATGTGGGCGGGGAGATCATCTGGTCGCCCACGGCGAACACATCGCTCGAAGCCACGATCAACACCGACTTTGCGCAGGCCGATGTAGACCGGCAGGTCGTGAACCTGACACGCTTCAACGTGTTCCTGCCGGAGCGGCGTCAGTTTTTCCTCGACAACGCCGATCTGTTGAATGCCGGCGGGCTCGGCGCCGGCAACGTGGGGGGCATCGGCAGTGTGAGCGGGAAGTACTTCGTGCAACCGTTCTTCACGCGGCGGATCGGCCTTTCCGACGAGGGGACGCCGCAGCCGATCGATGCCGGTCTTCGTTACGCGTTCCGCAGCGGGCGCACCACGGCCGGCGCACTTGCCATGCGCACGAGCGCGGTTGGCAACACGAGCGGCGAGACGTTCGCGGTTGCCCGTGGCAGCCAGTTCCTCGGGCGCTCGACGCGCCTGGGCGCCACGATGGCGCTGCACGACGGCGATGTGCTGCAGCCCAACGGCACGCGCGAGAATCGGCAGAACCTGATGGTGGCCATCGACGGCCTGGGGCGCATCGGTGAGTACACGCAGTTCACCGGGATGCTGAGTACGAGCACCATCGGCACCAAGACGGGGCTCGCCGGCACGTATCAGATCACGCGCAACACGCCGCAACTGCTCGCCGGCGTGCTCGGCGCGCTCGTCACGCGTGACTACAATCCGCAGATGGGGTTCGTGAGCCGCCCGGATGTGCTGATGACAAACCCATTCATCACCTGGACGCATCAGCCGCGCAACCTGCCCAAGCCCATCGTGTGGCTGCGGCACGGGCCAAACATGATCGCGTATCAGGACCCGACGCATCTCACGCTGCAGGAATCGAACGTGAGCTACACGGGCGAAGTGCTCTTCCGGAACGGCGCGACGATCTCGCCGACGGCCGAGTACAACGTGCAGCGGCCGCTGACCGCGGTCACGCTGTTCCCGAATGTGCGGATCGATCCGGGGACCTACAGTTACTCACGCGGCGGCCTGACGCTCAAGAGCGATCAAAGTGCGCGTGTCGCGGCAACGGCCACTGTATCTTCCGGCACCTTCTTTGACGGGTCCCTGGACCGGGCGGAGCTGACGACGCGGTGGAGTCCGTCACCGTATGTGAGCTTTCGTGGCTCGTACGAGGTGAACCGGCTGCGATCGCTGGGCACGCGCGATTCGTCCTTCGTAACGCACCTGGCCGGACCGGAGATGCGCGTGTTCCTCAACCCGCGGGTGCAGTGGAGCGCGTTCTATCAGTACAACACCACCATCCAACGCGGCTCGTTGAATGCGCGATTCAGCTGGGAGTACCGGCCGCTCTCGTACTTGTACGTGGTGTACAACGATCGGCGGGCGGTGGATGGCGGCGTGGGGCCCCTGTCTCGCTCGCTGATTGTGAAGCTCTCGTGGCTGGGGCAGCTGTGAACGGCTGAACTGCTGACCGACGGAAGCTGGGGCTGCGGAAGCTGGGACTGCGGTAATATGGACTGCGGGGACTGCGGCTACTTCAGGAAGGTGCGTACCGCATCGAGTAACGCGGGGAGATTGTCGTTGGCGGTCGCGTGGCCGCTGTTGGGGATCATGACGAATTGAGACTGGGAGACCAGAGCCGCGAAGCGCTTGGTGCTGGATGGGGTGGCTTCGTCGAACTCGCCGGCGAGGAAGAGCGTGGGAATCGAGATGCGGCGAAGCCAGGGAGTGGCATCGAACGTCTTCAACGTGCCGGTGCTGGTGAACTCGCTGGGGCCCCACATGTAGTTGTATGCGAGCTTGCCGCTGGTCTTGCTGCTGCTGTCGCCGTCGGCGGGGTTGGCTCTTGGCGCGCGGCGAACGTGCCGGGCGTAGTACACATCCATGGCGGCGGCGTACGCGGGCGAATCGGTGGTGTTGTTCGCTTCCTCAGTCTTGATGACCTGCTGGACGCTATCCGGCAGGAGCGTGATCAGACTGTCGGCGTCGTGCGTCCACTGCGCGGTGGTCACAAGGGGGCTCGACAGGATGAGGCGGCGGACGCCCTGGGGATTCGTGCCCATGTACGCTTCCGCGAGCATGGCACCCCAGGAGTGGCCCATGATATCCACCTCCTTGAGGCCGAGCGAATCGCGTACGGCTTGCAACTCGCGGACGAAGCGGTCCACCGTGAAGAGTGTCGTATCGGTGGGATGATCGGACTTGCCGCATCCGAGCTGATCGTAGCGGATCACCGGGCGATCACTGGCCAGCGCTTCGAGGGGTTTGAGACCGAAACTGGTGCTGCCGGGACCGCCGTGCAGGAGCAACAGCGGCGTGCCGGGCTTGTCGGCGCCTTCGATGTGATACCACACCTTGCCGCCTTCGACCTGAACGAACCCCTCGGTGGGTTGGGCGGGCGGCGTCGCGGTCGTGCATGCCGCGAAGGAGAGAGCGGCGACGACGGCGAGGAGGTGGCGCATCAGGTGACCTCGGTAATGGGCAGCGTGATGGAGACCGCCGTGCCGCGCTGCGGTGTGGACTGTACGTCGACTTCTCCCCCGCCCTGCTGCACGATGGACCAGACCGTGGAGAGGCCGAGCCCGGTGCCGGTTTCGCGCGACTTGGTGGTGAAGAACGGCTCGAAGATGTGCGGCAGGATGTCGTCGGGGATCCCGGTGCCGCGATCGCGCACGCAGAGCTGGAGACAGCGGCCGCGCGGCCTCTGCGCATGCGTGAGTTCGAGGTCGATGGGCGCCGCCGCGGGCGACGCCTGCGCCGCATTGACCACGAGATTGATGACCACCTGATCGAAGTGCGACGGATCCATGTTCACGAACACGGTGCCTTCGGCGGCGGAGAATTGCACCGGGCGATTGTCGGCCAGGCGGTGGAGCATGGGCAGCAGGTCGCGCAGATGGGCGGCGGCGTCGAAGCGCTGGGCCGCGTCTTCGGGCGGGCGCCCGAGCACCAGCAGTTGCCTCGCCAGCGACCGGCCACGGGCGGCGGTTTCGCGCATCTCGCGGATCTCCTCGGGAGCGTTGGTCCCGGGATAGCGCTGGGCAAGGCTTTCGGCGGAGAGCTGCACTGCCTGCAGCACGTTGGCGAAGTCGTGCGCCACGCCGCTCGCGAGGCGGCCAATGCTCTCGAGCCGCCGCGCGCGCTCCAGTTGCAGTTGGCTTTCGCGCAGCTGGTCGGCCTGCTGCTGCATCCGGATGACGTCTTCCGAGGCCATCGCGAGCAGGGTGAACACCCCGGAGAGCAGCACGAGCAGCACGCTCAGCAGAATCGTGGCGAACACCACAATCGCCGGGAGGTCGGGCTGGCCCACGCGCATGCCGAGGAAGAAGTCGAGCACACCGCGCGCGGCGAACATGGTCGTGCCGAAGGCGATGGCGCGTTTGGCGCGCACGAACGCGGTCGCCTGCACCGCCGCACGCCACGCCTCGAAGGCCGGCAGGAGCAGCAAGACCAGGTCGATGCCGCGACTGATGCCCACGGTGAGGATGCGCATGTCGGGAGCATCGCGCAGGGCGAGCATGACGCCGCCGCCATGCAGCAGCAGCGTGGCCAGCCCCCAGCGCGCGCTCGCCGCAAGCGGGAGGGCGCCACCGGGGCCGGCGAGCCGCTGCACGGCCGCCCGCAACATGGGCACCGCCGCGCCGTGCAGCGCCACCACGAGCGTGGTGAGCGCGAGCGACAGCGGGCGATCGTGCCACAGCGCCCCCGCACTCGACGACGCGATGTTGATCATCGCGCCGAGGCCGATGCACCCCCAGTAGCCGGCGAGTGCCTCCATGGCCGGCCGGCGACTCACGCGCTGCACTCCGATGACCGTGAGCGCAAAGCCGATCAGCACCGACGCCTGGATGAACGACGCGCCCAGATTGATCTGATCGAAGGAGGCGAGGGCGGCAAAGCCGTCGGCGACCGTGGCGATCAGCTGGGCTCCACCAGTCGGCGTGGTGGCCGTCATGACCACCGCCTCACGGGCGACGCTCGGCGAAGAACTGCTTGAGGAGCGCCGAGCTCTCGTTGGCCATCAGGCCACCGCGCACTTCAGGGCGGTGGTTGAGCTTCGGGTGGCGCACGATGTCGCCCACGCTGCCGCACATGCCGGCCTTGTCGTCCCAGGCGCCAAAGATCACGGCGTCGGGGCGCGCGAGGACGATGGCGCCGGCGCACATGGCGCATGGCTCGAGCGTGACCACGAGCGTGCAGCCCACGAGGCGTGCATCCCCCAGCAGCTGTGTGGCCTCACGCAGCGCGAGGAGCTCGGCATGGCTCGTGGCGTCGCCGTCGCGCACCATGCGATTCTGCGCCCGCACGACGATTTCGTCGTCTTTCACGATCACTGCACCCACCGGCACTTCGCCGGCACGCGCGGCCTCCGCCGCTTCCGCGAGCGCCGCTGACATCGCGGCCACGAGCGGCGGCGCCACCGGTGCACTGTTCACGACGCGGGCCCCTTCCAGCCGTAGTGCCTTTCGAGATATGTGGCCAGGGCACCCGAGAGTGCCCACGCAAAGTTGGTGCGCGCCGTTTGGGTATCGCGCACGTTCTCGTAGTGGCACTCGATCTGAATGGCGTCGATGGCCCCACCGTCGCGCGAGCCGTGCCGCGCGGTGTTGTAGCCACCTTCGAAGTACGACTGCCCAACGAGTGGCGACTGATCGGCGGGGCTCGGTACGGCGGGATATCCAGCGGCGACGGCGAGTGCGCCCAGACTGTTCGGGCCACGCAGCAGCGCCACCCCGCGATCGGCCGCGCTCCGGCTGTCGGTGGCGAGCCGTGCGACGCTCGTGCGCGTCATCGCGCCGTTGGCGGCGAGCGCGGCATCGGAAAGCCGCAGATCGGGATCGTTGAGCAGATAGCCGATCTCGAGGCGCGCGATGTCGTGCGCATGGCCGTGGAGATCGATGATGAGGCCTCGCCCAGTCTTCTTCACGATGCGCGCTTCGGCGGAGTCGATCGCGGCGTGAAACCACGCCCAGGGCGCCGAGAGGGCCGCCGTGCCGCCACTCGCTTCGGGAAGATCGCGATTGGCGTCGAACTTCTTGCGCGAGAGCCGATTCACCACGAGATGCGGGCGCGCCCCGGTACGCGTGTAGAACGCGTCCACGATACGGCGCGCGAGGTCCTGCGTGTTGGCGTCATTCACCGTTTCGCAGCCGCTGCAGCTGCGATCGGGCAGCTCCGCGGGCGTCTGCGACCCACCGTGCGGCGCGATGATCACCAACGGGGCGTCGCCGGGGATGTACTCCATCCACCCCTTCGCGTCGGTGGCCACCTGGCCCAGCACAAAGTTGCTGCTGCTCTCCGGGGCCGGAGCGGCGCTGCTTCCGCCGCACCCGGCACTGGCGAGGACCACGACAAGCAATGCGAGGCATGAGGGCAGGCGCATTCTCATGCCTCGCAAACTACCTCACGGTACCGCCGAGTCGAAAGCCGCCTGGGCGGCGGCGTCGATCTTGTCACTGTGCGTGAAGATCAGGGTGTCGTCCGGACCGACCTCGGCGACAATTGTATCACCCTCCTTGAAATCACCCTGCAGGACCGCGAGGGCCAGGGCGTTCTGCAGGAGCCGCTGGATCGCGCGCTTGAGCGGCCGGGCGCCGAAGACCGGGTCGTACCCTTCATCGGCGATACGCTGACGCGCGGCGTCGGTGAGGCGAAGCGTGAGCTTGCGCTCGCCGAGCAGCTTGCGCAGATGGGCGAGCTGAATGTCGACGATGTGATCGAGTTCACCGCGTCCGAGCGGATGGAAGACCACGATGTCGTCCACGCGATTGAGGAACTCGGGCTTGAAGACACCACGCAACGCCTGCAGCACCTCCTGCTCCACCCGGTCCCACGCCGGGCCGGCCGTGGTATCGGCTTCGAGGATGCGCTGGCTCCCGACATTGGACGTCATGATCACGACGCTATTGCGGAAGTCCACCGTGCGCCCCTGCGAATCGGTGAGGCGGCCATCGTCGAGGAGCTGCAGCAGGATGTTGAAGACGTCCGGGTGCGCCTTTTCGATCTCGTCGAAGAGGATGACCGAGTACGGACGGCGACGCAAGGCTTCGGTGAGCTGCCCACCCTCCTCGTAGCCCACGTAGCCCGGCGGGGCGCCGATGAGTCGCGCCACGGCGTGCTTCTCCATGTATTCCGACATGTCGATGCGCACCATCGCATGCTCGTCGTCGAAGAGGAACTCGGCAAGCGCGCGCGCCGTCTCCGTCTTGCCGACACCCGTGGGCCCCAGGAAGATGAAGCTGCCGATCGGACGATTCGGATCCTGCAGGCCGGCGCGCGAGCGGCGCACGGCGTTGGCCACGGCGCGCACCGCTTCGCGCTGACCGATCACGCGGGTCGCGAGCACATCTTCGAGACGCGTGAGACGCTCGCGCTCGCTCTCGAGCATCCGTGAGACCGGAATGCCGGTCCAGCGCGCCACGACTTCGGCCACATCATCGGCCGCGACTTCTTCCTTGAGGAACTGCGGACGTCCGTTGTGGCTAGCGAGCTTCGCCTCGGCGTCCTTCATGCTCCGCTCGAGCTGCGGGATGCGGCCGTACGTGATCTCGGCGGCCTTCTGCAGGTCACCGCTGCGCGTGGCCGCTTCGGCTTCGAACTTGGCCTGCTCGACCTCCTGCTTGATCTTGCCGACCGCGCCGAGGGTGTCCTTCTCCTGCTGCCACTGGGCGCGCATGCCGCTCGCCAGTTCTTTCTTGTCGGCCAGCTCGCGTTCGAGGTTCTGCTTGCGCTCGATCGAGGCCGGGTCGCTCTCCTTCTGCAGGGCGGCCTTTTCGATCTCGAGCTGCACGATGCGCCGTTCGACCTCGTCGATTTCCTGCGGCACCGAGTCGATCTCGATGCGCAGGCGCGAGGCCGCTTCGTCGATCAGGTCGATGGCCTTGTCGGGGAGGAAGCGATCGCCGATGTAGCGATTTGACAGCGTGGCCGCTGCCACCACGGCACCGTCGGTAATGCGCACGCCGTGGTGCGCTTCGTAGCGCTCCTTGAGGCCGCGCAGAATGGCGATCGTGCTCTCCACACTCGGCTCGCCCACGAAGACGGGCTGGAAGCGACGCTCGAGCGCGGCGTCCTTCTCCACATGCTGGCGATATTCGTCCAGGGTGGTGGCGCCGACGACGCGCAGCTCCCCGCGCGCGAGCATGGGCTTGAGCATGTTGCCGGCGTCCATGCTGCCTTCAGCCTTGCCGGCGCCGACGAGCGTATGGAGCTCGTCGATGAACACGACGTAGAGCCCCTCGGCGCTCGTGATCTCCTTGAGCACGGCCTTGAGGCGCTCTTCGAACTCGCCGCGGAACTTGGCACCGGCGATGAGCGCGCCAAGGTCGAGGCTGACGAGCTTCTTGTTGCGGAGCCCTTCGGGGACGTCGCCGCTGACGATGCGCTGCGCGAGCCCTTCGGCGATGGCGGTCTTGCCGACGCCGGGTTCGCCGATGAGGACCGGATTGTTCTTGGTGCGGCGCGAGAGCACCTGAATGACGCGACGGATTTCCTCATCGCGCCCGATGACCGGATCGAGCTTGCCCTTGCGGGCCATTTCGGTGAGATCGCGCGTGAACTTCTGCAGCGCCTGGTACTGCTGCTCGGGGCTCTGATCGGTGACCTTGTGCGCGCCGCGCACGAGCTTGAGCGCATCGAGGAGCGCCTGCTTGTGCGCGCCGGCGCCGGTGAGGACGCGCGTGGAGTCGGTGCCCTTGGCGTCGCTCAGGGCGACGAGCAGATGTTCGGTCGAGACGTATTCGTCGCCGAGGAGCTTGGCTTCCTTCTCGGCGCTGTCGACGACGGCGGTGAGCTCACGGGAGAAGGTGGGCTGGGCGTCGGACTGCTTGGCGTAGCGCGCGGCTTCCAGCTCGGCGGCGGCGCGAATGGAGGTGACATTGGCGCCGACGCGCTGGAGCACCGGCACCACGATGCCTTCGTCCTGCTCGAGCAGGGCGAGGAGGAGATGCAGATCGTAGACGAGCGGGTTGCCGGCCTTGCGGGCGAGGGCAACGGCATCGTTGAGCGCTTCGGCGCTCTTTACGGTGAGGCGGTCGGGATTGATCATGCCACTGGTGAGGGCAACGAGGGTGCCGCGAATTTGCTGCCGAAGTGGCAGATGCACAAAAAAGGGAGAGGCGCACTGGGTCCGCTTACCCAGTGCGCCTCTATGTCCTTCGGGTCTCGTGGTGCTCGTAAAACGGGGTGCTTACTTCACCACGATCATCTTTCTCACCGACGGCACGCCATCCACCTCAAGCCTGTAGTAATACGTGCCTGAGGCAGCCTCCCGCCCGTTTGCTTGGATTTTGCCGTCCCAGTAGGCGACGTACTCGCCACAGGGGAGCGACAGTTTTTCCAGCGGTTGACCACCGGCCACTCCGCTTGTTGCCGACTGCAGGATCGGGGTGGCTACCAGCGTCGAAATGACGGTGTAGACCTTGAGGCTGACCCGGTACTGCTTGGAGTTGTCGGAACAGGTCGGTGAATCACCGACCGAAAACGGAATGTGAGTCTCTGGGTTGAACGGATTTGGATAGTTCTGCCCAAGCGTCGAATTGCTTCGGCGCTCACGCCCATCCTGGCTGGACTGGGCTGACGAGACTCCTGGCATGAACACGATGAGCGCGAGCACCAGACCCAGTGCTCCCCACAATCGTTTCATGTTACTTCTCCGACTGACGAATCAGGATCTGAGTCGACGTCTCCGTATGAGGGTTGAGAAGTGCCGCACAAGCCGGACCACGGTATGTGATCCTCTGTGAAATTAGGACGCATGCCACGTGAGGTCAAGCAACAATCCGGCCAACTGAACGGGCGCGGGCTGTCACACCGCCGGCGCGTTCCGTCCCCAACCCGTTGGTTATCTTGAGGTTAGCTGGTGCCGCCTACCAGCTGCCCTTCTCCCAGACTTCGAACGCCTTGAGGGGTCGGTTGTCGGGCAGGTGCGCGGCGAGAAATTCGCGGAGGAGCCGCTGGTGGGCTTTGGCGGCGGCCGACTCGGAGGGCTCGATCGGCGCAGAAATGTGATCTGGCAGCGGATCGAGCCAATTGCGGATACTGGTACGCGCTTCGGGCGGGAGGAGGCGTCCGCCTGGCGCAAGGCGAGCACAACGCTGGCAGAGGGTGCCGCCCAGGGCGACGTGAAAGCGAGCCGGTTCGGCCTCAGGGATCGGGTCCAGGCATTCCACGCAGCGGTCGACGACCGGGCGGAAGCCCACCTCGCTCAGCAGGCGCCAGAGGATGCCCACGGTTTCCGGTACCACCTGCGCGGTGGGCATGTCGGTGAGACGGTCGAGCCCCTGCTCCACGACATCATAGATGCCGGGGGCGGCCTCGTCGTGTACGAGACGCAGCACGACCTCGGCGAGCGCGTTGGCGGCGGTGAAGCGTTCGAGGTCGAGCGCGAGTGCGGTGCGGGCCTTGGTGACGTCGAAGGCGTTCAGGCTGTGGAGGTCGCGGCCGGGCTTGGTCTGCATCTGCGCCTGACCTTCGGCGAAGAGATCGACGGCACTGCCGAAGCGCTTCTTCGAGCTGCGAGCCCCTCGTGCGACGACCGACTGCACGCCGGCTTCCCGCGTGAGGAGGCGCAGCAGGCGACTCGACTCGAGGTAGTTGGCGGCGTGGAGGACGATGGCGTTGGTTTGGAGCAACGGCATGTGGGTAAGGTAGTGCGGGACGGTGACGGAGCACGGTGACGGAGCACGGTGACGGAGCACGGTGGCGGAGCACGGTGACAGGGTTTCCCGTTCCGCTGCGCAATGGAGAGGAGTCACCCGCGCCAGGCGGGTCGGTCCCTCCCAACGTCGAGGCTGCCATGCCCTCCGTCCGCGCCACCGCGCTGGCCTCCATGCTGCTCACGCTGAACGCCTGCGGAGGGAGCGGCGACGCCGCGGGACCGAGCGGCACCGTGGGCGGCTTCACGGTGAGCATCAGCGGCGCGGCCCCGTCCATTGTGCAGGGCGGGACCGGCACCATCACGGCCAGTATCGGTCGCACCGGCAGCTTTTCGCAGACGGTTCAGCTGGCGGTCGAAAGCCTGCCGAGTGGCGTGACCGCGTCGTTCAGCCCCGCCTCCATCAGCAACGGCACCGCGAGCACGACGCTCACGATTCAGGTGGCGGCGCAGGTGGCTCCTGGCTCGTACGCGCTGGTCGTGCGCGGCAGTGCGAGTGGCCTGACTGATCAGACGGCGACGGTCAGCTTCACGGTGACGGCGGCTCCCGCAGCGCCCGCGATTGCCATCGTGGCCACACCGGCGCAGCTCAGCGTGGCACCCGGCGGGAGCGTGAGCACCACCATCGCCATCACGCGAACGAACTTCACCGGAACCGCCGTCATTGCCGTGCAGTCAGGGTTGCCGACGGGCGTGACCGCGGTGAACAGCCCCAGCGGCCCGGTGAGTGGCACCAGCGTACAGGTGACATTCGATGTGGGCGCCGCGGTGGCACCGGGGGTGTACTCTCTCGTGTTGCAGGGTGCCGGCTTTCAGGCGGCCTCCGGGACGACCACGGTGACGCTCACGATCACCGGACCAGCCGGCGCGGTGACGCTCACCGCCGCGCCGGCCGCACTCAGCATTCAGCAGGGCGCACAAGCGAGTACGGCCATCACGCTGACGCGCACGAACTACACGGGCGCGGTGTCGCTCAGCGTGACCGGGGCGGTCACGGGGCTCACCACCTCCGTCGCGCCCACCAGCACCACGGGCAACAGCGCGACGCTGAGCGTCGCGGCAGGCAACGGCGCCACGCCGGGCACCTATCCACTCACGGTGACGGCGAGTGGTAGCGGTGTACCCACGACACAACTCACGGTGAGTGTCACGGTCACCGCCGTTTCGTCGGGCGGCAACATCACCTGGCGCTTCTGCGCCGCCACCGGCGTGCCCGTGTGGTTCGCGTATCAGAATGGTGGCGCAAACAGCGCGTGGACGTCAGCCGGCGCGGTGGGGACCAGCTACTCGTTCACGATCGGCTCGCAGGGGGCGGTGGCGTATGTGTTCCAGAATGCCACGAACAGCTACACGACGAACATCGTGTATGGATCGCTCGCCGAGCTGCAGTCGCAGGCGAGTGCGGCGTGCGGCACGACCGCGCTTGCCGGAAAGACGGTGACAGGGTCGGTCACGGGGTTCACGTCGGCGTCGGACTTCGTGCAGGTGTCGATGGGGTCGCAGTTCGCCTCGCCGTCACCGACACAGGCCTTCCCCACCTTCCAGATCGCGGGGGTGCTGGATGGCCCGCGTGATCTGATCGGCACGCGCAGCGCGGTAAACGGCGGCCTCGTGCTCAATCGCCTGTTCATCAAGCGCAACCTCAACCCGGCGAATCTGGGTTCGGTGGGTGTGGTGGACTTCAGCGCCGGCGACTCGTTCGCGCCCGAGTCGCGAACGCTGACGATGACGAACGTGCAGGCGGGCGAAACCGTGCTGACGTCGAACACGTGGTACACGGCGAACAGTTCGTTCGGTTCACTGGGCTCCGCCACCGCTGCCAGCGCCACGAGTTACCAGCAGGCGGTCGTCCCGGCTTCCCGCACGGTGGCGGGTGACGTGCAGATGCTCGCGGTGTCGGCGGCCACGATCACCGGCAGTGCGGTGACGCACATTCGCTCGATGGCGATCATCGATCGTGATCCAGTCGATCAGTCCGTCACGTTCGGTGGCTTCCTGAACACGGCGACCATCAGTGTCGCGAGCACGGCGCCGTATGCCCGCCTGCGCGCGCAGCTCACCCGGCAGTCGGAGTACAACGACTGGTACACCGCCAACTTTGCGCAAAGCAGCGGCGCGACGGCGCGCGCCATGTCGGTCACGATGTCGTCGACGTACCTGAACGGCGCCGCGAGCTTCGACGCGACGGTGCCTAACCTGAGCGCCGCCGCGGGGTGGCAGAACACGTGGGGGCTCGCGACCGGCGTCACGACCAACTGGAATGTATCGGCGACGGGGTGGATCGCCCTCAACGGCGCGATGCTGGATGGGGCGCGCTGGCGCACGGCGCAACGTCAGGGGAGCATCGTGCCATGACTCGCCCTGCCGCCGTCGCGCTACGATATCAGGGAAGCGCGCGCGCCCCCGACGCCAGCTCCGCCAGCAGCGCCACGTGCACGTCGAGCGCGTCGATGACGCGATACCCGGGATCGTAGCCGTCGAAGGCGAGGCCAAGGTCGGTGCCGGCGAGGACGATTGCCTCGGCGCCCTGCTCTTCGATCATGCGGCGCCCGGCGTCGAAGAAGAGCGCGCGTTGTTCGTCGGTGCACCGGCCGGTGACGGCGACGTCCTGGTACGTCTGGCCCAATCGTTCGATGTCGTCGTCACAGGCCACGGCCTGAGTTCGGCGGAGTTGGCCGTAGAGCCGGGTGCGCATCACGACACGCGTCCCCAACAATCCGACGCACCCTATGCCCAGGCGCGCGAAGTGTTCATCGAGCGGTGCCACCGCAGACACCAGCGGGAGGGAGGCGATGCGCGCGGTTTCGTCGAAACAGAAATGCCCACCGAGCGACGTGATGCCCACGCACGCTGCCCCGGCGGCCTTGAGCCGATCGATGAGTGTGGCGTAGATCACCGCCTGCTCCTCGCGCTGATCGGCGAGGTTGTGGCGAATGAGGGTGTTGACGTCGGCCTGCACGATCGTGAGCTCCAGGGGCGCGCCGAGGTCGCGCATGCGGGCGCAGAGCCGCTGGTAGTAGACGATCGTGGCGGCGGGCCCGATGCCGCCGATGAGTCCGATGTGCATGATGGTACGCGAGGGGTTGAGAGGGGAATCCGAGCCGAGCACGTGAGACAGTAATAACGGTACCGGGCGGGCTTGCGCCCGAGTATCCGCGGCGCCGACCCGGACGTAGCTTGTCGGGATGAGCGGACTCCCGTCACTCGCGCATGCCGTGCGACCCGAGCCCGGGCTGTCGGGCGCCGTACGGCAGCTCGCGTGGCGAGGCCTCGCACTCCTGGGCCTCGCGATCTCGAGCGTGCCGCCCGCTGCGGCCCAACCATCGCTCGTGCGCTTCGAGGACGACGCCTACGCCGTGTTCGGCCGGCGGGACGGCATTCCCGATACGCCCATCCATTCGCTGGAGGCGAGCGCAACCGGCGGGCTGCTGCTCGCGACCGCGGACGGCGTGCGCGTCTTCGACGGGAGACGGTGGACCCCGCTGACGCTGCCCGAAGGCTCACGGTCAACGCGCGTGGTGTTCGATCGCGCCAACGGTGACCGGGTGTTCGTGACATCGGGCGGCCTCGTCGTGCAACGTGCCGGGCGGTTTCTGCCGCCCGTGTCGTTGGCGCCCGCCGACATCCCGCTCTATGCAGCCGTTGCGGCCCCTCGACGCGGTGGCGGCGATGATGTGCTCGTGAGCGGTACGGGTGGGGTGTTTCAGCTGGACTCCACGAGTCAGCGCCTGTTCCGGGTGCCCCTGCCCGTCCAGATGACGCCGCGTGATGCGATGATCGCGGCACGCCTGAACGGCGCGGCGGCGGAAGTGTGGGTGGGCACGCGCGGTGGCGGCGTCGCCCGCCGGCGCGACGGCGTGTGGACTCGCTGGGGCACCGCCGATGGCCTCGGCTCGCTCATCATCGAGCAGGTGGTGCTCGCGCCGATCGGGGACACGCTCAGTGCGCTCGCGGCAACCCCCAGCGGCGCGTTCGCCCTGACGGGCAATCGCTGGGGACCAATCGGCCCCCGGGTGTCGGTGACCCGCGTCCTGCGCGTGAAGGTCGGCCTGCACTACGAAACGTGGCTGGGCACGTTCGGCGGCGAACTCTATCGCTCCCGAGACGACCGGCAGTGGGAACTCGTGGATCTCACGGCGCGCATTCGCGGCTCGCGGACCCAGGTGCTGACGGCGATCGATCACGGACTCGGGGTGCCCACCATTTACGCGGCGTTCCGCAGTGGGAATCTCATCCGCTTCCGCATTGGTCTCGCCGGGCGACTCGCGTTGCCACCAGGCGTGAGCGGCTACCCGATCATCGCCATCTCCAACGCGACCGATCGCGGCAGCTTCTGGACCTGGATGCAGGGCCTTGGCCTGGTGCAGCTTCCACAGCTCAACCGGGTTCCGGCCACCGAGGCGATGACGGGCGGCGGAGATGGGCGTGTGCGACTGCGCGTGCACCACACGACCGACGATCGCGAGGTCCCCTTCATGGCAATCGAAGGGCGTCTCTATCGCTATCAGCAACGCGCGTGGAGCCCGATCGCCGACTGGGGCACCGGTGAGTACTTCAGCGCCATGGTGTCCGCGTTTGGCCCGAACCGTCGCCCAGGCCTGGTGGCGTTGGCGAATGGCGGTGCGGCCATCGTGTACGACGACGGCACCGTCGCCCGGTGGGATGGCTTTCCGGTCGGCATTCGGGCGCTGCTCGTCGACAGCACCACGACGCCGTCGACGCTGGTGGCGGTGTCGCTCGCCCGCCGGGTGTCCCGCTTCGACGGGCAGCGCTGGAGCACCCTGCCCGGCGAACCGCTTCCGGCCCGCGGTGCGATCGTGGGCGCCGCGTTCGTGCGCCACCGGAGCGGCGAGCGCTCGCTGCTCGTGGCCACGACCGATGGACTTGCCCAACTGCGCCTCAGTGGCGGCGCGCCCACCTGGCGCGTGCTCAACGACTCCCTTCTGCCGGCGTTGCGCAGCGACGAGGCGTCGGCGCTGACGGGGCTCGCCCCCGACCGTCTCGCCGTCGGCACCACGCAGGGCGTCACCGTCATCCAGTTCGACTCCACGTTCGCGGGCGGCGTTCGTGCGGCGTATTCCATCAATGATGCCGACGGACTGCCGCACTCCAATGTGCTTTCCCTGGGCCCGCTCGATCGTGACGGGCGTCTCTGGGTCGGGACAACGCTGGGACTCGGCTATATCAACACGACCGATCTCGAACGCCCCCGTGCCCCGCTCCGCGTGGCCAACGTGGATATGCGCGACGGCACCGGCGAACCGGTGGCGGACGACGCTCGCATTCCCGAGGCGCGCGCACGGCTCGACGTCAGCGCGAACGCGCCGACGTTCCATCGCGAGGATGAAACGCAGTATCGTTTCGAGCTCGATGGCATCGCGCTGCATCCGACGCCCTGGACCGATCGGGCCACCGTGAGTCTGGCAGGTCTCGCGGCCGGCACGCACTCGCTGCGTGTGCGTGCGCGCGATTATGACGGCCGCGAGTCTGCGGTGCAGGAGCGGCACTTCACGGTAGTGCGCCCCTGGTGGAAGACCGGGACCGCCGGAGTGCTGTACGCCGCGCTGGCGGTGGTGGGCATCTTTGCCTGGGGACGGTCGCGCACCGCGGCCGCCCAACGACAGGCGCTCGAGGCGGAGGCAAACGAACGGCGCATCGCCGTGAGCGAGTCCCGGTTCCGACGATTGTTCGAAGACGGTACCGATCCGCAGATCCTGGTCCTCGACGGAAGTGTGTGGCAGCTGAACGCCGCGGCCGAGTTGCTCTTTGGGCGCACGGTCCAGGATGTGCGCTCGCAATCGATCGATGTACTCATCGCCGGCCTCTCGACACACCTCGATGCCGGCGACGAATCAGGACGATGGGAACTCGATGCGCGAGGAGCCGACCACGACATTCCGGTGGAGGTCCGACGCACCCGCATCCCTCTCGAGGGGGCGGTGCTCGATCACCTCGCCGTGGCCGACCTGCGTGCGCGGCATCGGCTCGAGCGCGAGCGCGCCGATCTCGAGTCGCAGCTGCGCGATTCGCAGCGCCTGGAGTCGGTGGGAACGCTGGCCGGTGGCGTGGCGCACGACTTCAACAATCTGCTCACGATCATCCACACCAACGCCGAACTGGCGGCCAACGATGTCGCGGCGTCGTCGGCGGCCGCCGATTCACTCCGACAACTGCTGGTGGCCAGCCGACGCGCGCGCGAGGTCGTCCGGCAGATTCTCACGTTCAGCCGACGCACGCGCACCCATCGCACCAGTGTGCGCATCGATGCCCTGCTGTCGGAACTGGGCTCGCTGCTGCGCGCCATGATCCCGAGCACGGTGCGAATCGTGGTGCGCGCCGAGGCCCCCGGTGCGGTCGTGGAGGGGGATGCGACGCTGCTGCAGCAGCTGCTGCTCAACCTCTGCTCGAACGCGGAGCATGCGATGCGCGCCACCAACGGTGGCACCCTGACGGTGCGTGCGACGTGGGACGAAATGCCGGACTCCGGCGCAGCGGCGGTGCGCCTGTCGGTCTCGGATACCGGCGTGGGGATCAGCCCCGAAGTCCGTTCGCGCATGTTCGAACCATTCTTCACCACGAAGCCCGTCGGCGAAGGCACCGGGCTCGGGCTCAGTGTCATGCACGGCATCGTGGGTGAGCATGGCGGTACCATCACGGTCACCTCGGAGCCAGGGCACGGCGCCACCTTCGATGTCCTCCTTCCCACGACTACGGTGGAGACGTCCTCGGCACTCGACCTGCCCTCGTCCGGCGGCGGCCAGCCGGGGCCGTGCCAGATTCTGCTCGTGGACGACGAACCGGGGGTCACGTCGGCCGTGAGGCGAATCCTGCAGCGCCACGGATACGTGGTCGCGACGGCGGCGAACGGCGCCGAGGCGATGGACCATCTCCGTGCGCATCGTGACATCGAACTTGTGATCACCGACCAGACGATGCCCGTGATGACGGGTCTGGAGCTCATCGAATGGCTACGCGCCTCCGGGCGCACGACCCCGGTGATCCTCGCCAGCGGGTTCGAGGCATCGATCGATCGGGCACGCCTCGACTCACTTTCCGGGGTGTGGTGGATGGACAAGCCGTTCGCGACGCAGGAGCTGCTGAACCTGGTGGCTACTGCCACGGCCCGCCTTCGGCAACCATAACCATACGGCGCGACCGGCCGCATATTCGGCGTGACGATCCACCACCCTGACACGGACACTCACGTGACTACTGTACGCGCACTGCTCGACCGCAAGGGACACGAGATCGTATCGGTTGGCCCCGACGTCACCGTCGTCGAGGCCGCGCACATCATGGCCGACAATGGACTCGGAGCCGTGCTGGTCGTGGATGGCGCCAACACGCTCGGCATCTTCACCGAGCGCGATGTGCTGCGGCGGGTGGTGGCCGTTGGCGCCGACGCCAGCACCACGCGCGTCGCGACCGTGATGACGACGGCCCTCGTGACCTGCCTGCCGGACACGTCGGTCGACGAGTGCGCGGCGATCATGACGACCAAGCGCATTCGGCACTTGCCGGTGGTGGACGAGCATGGACTCCATGGCCTCATCAGCAGCGGCGACGTGCTGGCGCATCGGGTGGCGGAACAGGAGGACACGATCCGCTACCTGAACGACTACATGTTCTACACGCGAGGGGGATGACGCGGCGAGACCGGCCGGTTTCGGTCACGATGCGCGTAGACAGATCTTTACGCTCGCGCCGATCATCGTGACGGAATCGTGGAGTGGACTGTGATGTGAACGGGGCACCCTGTGTCGGTTCGTCCGACCCTCCCCTCTTCATCACGATTCATGCGATCATCTCGCAGTCTTCTGCTTCGGTCCGCCGCCCTCGCGGCCTGGGCCAGCCTTCTCGCCGCCGCACCAGCACGCGCCCAGACCGGTACGATTGCCGGCACGGTCACCGAGCAGCTCTCCGCGACGCCCATTCCGCAGGCGGCGATTGTGGTCCAGGGGCTCACGCAGGGCGCGAAAACCGACGCCCAGGGGCGCTTCTCGATCAGCAAGGTGCCCGTGGGCACGTACACCGTGGTTGCCCGGCGCCTGGGATTCGTCATGAGCCAGCGCCAGGTTACCGTGACCGCCAATGCGACGACCACCACCACCTTCGCGCTGGCGCGGGCGGCGGTGCAGCTCGATGAAGTCGTGGCCATCGGTTACGGCACGGCGGATCGACGCAATGTGATGGGTGCGGTGGAACAGGTGAATGCCGAGCAGCTGGCCGAACGGCCCGTGCCGAATCTGACGCTCGGGCTGCAGGGACTTCTGCCCGGGGTGAACATCCGCCCGCAGGACGGCAAGGCGATTCAGGCGCCGGCGATCAACATTCGCGGCACCACCTCGATCGGGACCGGCGGCTCGGCGCTCGTGCTCATCGACGGCGTGGAGGGTGATCCCTCGATGCTCAACCCCGACGACGTCGCCTCGATCACCGTGCTCAAGGACGCGTCGGCGTCGGCGGTGTACGGTGCGCGCGGCGCGTTCGGCGTCATGCTCATCACGACCAAGCGACCGCAGAAGGATCAATTCCAGGTGACCTACGGCGTGAACGTGGGAACGCGCGCGCCGGTGGAGAAGACGCAGATGGTCACCGATGGCTACACGTTCGCCAAGAACTTCGATCAGGCCTTTCAGAGCTGGCAGGGGTTCGCGCCGCAGAACGTGAACAAGACGCTCGTCTTCTCGGCGGCGTACCTGGACTCGCTGCGCGTCCGCTCGCAGTCGGGGCGCGCTCCGGAAACGGTCGTGGGCCCCGACGGCGCGTATCAGTATTACAACAGCACGAACTGGTACGACTATCTCTACCGCAAGAGCGCGCCCACGATGGAGCACAATCTCTCCATCTCGCGCGGCACCGAGAACGCGCAGTTCATGATCTCGGCGCGCTCGCTCGGTCAGGACGGGATGTTTCGGTTCAACTCCGACAACTTTGCGCAGCGCAACCTGCGGGCCGATGGCGCCATCCGCGCGGCCGACTGGCTCAACGTGCGCAGCGGGTTCATGTACTCGGGGCGCACGTACCACAACCCCGAGAATGTCGGTGAAGGCGGGGCGATCTGGCGCAACCTGCAGGACGAAGGGCACGTGCTCTCGGCACTGTACAATCCCGACGGCTCCCTGACGCAGTCGGCGGCCTATACGGTAGGCGACTTCGTCTACGGCAAGAACGGCATCGACTTCACCGACGACGTGTACCGGGCCAACGTGGAGGCGGCGACGCGCTTCTTCGACGAGCGCCTCAAGTTCACGAGCGACTTCACCGTGCAGCGCACGACCAACGATCGCACGCGTCGCCGCGTGCCGGTCCCGTACAGCCGGCGCCCGGGCGTGGTGGAATACGTGGGAGCGGCCACGAATACGCTCAATGTGACCACCGCCAACACGGACTACCTCGCCACCAACAGCTACGGGGAGTGGACTCCCACCCTTGGCGGGCGACACACGCTGCGCGTCATGAGTGGCGTGAACTACGAGGAGCGCACGTGGAAGCAGCTCGTCGCGGAACGGAACGGGCTGATCTTCCCCGACGCCACCGACCTGAACCTCGCGCTCGGCACCGCCACCGTGATCAATGGCGGCTATGAGAAGTGGAACATCCTGGGTGGCTTCACGCGCCTCAACTACGGGTTTGCCGATCGCTACCTGCTCGAGTTCACCGGTCGATACGATGGCTCCTCGAAGTTCCCGGCGAACCAGCGGTATGCCTTCTTCCCGTCTGCGTCGGCGTCGTGGCGCATCTCGCAGGAACCGTTCTGGCACGTGCCGAAGCGTCTGGTAAACGACCTGCGCGTGAGCCTGTCTCGCGGATCGATGGGCAACGGCAACGGCGGCGCCTATCAGTTCCAGCAGACGTTCAACATCGGACAGTCCGGCGTCATCGTGAACGGCTCGCGTCCGCAGCAGACGAGCGCCCCGGCCGTGCTCCCCGACGGGCTCACGTGGGAGACGGCGACGACCATCAATCTCGGCCTCGATGCCGACCTGCTCGACAACCGCCTCAACCTGAGCTTCGACGCGTACACGCGGAAAACGACCGACATGTTCACGTCGGCGATCACGCCACCGGCGGTGTTCGGTGCCGCGGCACCTCGCGGCAACTACGCCGATCTGCGCACGGATGGTTGGGAGCTCGCGGCCAACTGGCAGGATGGCTTCCGGCTCGCCGGCAGCCGCGCCACCTATGGCGTGCGCCTGTCACTCTCGGACAACAGCTCGAAGATCCTCAAGTACAACAATCCCAATGGTCTGCTGAGCGACTATCGCGTGGGGCAGAAGCTCGGCGAGATCTGGGGCTACACCACCGAGGGGTTCTTTGCCGACTCCGCTGACATTCTGAGTCACGCGAACCAGAGCTTCATCCAGTCGCGCAACTCCCGGGTGTGGCTGCCGGGTGACCTCAAGTTCAAGGACATCAACGGCGACGGGAAGATCGACGTGGGCAACCAGACCCAGGCCAACCCCGGCGATCTGTCGATCATCGGCAACACGACGCCGCGCTACAGCTACGGCATCAACCTGAACGGTGCGTGGCGCAGCCTCAGCGTGGGCGCGTTCTTCCAGGGTGTCGGCAAGCAGGATTGGCATCCGAACGCCGAGGCCGACTACTTCTGGGGCCAGTACAACCGGCCGTACAACAACATTCCCTCGTGGCACCTCAAGCCGGGGGTCATCTGGGATCCGGCCAATCCCAATCCGAATGCGTTCTTCCCGCGCCTGAACGGCTACGCCGCGCTCAGTGGCGAGCGGCAGATGTCGCGCCCGCAGACCAAGTACGTCATGAGCGTGGCGTATCTGCGGCTCAAGAATGTTCAGGTGGGCTATGACCTGCCGAAACCGTGGCTCGCTCGACTGGGGGCGCATCGCGCCAAGGTATACGTCTCGGGCGAGAACCTGTGGACGCACTCACCGCTGTACAAGATCGTTCGGAACGTAGACGTGGAGAACATCAGCAACGGCTCTGACCGCATCCTCACGAGCGGCGGCAGTGGTGATGGGCTGAACTACCCCATGATGCGGACGTTCGTCACCGGCATGACTCTGACCTTCTGATTCATCATGACTACGTACTCCCTCCTTCGCCGCCTTGCCCTCGGCGGTCTGTGCCTCGTCGCGGTCGCCTGCGACCTGGAGCAGTCGCCGGTGTCGGCGACGAATCAGCAGTCGGTCTTCGGCAGTGAGGCCGGGCTGCAGCTCTACGCCAACTCGTTCACGAATACGTGGCCATCGGTGACCAGCGTCTACGTTGGTGACGACGTCTCCGACTATCTGGCCGTGCGCGGGGCGAGCAACTACCTGCTGCCGACTTTCACGGCGAACAACCAGGGTGGCTGGAGCTGGACCGCGCTCCGGAACATCAACTACTTCATCGACAGCAACACCGATCCGGCGGTGCCGGTGGCGGTGCGCAATCACTACACGGCCCTCGCGCGCTTCTCCCGCGCGCTCTTCTACTACGACAAGGTGAAGACGTACGGTGCCGTCCCGTGGATCGAACACCCGGTGGGGATCACCGACTCGGTCACGCTCTTTGCCGGGCGTGACTCCCGCGATGTGGTCATGGGCCACGTGCTCGAAGACCTCAACTACGCCATCGCCAACCTGCGCACCGTCACGAGTGCGTCGCGAACGGAAGTCACGCCGGATGTGGTTCGCGCGTTCAAGTCGCGCATCGCGCTGTTCGAAGGCACGTTTCGCAAGTATCACGCGGGCGGGCTGGCGAGCGGCCTTGGCGGCACGGCCAACCAGTGGTTGACCGAGGCGGCCACGGCGGCGCAACAGGTCATGGACGGCGGTCGCTATTCCCTCAACACGCAGGCGGGAACGCTTGGCGCGTATCGGTCGCTGTTCAGCAGCGAGTCGGCGCCGACCAACGAGTCGATGCTCGTGTACGTGATGGACGTCAACCTCGCGGTGCGTCATGAGGCCAACTGGCGCTATACGTCCGCCACCACGGGCGTGGGTGCGAGCTTCACCCGCGACTTCATCAATACCTATCTGATGGCCGACGGCACGCCCTTCACCGATCGTGCGGGGTACGACACGCTGTCGTTCATGGCCGAGGTGAAGGATCGCGATCCGCGCCTCCGGCAGACCATTCGTCTCGGCGATTTCAAGCGCCTGAACGCTGGCGTGCCGGTGGCGGCCCCGCCGGCCTTCACGGTGACGCTCACCGGGTACCAGCCGATCAAGTGGACCGTGGATGATATCGGTCTCGATGCCGGCGCGAACAATACGAACGACATTCCGATCATCCGGTACGGCGAGGTACTCTTGAACTACGCCGAGGCCAAGGCGGAGTTGGGGACGCTGACCGACGGCGATTGGCAGAAGACGATCGGTGCCCTCCGGGCGCGGGCCGGCATCACCGGCGGTCTCTCGGCGCGGCCGACGCGTGCCGATCCGTACCTGCAGAGCGTGTACTTCCCGGATATCGGCGATCCGGTCATTCTCGAGGTGCGGCGCGAACGCGGGATCGAGCTGGCGCTCGAGGGGCTCCGCTGGGATGACCTGATGCGCTGGAAGCGCGGCGAGCTGATGGCGCGCCCGTGGCGGGGCATGTATGCGGTGGCCAACCGCTATTACGACCTCAACGAGGACGGCGTCCCCGATGTGTACTTTCACACCGGCACACTCCCCTCACCGACGATCGCCGGGGTGAACTACCACAACATCACGCCCGGCAATGCCAGTCAGCGCTCGCTGCAGTTCGGTAGCTACGGACCGCTGCAGTGGCAGATCAACATCACGCGCGTGTGGAACGACCGCATGTACCTTCGCCCCATCGCGGCGTCGGATCTGGTGGTGAACCCCAAGCTCGGACAGAATCCAGGATGGTAACCTCACCAGTCATTGCGCCGGCGCATGTCCGGCGCCTACTCCCTGACTCGCGCTCCCGTATGCGTTGCGTTCGCACGTCCCTGCTCGCGCTCGTGGTCGGCGCGGCCACACTGGGCGCCTGTGCGTCGGCGCCCACCGCTCACGCGTCCGTCGCCTCCGGGACACCGGCCGGGCGGACGCACACCGACACGCCGCTGCGCGTGATGTCGTTCAACCTGCGCTACAACAACCCGGGTGACGGCGTCAACGCCTGGCCGAATCGCAAGGCGTGGGTAGCGCAGCTCATTCGCTACCACGACGCCGATGTGGTGGGCGTACAGGAGGCACTGAGCGGGATGCTGGCCGATCTCGACACCCTCCTTCCCGGCTATTCGCGGGTGGGTGTGGGGCGCACCGACGGCAAGAACGCCGGGGAGTTCAGCGCGATTCTGTTCCGGAAGGATCGGGTCGAGCTGCTGGAAAGCGGGACGTTCTGGCTCTCACCGACGCCGGAGGCGGTTGGCGTGAAGGCGTGGGATGCGGCGCTCGAGCGCATCGCCACCTGGGGGCGCTTCCTTGATCGGGCGAGCGGCTGCACATACGTGCACCTCAACACCCACTTCGACCACGTGGGCAAGGTGGCACGCGCGGAGAGCGCCAAGCTCATTCGTCAGCGACTCGCCAGTATCGCGGGTTCGTTGCCGATCATCATGACCGGCGACCTCAACTCCGATCCCTCCACGGCGGCGTACGCGACACTCACGAGCGGAACGCTGGACGGTGGCATCGCACCGCTGATCGACGGCTTCCTGTCGAGCCGCGAGCCGCACTACGGACCGAGCGGATCGTTCAACAGCTTCAAGGAGATCGGCGACGGCCGCATCGACTATGTGCTGGTGTCGAAAGGGGTCGAGGTGCTGAAGCATGCCATCCTGACCGATCGCTGGAATCAGCGCTTTCCCTCCGATCACCTGCCGGTCCTTGCGTCAGTGGCGCTCCCCTGCCGCTGACGTGAATTCGTGATCGCTCACCTCGGCCTGCGGCCACGTCACCACGAAGGTGGTCCCGCAGCCGACGTCCGAGGTGAGCGCGATTCGCCCGCCGGCTTCGGTCACGATACGGTTGACCATGGAGAGGCCGAGACCGCTGCCGTCCTGCTGCCCCTTGGTGGTGAAGAAGGGATCGAAGATGCGCTGCTGCAACTCGGGGCGAATGCCGGCCCCGCTATCGGTGACGGACAGGGCAGCCTCGCCCATGGCGACCGCGCGAAGCGCCACCATCAGCGCGCCGCCGGATGGCATGGCGTCGCGGGCGTTGAGCACGAGATTGATGACCACCTGTTCGAAGCGCAGCGCATCGCCGCGCAGTCGCAGTGAGGCGTCACACTCGAAGGTGGCCTGTACGGCCGGTGGCAGGATACCCCGCAGGGTGAGGGCCAGGCGATCCATGAGCGCGGCCGCATCGAACCAGCCGGTGCCGGTGAGTTCAGGTCGTCCGACCGACAGCAGTTCTCGTACCATCGCGTGACCGCGCTGCGCGCCGGCGAGAATGTCACGGGCTGCCGCGCGGTGTTCCGGGTCAGTGGCGGAATCCAAAATGCCTTCGGCCTGCAGCGACGTCATCTGCAGCACATTCGCGATGTCGTGCGCCAACCCGGCCGCGAGGGCGGCGGTGGCCTGACGACGCTGCAGGACGGTCGACTCGGACTCCGCGATACGGCGGGCTGCCTCCTCCCGCACCAGCGCGTCGCGCGCCGCCCGCTCCGCGGCGAGGGTATCGTCGTACGCGGAAATTGCGGCGCGAACGATCAGGCCTCCCAGGACAAACGTGGAGACGAGAAAAAAGACATTGCGGGCCCAGTATCCCGGATCGCGAAGGTTGGGCGGTGAGGTCGCCGCCGTATGGCCGGTGAGATACTGCCACGCCGTATGAGCGAGAACGACGGTGAGCACGCCGAGCATTGCCCAGAGGCCGCGGGCGCCGAAGAAGAGTGTGCTCCACGCGACGAGCACGACGGCCGTGGCCATACCGGTCGGGGTAATACCAGATACCCCGCCCGCGGCCGGGATTCCCGACGCCAGCAACGAGAGAAACATCAACGCCTGCAACGACGCGAAGCGCGCGGAAGGGCGCCAGATGACGGCGGCCGCAAGCGCGTTTGCGACGAGTGTGAAGAGTACGACACCTCGTACGGCGGGGCGCTCCCATACACTGAGGGCGGAATACGCGAAGAGCGGGATCCACGTGACGAGCATGAGGCGACTCGTCACGCGGAGCAACCGCGCCCGGGCGAGCGCAAGCGCGCTCTCTGGGGATCCGACATTCGGCACGCTTCGAACGTACGACGCCGAGCGGGTTGGTGCCAGTTGGACCGACCCGTCAGCGATGCATGACGACGGGTACCTACTCGTGACGCAGCGCCGCCACCGGGTCCAATCGTGCCGCGCGCATGGCCGGGAGCATGCCGAAGATCACGCCGGTCACGGCGCTCGCGAGCAAGGCTGCAACGATGGACGACATCGTGGTGGTGGCCGGGATCTCCGGCCACGCGGTTCGGACGCCGAAGGCCGTGAGAATACCCAGCGTGAGCCCAACCGAGGCGCCGATGCTGGTGAGGGTGACCGCTTCAACCAGAAACTGCCAGAGAATCGTGGCGCGCGTGGCGCCCAGTGCCTTGCGCACGCCAATCTCGCGCGTGCGCTCCGTCACGGAGATCATCATGATCGCCACGACCCCGACGCCGCCCACGAGGAGACCAACGGAGGACAGCGCCAACCCGATGACGAAGAAGGTGCCAAAGAGCTCGTTGTAGATCTCCATGAGGCGGTCCTGCGTGACGATCTCGAAATTGCTGCGCTGGCTGGGGCGCAGGCCGCGCGCGGCGCGCAGGGCGGCGGTCACGTCGTCGACGGCCTCCTCGGCCGACACGCCCTCGCGCGGACGGACGATGAGGTTGTTCCCCAACGTCCACATGTTCAACGCCGTCTTGCCCGTGGTCCAGGGCATGATCGCCTTCGGATCGTTCCCCTCGGCGGCGGCCGTTGGTGTGCCCATGGGGCTCGCGGTGTAATCGTAGATACCGATCACGGTGAACTCGACCCCACCGATCAGCACGCGCTTGTCGAGCGGATCGGACTCGTAGAAGAGCCGCTGTGCCAGTTTGGTGTTGAGTATGACCACGCGGGCCCCCGCCGCATACTCCGCGCTCGTAAAGCTGCGACCGGGGTAGATGTCACCGGCATCGACATCCGTCCAATTGGTGGTGTACGCCTCGATCCCCGCGTTCAGCTGTCGGTCGCGATAGCGGAACGGCGCACGCACGGCCACGTGGGCAGTCACCGACCGGATCCTCGGCAGTCGCTCGAGCATGCGCACCTCGTCCATCGTGATCATCGGATTGCGGCGCTCGGGGCAGGTCTCGTCGGTGCCGTCACACACCTGAAAGCCTCCGACCGGTCGGCGATAGACGAAGAACGAGTTGGGGCCCGCCGCTTCGACATCGCGCGCGAAGCTTTCATTGACCCCCTGCACGACCGACGATAGCGCCACCACCACGTACACGCCGACGGCGACTCCCATGATGGTGAGGCCGGCGCGGACGCGGTTGGCGCGCAAGGCGTCCAGCGCGATTCTCACGCCCTCCATGGCGCTCAGGATTCGAAAGCCGAGGGGCATGGACTACTCCTGACGCAGGGCGTCGATGGGATCGAGGCGCGACGCGCGGCGCGCGGGATAGACGCCGGATACGATGCCGACACCGAGCCCCAGCATGGTCGCCACCACCAGTGACCATGGCGCCACGGCGGCGGGGAGTGGTGTGGTGGCCTGAATGACCCAGGCGGCCGCGAGCCCGAGGCCAATACCGACGACCGCGCCGAGGGTGCTCAACGTGGCGGCTTCGACGAGAAACTGGCGAAGAATGTCCTTGCGACGGGCCCCCAGTGACTTACGGATCCCGATCTCGCGCGTGCGCTCGGCAACGGCCACCAGCATGATGTTCATGATCACCATGCCGCCGACCACGAGGCCGATCATGGGCAGCGCCGTGCCGGCGATCGTCAGCACGGTCTTGACCTGATTGAAGTCCTCGAGGGCGGACTCGGACGTTTCGATGGAGAAATTGTCGCGCTGGGAGGGGCGCAGATGCCGGCGCGCGCGCATCGCCTCGCGCACGACCTCCATGCCGTCGAACATCGCCGCGCTACTCGATGTCTTGAGCATCATGCCGTCGATGTCGCCCCGCGGGTTGGTGATGCGCCCGAGACCGGATTCGAGCGGGCCGACGATCAGGCGGTCCATGGACATGCCGAAGAGGGATCCCTGCTTGGCGATGCGGCCGACGACGGTGTACGGCACGCCGCCGATGCGCAACTCGCGGCCGATCGGGTCGAGATCCGGGAAGAAGAAGGTGGCGACTTCGTCACCGACCACCACCACGTTCGAACCAAACTGATATTCCTGCGGCGCAATGGTTCGTCCGGCGACGATGTCGTAGTTCTTGATCTGGAAGTAGTCCCCCTCCACGGCGTAGATGGTCGCCTGGCGCGGGCGAGGTGCGTACGCGCTCGACGCCATGGCACTGGCATCGGTTTCGATTGCCCACTGCACGTCCGCCGGCAACCCGTCCACCACGGCGCGCGCGTCGTACTTGTAGAGGAGCGGCCATCGCTGCATCTCCCGCCATTCCTCCTCGGTCTCCGGCCCGGTGAAGTCGGGCCAACGGCGGAGTGTGAAGGTGTTCACTCCGATCAGCCGGCCGATGAAGTCCTCTTCGACGTATTTGGACATCCCCTCGACGATCGAGACAACGGCAACGAGGAACATCACGCCGATGGTGACGCCGAGCAGGGTGAAGAAGCTCTTGAGCTTCTGGACGCGGATCTGGCCGAGGGCGAGGCGAACGGCTTCGAGGAAGGGCATGCGGGGGCGACATCGCGGAGGGGGCGACTCGAACTGACACACTCGAGCCACGTCGTGACCGTGCAGTCGCGGCACTACGGCTTCGGAACGCTCGAAGTGTCAGCATCCTGATGATCGGCTCGCCGCCCGCACGGTCTTCGCGCGTTTACGCGTTCGCAGGGCTTGACACCGTGATCCGTGGTGTCCCTGTCACACTGCCGATGACGATCGCGATGATGGAGATGGCTTCAGCGACGCCGAGGCCGATCTGCACGAGAGGGACCTGACTCGTGTCCTCCGGTGTGACGAGCGGAAGCGTGGACTGTCAAGACGTCGCTGGACGAGCCGCGAGAGCCGGGGTAGCATTGCGGAATGACTGATGTGCTCGCGCATCTGAGCGTTGCGCTCGCCGACCGCTACCGCATCGAGCGCCCGCTCGGCGAAGGCGGCATGGCGACCGTCTATCTCGCACAGGACCTCAAGCACGATCGCAAGGTCGCACTCAAGGTGCTGCGCCCATCGCTCGCCGCGGTGGTCGGCGCCGACCGGTTCCTGCAGGAGATCAAGACCACCGCGCAGCTGCAGCACCCGCACATTCTGCCGCTGTACGACAGTGGCAGCACGACGGCGCTGCATGGGGATGGATCGGGCTTCCTGTACTACGTGATGCCCTACGTGGAAGGCGACACGTTGCGACAGAAGCTGGAGCGCGAGCAGCAGCTTGGCGTGGACGAGGCCGTGCGGATCACGAGCGAGGTCGCCGATGCGCTGCAGTACGCGCACGAACAAGGCGTGATCCATCGTGACATCAAGCCGGAGAACATCCTGCTCCGTGGCGGTCGGGCCTTCGTCGCCGATTTCGGCATTGCGCTCGCGGTGAGTACTGCGACGGATGGTCGGATGACGGAGACGGGGCTCTCGCTGGGGACGCCACACTACATGTCGCCGGAGCAGGCCACCGCGGACACGCACATCACCGGCCGTTCGGACATCTACTCGCTCGGCTCCGTGCTGTACGAGTTGCTCACGGGCGAGCCGCCGCACACCGGGCCGTCAGCGCCGGTGATCGTGGCCAAGATCATCGCGGATGCGGCTCGCCCCGTGCGCGCCGTGCGCAAGGCGGTGCCGCCGCACATCGAGGCGGCGGTGGCGATGGCCCTCGAAAAGTTGCCGGCCGATCGCTTCGAGACCGCGCAGGCGTTCGCCGATGCGTTGCACAATCCGACGTTCAGCGGACCGGTCGCGGCAGCGGCCGCGGCGGCAGTGCGACCGGCGGAGCGCCGGCCGGCCATGCCGCTGTTGATGGTGACGACGGTGGCGGCCCTTGCGATGGCGGCGTGGGGCTGGATACGGCCGAGTGGTGAGTTTACTTCGGATCGTGTGGTCGCGCGCAATGTGACGTCGCTCAATGTCTCGGGCGCACTCGACGGGCTCAATTTTGCGGTCGCGGTGGCACTCTCGCCCGACGGATCCGCATTGGTCTATCGGAGTCCGCTCGTCGGACCGGGGCAGCTCTACCTCAAGCGTCGCGACGAGGTCGTCGCCCGTCCACTGGCCGGGACGGAAGGGGGGTCCGGTCCGTTCTTCTCGCCGGATGGCGCGTGGATCGGATTCGTCGCCGGCGGGCAATTGCGGCGTGTCCCGAGCAACGGTGGCGCGTCGTCCGTGCTCACCGATTCCGTGTCGGTCAATTTCAACCGCGGCGCCTGGCTGGACGACGGATCCATCGTGTTCTACGACTGGCCGACCCGCACGCTTCGTCGACTGGTGTCCGGGGAGTCCAAGGCGACGGTGATCGCCTCGCCGGCGAAGCTCGAGGGGCGCTATCCGTGGCTGCCGTCGCCGTTGCCGAACGCCCGTGGCGTGTTGTTCACGGCGCATCGCACGGAGTGCATCGGTCCGGTGAGCTGTCGCCCCAGTCGCGTGTACGTGTATGACATCAGGCGCGACACGATCCGGACGCTCTTCGATGACGCCATTGGCGCGTGGCATGTGCCATCGGGTCATGTGCTGTATCTGACCAGCGGTGGCACGCTCATGGCCGCGCCGTGGGACAACGACCAGCTCGTCGCGACCGGCCGTGCGGTGCCGGTGCTCGATGGTATCCAGGCTCCCGGCTTCCAGGTGGCGAATGACGGGACCGCCTACTACGTGCTCGGTCGGACGGAGTTCGCGCCGGGCCCCGTTCCGAACGCGCAGGTGGTCTGGGTTGATCGCCGGGGACGCATCGAGCCGGTCGATTCATCGTGGCAGGTCAACACCGGCGGCGGCTACGAGGATGACACACCGGCGGATTGGGGCGTGGCGCTGTCTCCCGACGGACGGCGACTGGCGCTGTCGTTGCTCACCGACAAGGGCACGGACATCTGGATCAAGTCACTTCCGTCCGGTCCCGCTACACGGCTGACGCTGTACGCCGGTATGGACCGAGGACCGTCGTGGACCGCCGATGGTCGGGCAGTGCAGTTCCTGTCGGACCGACCGGTGTCACCCCTCTCTCCATCGGGCGAAACCACGAGCGCGAAGGGCCAGCTCCACGTGTGGGAACAGGCCGCTGATGGCTCTGGCGATGCGCATCTCGTGTGGAGGCGCGATGGACTGGGGACGTTGTATTCGATGCAGGCATCGGTCGACAGCGTGGTTCGCGCGATGGCAAAGGCAGGTGCCGAGATTCGGGGCGCGACGCTGAGCCCCGACGGGCGGTGGTTGGCCTACGTGTCGAACGAACAGGGTCCGTACGAAGTGTTCGTGCGCCCGTTTCCCAACGTGAACGGTGGGAAGTGGCAGGTCTCGAACGGCGGCGGCGGTGCGCCGCTCTGGGCCCACAGCGGTCGCGAGCTGTTCTACGCGACGCGGTCGGCGATGTTCAGCGTGCGCCTGACGCTGGGCGCGAGCGTCGTTGCGGAACCGCCGCGCGCGCTGTTCCCGATCGGCGACGAACTGCGTGGCGGCGCACTGTCGGGTGGGACGATTGCCCTGTCTCCCGATGACCAGCGCTTCCTGATGGTGCGAGACAACCGGTGGCAGGACATGGCGGGCACGTCGACGCTGGTCGTGGTGCAGAACTTCCTGACGGAGTTGCGCGGGAAGATCACGCCGTAGCACGGTGAGATGAGGAGATCTTCACCGACGTTCCGCGCCGCTCGGCGGAAATCGCATTGACGGATCCGAATGGGCGCCGCACACTGAGAGGACCCGCCCTTCCCCTCATGCCCGGGCTACCCTATAAGCACCACTGCTCCCCGCGCTACCGCACGGCTGGTCACGGTTGCAATGCTCGCCTTCCTCGCCGCGGCGCCGTCGCTTGCGGCGCAAAGCGCGAAGCCGACGGTCGCCGTCGCGAATGGCCCCAAGCTCACGGCGGAACAACAGAAGCTCCGCGCGCTGCTCGACAAGTACAAGGATCCGATCGTCGCCGTGCACGACGGCTATCTCTCGACCCTTGGCTGCGTCGACTATCCCAAGGGCGGCGGCGAAGGCTCGATGAAGTACGTCGCCGGCGGCATGGGCGTGCATTTCCTCAATGGCCAGCTGATCGGCCCCAAGCTGGATCCGAGCAAGCCGCAGGTGCTGATCTACGAGCCGGTAGGAGACAAGCTGCAGTTGGTGGCCGCGGAGTGGTTCGTGCCGGCCGAAGCCGTCGGCAAGACGACGCCGACGATCTTCGGCCAGGCACTTGGGGGGCCGATGGCCGGCCACAAGCCGATCATGCCCGATGGCCTCGTGCACTACGACCTGCACGTGTGGCTCTGGAAGAACAATCCGGCGGGGACTTACTCGCCCACGAATCCGGACGTGAAGTGCCCCAAGGGGGCGTACTCCTTCTCAGAGGACGCCCCCAAGATGGTGATGGGCAAGATGCAGCACGCGAAGCACTGAGCCCGGCTGTTACCTGGGCGCGATGATCACCGTGCGGTTCTTCTTGTTCGCGTTGCTGATCTGCAGGTTGTAGCCGTTCGGCGTGTTGGTGTGGAAGCTCTTGTAGTTCACGTTCGCATCGCCGATGTGCGCGGCCGCATCGACACCGGGGATCCCGATGTCGGGTGAGGCCGTGAGGCCGCGCGACTTGAGATCATTTGCCGTGGTGACGGGATCGAAGGGCTCGAGCCCGAACGACACGTGATCGACGGCGGCACGCGGCGGCGCACTCTTGTCGAAGGCGGGGCTCCGTGAGTTGCCGCCACGAATGAGTACGTTGCCGCAGTCGTCGCACATCCACACTTCGTTCTGGCTCCCTTCGTCTCCGGTGGGCTTCCAGCCGATGAGCGCCTGATAAAAGGCGACCTCCTTCTTGTAGTCGCCCACGCCAAAGGAGATGTGGTCGAGCCACGTCGTCTTCCAGTTGGTATTCGCAAACGGCGCCGGCTCACTCCAGGTGATCGCCTTGGCGCTCTTGCGCCCCTTGGCATAGCAGCCGTTGGTGAGCACGAGATCGTACCCTTGCGGATCCTTCACGTGGAACGCCTCGCAGCCGGCGGGGCCGCTGTTGTCGGCCACGGGATCGAGCCCGCGTTTCTTGAGCTCCGCCTCCACCGTCTTGGCGTTCCACGGCGAGATCACCCACGCAAACGAATCCCAGATCACATTTGGCGCGCGACGCGGTCCGCCGCCGCCACGTCCACCGCGTCCGGCGGCGGCGGCGCTGTCTGCCGCCGGACGCGGCGGCGGCGGGGGCGGCGGGGTGTAGCCGCCCTTGATGACCACCGTGCCAACGTCACCGACATCGAGCACGGCTTCCGATCCGTTGTCGCTCCGCAACTTCCAGTTCATCAGCGCCATGTAGTACGCGGCTTCCTTCTTGTAGTCCACCGCGCGCATGGTGAAGTGATCGAGCCCGGTGGTCTTCCAGCCGGTTGGCGCGAAGGGCGCCGGGAGCGGCATGGTGTCGCAGACGGGTGTGTTCTCGTTGGGGCGGCCTTTGCACTGCCCCTGCGCGAAAGCGCTCTGAGGAGCCGCGAGGGCGAGGCCAAGTGCGCCGAGGGCGAGCGAGCGAGTCAGCGAGGTGCGGGGCACCTCGCCGGAGTACAGCTGGGCCATGGTGGGAGAATGGCTGGGGGGGACGGGGCGGGAGGTCCGTCTGCACCAGTATACGGCGGAAGGTGGCCGGACGTTTGCCGACGGACCCCGCCTCCCCACCGTCGCGGGCGCCGATCAAGGGACCGGTCTCCCTGATCGGCGCACTCCTCACGCGTTTACCGCAGCGCCATATCGACCCCGCCCTGCCCGGCGGTGACCCGACGCGTTTCCACGTAGCTGGCGTTGAACACGATGAGCGAGGTGACCGAGCCGGTGCCGTTGGCGATGCAATGCAGGCGACCGAGCGCATCGGCCACGGCGCTGCCGCAGCTCACCGCGGTGCCGGCGCTGTTGGTGAGGTTGAGCCACGACGCGGTGCCGTTCGACACGAACGACAGGTCGTCGGTGCGCAGCTTGATGACACGATTCGCGAACGTGCTGAGGTTCTCGTACAGGCTCGCGTACAGGAAGCCATCGAGTCCGAGCTTGACGCCAGCGCCGTAGCTGCCGGTGGGCATCGGCCTGGTCGCCAGCACGCGGCGATTCCGGAGATCCACCTTGGCCACGGCACCACTCGCCACGAGCGTATAAGGGAAGCTCGCGAAGCTCGCATCGCCGCCGGCGCTGATGAATGCCACGTCGCCCTGCACGATGGCGCTGGCGCCGGAGCCGCGCACTCCGGTGAGCACCAGCGTATCACGCGACGTGCCAGCGGCCGGCACGCGAATGAGACGCACGTCGCCCTGCACCGCGTAGTTCACCTTGCAGTTGCTGTTGGCATCGACGACCCAGGTGTCGGTGCCGTACTGAAAGACATCGGTGGGACAGGTGCCGGCGTTGGCGATACCGATTCGCGTGGTCAGCGTGGCACCCGAGATCGTCACGTACGAAATGCTCCCCGAATCACGCAGCGCGGCGGCGATCAGCGTCTGACCACCGGTCCCGTTGAGCAGCCGCGCGCGTCCGGGGTTGCTCTTGATCGGCAGCTGCACGCGCCGCACCGTGCTGGTCCTCACATCGGTGATGTAGAGCAGATCACCGGCGCCGCGGCTCGAGACGGCGAGCAGGGTGTCGCGCAGGAGCGAGAAGCCGCCGGCATCGAACTCGGTCGTGCTGCCGAGGGCGACCTTGGTGGTGGCCGTGCCGGTATCCCCGACGAAGGTGTAGCCCGGCTGAATGAAGCCGTCGAGCACGACAATGCCTTTGGGCGGACCGGGAGGAGCGGCCGTGGGTGAATCGTCGCCGCATGCCACGGCGAGTACCAGCGCCGCGACGGACGCGCCGGAGACGAGGCGACGAACCACAGAGGAGGCCTGCACAATCATACCTGAAACCTTTCGGGCAACGGCCCATGCGAGAGGAGAGCGCGGTGCTACGGACGAACCGGCTCGACGGTGATGCCGAGCGACCAGCTGCGCCCGGGCATCGGAAATCCGCGCACTGACTGCCAGCGCGCGTTGGTGGCGTTGTCGAGCGCGAGCGTCACCAGCACATCGGTGCGATGCACCGACCGGTGATGGCTGACGGCTCCATCGACAATCCACACAGCGGGAAGTTCGAAGAACGGATCACGCGGACCCGCCGTGTACGGGCGGCGCCCGACGTAGCGCGCATTGGTGCTCAGCGTCGCCGCGTGCCGGGTGTATTGCCCGCGCACGCCGGCCGCCGTGCGCGCCACGTACGGCGTGGGTATGCGCAGACCATTCGACATGAGCATCGCCTCGTACTGCGTGAGCCACGCATCGGCGTGCCACGCCCCCTGCTCTGCCGCGGCGCGCGCTTCCACCCCGCGCAGGGTCTCGCGCCCCACGTTGGCGGGGCTCCAGCCGAAGTTGCCGGGGAACCACACGATGGCGTCGCGGGTGTTGCGCAACACGGCGAGCACTTCGGCGGTCGCCCGACGCGTACCCTGCCCGGCACGCGCCGCGAGGCCGGTGCTGCCGTCGAACGTGACACGTTCGGGCGCGAGCGCCTTCACCGTGAGACGCTGCGGATTCGAGAAGTACAGATCGTAGAGCGTGGGAACGCGCACGGCCTGTGAGGTACGGGCAACAGCGCTGACCGCCACACCATGCACGGTGCCGAGCGCCCATGAGGTGCCAATCGTGCCGGTGGGCTGCGCGCCGACACGCTCCACGACATCGGTGCGCGCGCCGATCTCCACGCGACCGCGAGCGCGCACGTCCCGTTCGACGCCATAGGCGGCGAAGGCGCGCGCGCGGCGCTGCGTGAGCCCACCGGTGGCGGTGAGTCCATCGCCGCCGGCGCCGACGCGCCAGGTGCCACCCCCCAGCGCGCCGCGCCAATCGACGTCAGCGGCCCACGCCTGCGCGCGGCTGTCGAGGGCCGGGCGCGTGGGGTCGCGATAGGCGAGCAGGAAGTGCCGCACACCGCCACTCGCAAGCGTGCTACCGATGGCCTGCTGGAGGCGGAGAGTCACGCGACGCGTACGCGCGCGATCGGCATCGTACGTGCGCACGTTCGCGGGGCCGACCATGCCTCGCTCGTTCGAGGACGCGAGGAGCGCCACTTGCGTGCGCGCGGCCACGACGCCGCCGCTCACCGCCACCCCGGATTCGTCATTGTTGACGCGCGTTTCGCGCACGGGCTGTGCGCCGGCGTCGTTCAGGAAGCGAAAGTCGTTCTGCGCGCGACGCCCACTCGCCGCCGCATGCCAGCGCGCGGTGCCCATGGTCCCGGCAGTCGCTGCTTCCACCTGCTGCGTGCCGAACGAGCCGGTGCGCAACGTCAACAGCTGCTGCGCGCGAGTGGTGAGTGCGAGCACGCCACCGGTGGCCCCCAGTCCGGCGCCAACCGGGTCGGCACCGGGCGCGACCGTCGCGCTGCCGATGGCCGCGAGCGGGATGTCGCTCACGTCGGCGAGCCCGGTGGCCGGGTCGTTGAGTGGCAGGCCGTCGAGCGTCATCACCACCTGTTCGCGCCGCGCCCCGCGCAGCGACAGTCCGGTTTCGCCGCGCGCCGTGCGCAGCTGTGTGAAGGGCAGCAGGGTGATGAGCGACGCCGTGGTACCGGCGCCGCGCGTGCGGGCGTCAGCCAC
>JBDHVK010000018.1:0-45416 GCA_039809645.1 Gemmatimonas sp.
TCGCGGTGATCGGCCATTCGTTCGGTGGCGCCACCGCCGCGCAGGCGGCGGTGGACGACCCGCGCGTGACGGCCGCGGCGAATATCGACGGCACGCTGTACGGCACGCTGCCGCAGCGCACGCTCGCGCGCCCGTTCCTGCTCATCGAGAGTGATCTCGCCCACGCGCACGGCGCGCGCTATCTCGACGGCAACGGACAGCTGCTGCAGCATCGCTCGGCGGCCGCCTACCGCTTCGAGCTGCAGCACGCCAATCACTACACGTTCACCGACCTGCCGTCACTGCTCGCGTGGCCGGCACGGCATGTGCTCGCACGGTTTCTTGGCCGCACGCGAAACGCGGCCGAGACGCAACGCACCGTCGCCGATCTGATCAGTGCGTTTCTCACCAGCGCGGCCGGTGGCGCGGATGACGTCGAGCGTGTGGCGCATCGGCACCCGCAGCTCCGCGGCGGCAAGCTGGGCGACGTGGCGGCGCGGTAGCGTACGGTACGAGCGCCATCGCTCACCACCTCGCGAGCGCCTCCGAGAGCCCGTCGTCGGTACCAAGGCCCACCCATGCCACGTGTCCATCGGGGCGGATGAAGACGGCCTCGGGAGGCGGAACCTCGCCGAGCACGGGCAGCTCCCAGCGACCGCGATACTCGACCTCTGCATACTGCAGGCGATCGGACCACGGTTCATGTGCGAGGGTGCCGGGTGCTCCGAAGTTGAGCAGCACCGGCCGCGCGGCGTGGAGATAGGAGAAGACCCGTCGCGGGCCCTGCGCGGTGGAGACGTCGAGATCGGGCATGCGCCGCCCGAGCAACGGATGTCCGGCGCCCAGATCGTAGTGAATGTCCAACCCGGACATCATCCCGGCGATCACCTTGCGGGGTTCGTCCATTTGGAGGAGCGCACTCACGATCTCACGCGCGGCGACATCGCGCGCCTCCTCACGGTGGAGCGCGACCTGCGCCATGGTATTGCGCAGCAGTCGCGCGCCCACCGGATGTCGCTCGGTGTGATAGCTGTCGAGCAGCGGCTCCGGTGAGATGCCGCGCACCACCTGCGCGAGTTTCCATCCGAGATTCACCGCGTCCTGGACGCCGGTGCTGAGCCCCTGACCCCCCAGCGGCGAGTGGATGTGCGCGGCATCGCCCGCGAGCAGCACCCGCCCCTGTCGATACGTCGCGGCCTGGCGCGACATGTCGGAGAATCGCGAAATCCACGTGGGGCTGTGCACCCCGAAGTCGGTGCCGCAGGTCTTGAGGAGCAGCCGTTTGACATCGTCCAGCGTGGGCTCTTCGGTGGCGTTCGGATGCTCTTCCGTCAGCATCACACCAATCGGCCCGATCTCCTTGTAAACGATGGCGCCGTTCTCGATCTCGAACTCCTCGCGTCCGAACGCGTAGGGGCCGGTGGGCGCACGATGCACGCCGTACGGCGGCCGCTCGGTCATCTCCACCTCGGCGAGAATGTTGCTCGTCGTGGCGTTCCAGCCCGGGAAGTCGATGCCGGCGCGCTGGCGCACGAGGCTGCGCCCGCCGTCGCAGCCGACCAGGTACAACGCGCGGAGCGTGCGTCCATCGGCGAGCGATACCTCGACGCCGGTGTCGTGCTGCACGAAGTCCGTGACGTCCGCGCCATACCGGATGGGCACACCGAGCTCGGTGACCCATTCGGCGAGGAGGCGCTCGATGTGCTTCTGGCGCAGCGCGAGCCCGTAGTTGTGGCGCGTGGGGAAGTCGCTGATGTCGAGCCTGGTGACCGCGAAGCCCGTGACCTGCATCGCGCGCCCTTCGGCGAGAAACCGGTCGGCGATACCGCGTTGATCGAGCACCTCGATCGTACGCGACATGATGCCCAGGGCGCGGGATCCGGCGAGGCGCTGGTCGGGTCGTCGCTCGAGCACTTCGACCGTGACACCGCCGAGCGCGAGCTCACCGGCCAGCATGAGGCCCGTGGGGCCGCCACCAACGACAAGGACCGAGCAATCCAGCATGGAACCGTCCATGACAACTCCGGTGCGTGTGAGGCGCCCAATCTCGAGCGCCCCCGGGGCCTTGCCGCAAGCCCGGTACCGGTGGCTATCTATTGGTGGCGGCCAGAATGCCGTCGAGCAGCCGGTAGTTGGTCTCCATCCCCTCGGTCATGCCGGTGGCGAAGGCAGCGTCCCGGTCGGCCTTCGAGGCGTAGCGGATCGTCGTCGACACCAGCGTGACGCCATCGGTCTCCTGAAAGGACACCGAGACGATCGACGGCTCGCCGCCCATGGACACGCCCAGATCGCCGGCGTCGAAGTGCTGGGTATGCACGAGCCGCTCGTGCGGCGTGGCTTCGAGCACGTCACCGTTGAAGCCGAACTCCTGACCGTTCTCGTTGTTGCGCCAGCGCCAGCGATACGTGCCGCCGACGCGCATGTCCATCTCACAGACTGGCATCGACCACCCCGGCTGCGCCCCGCACCAGCGACGCATCAGCTCGGGTTCCACGTACGCGCGCCACACCAGCGAGGCGGGCGCATCGAATCGGCGCTGCACCAGCACTTCCAGGTCGGACGGCAGACTGGCATGGGTCGATGTCATCGCGGTGACTCCGGTTGGTCGGTGGTTTGCAGTTCGGCCAGCAACCGATCGAGTCGCTGGTAGTTGCCTTCCCAGACCTCCTGGACCTGCTGCAGCCAGTCAGTGACCGCCTGCAGCGTCTCCGGTACGAGCGCACAGGGGCGGAACTGCCCCTGCCGGCTGCGCACGATCAGCCCCGCCTTTTCCAGCACCTTGAGATGCGAGGAAATGGTGGGCTGCGTCAGCGAGAAGTGGCCCACCAGGTCGGAGACGGAGGATTCTCCCCGGGCGAGATGCACCACGATGCCGCGGCGGGTGGGGTCGGCGAGTGCCGCGAAGGCCTGGTCGAGGGCGATCATTCATATAGAATGTCATCTATATAGATGTATGTCAATGTATTAGATGTTGCCGGTGTGGCGCACTGACGCGTCGGTAGCGCGCGACTCCGAGCGTCTACGGCTCGCCGCACGTCTTGCTCTCGCCATGCGAGTCCCGTAGTTCCCATCCATGTCAACATTCTCGACTCTCGCGCGCGCCGTTTCGGTGACGTTGCTGCTCATTCCTGCCGCGCTCAACTCGCAGCCGCGCAAGGCGTGCCCGCGCTATGCGCGGGTGCCGGGCTACGGCGCGTGCACGAACATCGGTGGCGCGAACTGCGGCTTCTGCACCTACCGCTGCAACGACGACACCGTGGTGCGCTGGAACGTGTGCGGGCAGTAAGGCCGCGCACGGTTCGGCTCGCGCTGTGCGCGCTCGGGTTGAGCGCCGGCGCGTTGAGCGCGTGCACCGGCGACGCCGACCCAACCGAGAAGGCGCCGGCATCGCTGCGGGGCGCGCTCAGGGCGCGCACGATCTATCCCGCCAAGCGCGAGGAGTGGCGCACCGACATCACGCCCGATGTGGACAGCACCATGGTGCCGCTGGTGTTTCGCGCGAGCGGCACCACGGTGGCGCTGCTGCAGGCGTATCCGACGCGCATTTCCCAGTTCGAACTGCACGGCCACGGCATGCTGCTGAGCGCGCGACCGGGGCGCGTGGATTCGGTGCTCAACGCCCAGGTTCCGCGCGATCTCGTGGCGCCGGTCGAACTGTCGCGCGCCACCGAAGATGGGCATGTGGACGTGATCGACAGTGCGAGCAGCGTACTGATGCGCGAGTCACTCGGCGGGTTCGTCTTCCGCCGCGACCTGCCGCTGCTGCGGGGCGGGAGCTATCGCCTGTGCACGGTCACGCCGGCGACGTTGCTCCATGTGCGCACGCTCGGCGAGAAGCGCGCGTTGGAGGCGTACACGCTCACGGCCATCGCCGCCGAGGATTCGCTGATCGGGCGGCATCGCATCGTGGGCGAGTCGGGCGCGCGCCTCCGCTTTGGTGGTGGCGATAGCCGGCACTGCCTGCTGCTCACCTCGCGCGAGGTGCTGATCGTGAGTGCCCCCGACAGCGCCAGGGCCGGCGCGCCACCGCGCATCGCGCGGCTGCATCGCCCCGGCGACGCCGCCCGGCGCGCGATTGGTGAGCCACCGGCCCTCGCGAGCGACACCACCGACCATCCGTTCATCGTGGATGCGTCCATCGTGGACGGCGGCTACGTGGTCCTGGTTGGCCTCGAAAACGACCGGCAGGGGCGCCTCATCGACTACTACAACGAGCGTGGCGAATACATCCAGAGTGCGATGCTGCCGTTCACGGCATCGGCGATGGCCGGCTCGGGACCGCGCTTCGTGGTGCTGCACCAGGATGCGAAGTACCGCTGGTGGATGAGCAGCTGGCTGACTCCGATGGCAGCGCGCGGCGCGACGGCGCCACCGGAGCCACCGAGCGTCACTCGTGCTCCGGAGAAGCAGCTGTTCGAGAAGCCGCGCTGACACGTCGCGTGATACGAATGCCGGCGAGCAGCATGAGATCGTTGCGGCCGCTCGTGCTCCCGATGGTGCCGGCGGCGCGGAACGCACTATGGTCATAGCTCCGGCCGCCAACGCCGGCGCCGGCAAAGGGCATCACGCGGTGGTCAGGGCCACGTTCGCGTGGAGGCGATAGAACACCGAGATCGTGGAGAGCGGTGCGTCCTTGACGGCGTCGCGCTGCGCGCCAGTCGCCACCAGCGCCCCCGACGACGTGAGGAACTCCCATCGACCTGTGGGAAGCGCGCGCGGAGAACCCGTCGCCGGGATCTGGGCATGGGCGGACGCCGCGATGAGCAGCGCGGGGACAGCGGCAAGGATACGGCGAGTCGTGGGACGCATGGCGGGCTCCGGAGTGCAGGTCAGGCCGATGCGTCGTCGGCATGACGCCGCGATCGGTGACCGCTACTCTGGGGCTGTGGTGTCGTTGGCGGAACGCGCGTCAGCTGCAGCTGATACGTGCGTCCGGCGCACGACTCGTACGCTCGATCAGCGGCTGGTCCCGCACACCTCGAGCACGAGACGCCGCATCCACTGATGACCGGGATCGGCCTGCAGGCGCGGATGCCAGAGGAGCGAGACGGTAAAGCTCGGGCGCTCGAAGGGCAGGTCCATCGTGTGCATACCTGCGCGCAGCACCCCGGTGTGACGCTCGGGGACGGTCGCAATCAGATCCGAGTCGCGCGCGAGGGCGAGTGCGCTCGCGAACCCGTCGACCACCGCGATGACCGTGCGCGTCAGCCCGAGTGCTTCGAGCGCCTCACCGATCTCGCTGCGCAGTGCACCGACTCTCGACACGTTGACATGCGCGCCCTCCGAGAAGCGCTGCGGCGTGAGCGCCCCGGTGGCCAGTGGATGACCGTGGCGCACCACGCACACCAGCCGGTCCTCGAAGAGCGCTCGCGCGCGCAACTCGGGGCCGGTGCTGGCCTCGACCACGCCCGTCTCCAGGTCCACGGTACCATCGCGCAGTGGCTTGCTGTCCTTGTCGGGCTTCTGCACGAAGCGCAGGCGCACGCCCTCCGCCTCGCGCTGCACGCGCTGCAGCAGCGCCGCGCCGAAGTTCTCCACGAAGCCTTCGCTCGCGCGCAACGTGAAGAGACGCTCCATGCGGGCAAGGTCGAGCTGCTCGGCGGGGCGCAACACCGCCCGCGCGTCTTCCACCACACGCCCCACCCGCTCGCGCAGTTCGAGCGCACGCGGCGTGGGCACGAGGGTGCGTCCGGCACGCACGAGCAAGGGATCGCCGGTTGTTTCGCGCAGGCGTGTGAGCGCGCGACTCATCGCCGAGGGGCTCAGGCGAAGTCGGCGAGCCGCACGTGCCACACTACCCTCGCTCAACAGCACGTCGAGCGTGATGAGCAGGTTGAGATCGGGAGTCGTCACGGGAGCCGCGGTGGGAGGGATGCGTGGAACGCACGAATATCGTGCGCGTCACGCGCGTTCCGCCATGCCTTCGGCGCCTCTACGCTGCGGAACGCTCCAATTCCGGAGTCGATCGCACGCGGAGTTTCGCATGTCTACTCGCACTGGCGCACTGGTGACGCTTGCGCTGTCCACGTTGCTCGCCTCGCTCGGCACGAGCGTCGCGAACGTGGGCCTCCCAACCTTTTCCGAAGCCTTTCACGCGCCGTTCGCGGCCGTGCAGTGGGTCGTTCTGGCCTATCTCCTCACCATCACGGCACTCGTCGTGAGCGTGGGGCGCATGGGTGATCTGCTGGGCCGCCGTCGGCTGCTGCTGCTGGGGCTCATCGTGTTCACACTGGCGTCGCTCGCCTCGAGCCTGGCGCCCACCCTGGGCTGGCTCATCGCGGCGCGCGCCGTGCAGGGTGCCGGCGCCGCCGCGATGGCCGCCCTCTCGGCCGCGCTGGTGGGCGATGTGATGCCGAGCGAGCGGCTGGGGCGCGTCATGGGCATCCTGGGCAGCATGTCCGCCGTCGGTACGGCGCTTGGTCCGTCCGTTGGCGGGGCGCTGATCGGCGCCCTCGGGTGGCAGGCGCTCTTCGCCATGAATGTGCCGCTCGGGCTCATCGCCATCGTGTTCGGCTTCCGATATCTCCCAACAGATGCGCCACAGACCGGCGGCACGCGACTCCCACTCGATGTGGCAGGGTTGCTGCTCCTCTCTGGCACCCTCGGTCTCTTTGCCTACACGGCGACGCACGCGCGCACGCTACCGTCGTCGCTCATCGTGTCGCTGGGTGGCATCGTGCTGCTTGGGGCGTGGCTCTTCGTGGTGGCGGAACGGCACGCCCGCGCGCCGCTGCTGTCGCTGCGGGTACTGCAGGGGCCGATCGTGGGGCCCGCCCTGCTCGCCAACGTGCTCGTCTCCACGGTGGTGATGTCGACGCTGGTCGTTGGCCCGTTCTATCTCTCCCGCACCTTGCTGCTCCCGCCAGCGCAGGTGGGGCTCGCGATGTCGGTGGGACCGGTCATGTCCGCACTGGTTGGTGTGCCCTCGGGGCGCGTGGCCGATCGGCTGGGCGCGATGCGCGCGGCGTGTCTCGGCCTCGGCGCCATGATGATTGGCGGCGTGGCGCTGACGCTCGCGCCGAGTGCGTGGGGGCTGGCGGCGTATCTGGTGCCACTCGCGGCGGTCACGTCGGGCTACTCGCTCTTTCAGGCCGCGAATGGCAGCGCGCTGCTGCAGGCGTCGGCGGCGAGCGATCGGGGCGTGATCTCGGGATTGCTCGGTGTTTCGCGCAACATCGGTCTGATCTCCGGTGCGGGCGCGATGGGCGCACTCTTCGCCGCGACCGTCGGATCGCACGACCTCGCGAGCGCGACGCCCGCCGCCGTCGCCACTGGCATGCACGCCACGTATGCGGTGGCGGCGGTGCTGATCTTCCTCGCGTTCGTGTTTGGATGCGGACGACGACTGGCGCTGCTGGTACCGCTGACGATGCTGCTGATGGTTGCGCCCGCCGCGCTGCGGGCGCAGCCGGCTTCCATGTATCGGGATCCGTATCCCCTCATGGCCGCCGGGTGGGGACCGCCGGCGGGCAAGACGCAGTTCATGAGCCGCTGGGCGGAGGAATGGGGGCGGCCAACGGCGCGCGTCACGCCATTCTTCGACGGGCGACTGCGCTTCGATCATACCGACCATGCGCGACTGGTTCGCGGCCGCATGCTCGACCAGGGACTCTTTCGCGGCAGCGCCGGGCTCAGTGTGCGCGCGACGCGTCAGCTTCGCCTGTACGGTGAGATCTCGACGGGTCAGCTCAGCGGCGTGCGCGGCGGCGTCGGTCCGAACTTCCAGAATGCGGCGTCGCTGCAGCAGCTGTTCGTGGATGTCCGCGGACAGGCCGGCACGATGCTCGTGGGGACCATGCTGGGCCGACAGGAGTACGCCGATGGTCCACGACAGCTGGTGAGTCTGAGCGACGGACCCAACGTACGTCGCACCTGGAATGGCGCGCGCGCCTACGTGCATGCCTCACGATGGCGTGTGGGGGCGGCGGCGCTCTCGGCGACCCAGCTGCGTGCCGGCGCCTTCGACGATGGCATCGAGCGACGCGAGCAACTGCTGACGGTGACGGCGAGCGTGCGCCCGATACCGGTCACGCGCACCACGTCGCTGTTCATCGATCCGTACTGGTTGCGCACCCGTCAGCCCATCGCCGGTCCACGCGGCGCGTCCGACGTGGAGGTGCGCGCGACGTATGGCGTGCGTGCCTGGGGGCGGCACAATGGCTGGAGCCTCGACTGGACCGTCGCGCGTCAGGAAGGGCACCGCGGCCCACGCCCGGTCGGTGCGTGGGCAGCCTTTCTCAATCAGAGCCACGAATGGACACGCACCGCGTGGCGCCCACGCTCCACGCTGCGGCTCGATGTGGCGAGTGGTGGTGGCGCGAGCAGCAGTGGCGCGAGTGCCGCGAACGGGCGACTCGCGGAGTTCAATCCGCTGTACACCAGCTCCGCCTATCTGAGCGACGGGCAGCTGCTCGGACTCGCCAACCTCGTGCTGGTCACCCCCGGAGTCGGTCTCTCGCCTTCGCCGCGTGTCGATCTGTTGGTCGAGTATGGCATCGCGCAGCGCCTCGATGCGCACGATCCGATCCGGGCGGGCGGAGCGCGGAGCGATGAGGCCACGCGCGCGGTCTCCGGCCGGGCGATTGGCGGGCAGCTGCGTCTCTCCGCGACCCGCCGATTCAGTCCGCGACTGTCGACGTTCGTGCTGTACGAACAGCTCCGCGCCGGTGCCGTGCTGCGCCGCGCCGGACTTCCCACCAGCCGCTATGGCCAGGCCGGCATCACGCTGCGCCATTGAGTCGTGCGTCTTCGCGCACGCTCATCTCGTCCCGCACTCAACAGGAGATACACATGACCACCCGACTGAACTTCTTTGCGACGCACCCCGAGGCGATGAAATCGATGACCTGCCTCGAGCAGCAGATCGGCCGCTTCACGCTCGAGCCTGGGCTCGTGGAGCTGGTGCGCATTCGCGCCTCGCAGATCAACGGCTGCGCCTACTGTGTGGATGTACACAGCGCCGATGCGCGGCGGGGCGGGGAAGGCGAGCGGCGTCTCGCGGCACTCCCGGTGTGGCGCGACGCACCGTTCTTCACCGACCGCGAGCGCGCGGCGCTGACCTGGACGGAGGCGGTGACGTTGGTTGCGGACTCCCACGTACCCGATGACACGTGGGAAACCGTGCAATCGCACTTCGAACCCAGGCAACTGGTCGAACTGACGCTGCTCGTGGGCACCATCAACGTGTGGAACCGGCTCGCCATCGCCTTTCGCAAGCGGCCAGCGTAACGAGGCAGGTCGGAGCGTCGCTACCGGTCGGTGGATCGTCGGGCGCGCTTGCCGCGCGCCACTTCCGTGGCGAGTGCGTCGAGCGCCGGCTCCCAGAAGTGTCGGAAGCGGTCGAGCCACCGGTCGACCTGGCGGAGGGCATCGGCCTCGACGGCGTAGATGCGGCGCGTGCCTTCCGGACGGACCGTTGCAAAGCCCGAGTCTCGCAGCACCTTGAGATGCTGCGAGACCGCGGCTTGCGTGATCCCGAATTCCTCGCCGATGACCTCCACGATCTGCCCCGACGTGTGCTCTCGGCGGGCCAGCAACTCGAGGATGCGTCGGCGGACGGGATCGCCGAGGATGTCGAAGGCGTGCATAGGATCGCCGGTCAGACCGGCGGCTGCCCCGTGTAGAATGCGCCTGTTCGGCGCGCAGCGGCGCGCGCCTGCTCCACCGATTCGCCCGCTGCGATGGCCGCGTCGCCCCACTGCTCGGCGCTCCCCAGCATGAACGACTGACCCTCGGGCGTCGCGCCGAATGCGGCCTCGTCCATCTTGGGCAGCTCGGGAGATTCGAGATGCAGCGCCATGCCGAGCAGCCCCCCTTCCCAACCGACCCCCACCGCGCCGGGGCCGAACTGCTCCCAGAACTGATCGCCCTCAGGCGTGACTTCGGCGATGTGGCGTAGCGTCAGCGCGGTACGTTCAGGCGAGTCGCTGGCCAGATGCACCTCGACCCAGGTGACTTGTCCGCGCATCTCCCACGTCAGGCCAAGCGCGACCGGCGGATCACAGGTCGTGATCGTGCCACCAGCGTTCCCGATCAGCTGATACCGACCGCCGAGCCGCAGATCGCCCTCGATGGGCATGAACCACCGTGGAATGCGCTCGGCATTCGTCAGCGCATCCCACAGGTCTTCGACATCGGTCTCGTACTTCCGCTGCAGCACGACGGCGCGCATCGGCTTACCGTCGCGCTCGAATGATTCGACCAAGCGATCCACGGCGCCCAGATGACGATGGACGTCGATAGCCATACTCCCTCCCCGTTCCGTGATGGTGTGGGGGGTATATAAGTTTGCGCTTATATTAGCGCAAGGCTCGGGGACAGGCGGTTACGGCTTCGGCAGGGTCGCCCGATATGCGGTGATCGCATCCACCGTGGCCTTCACGCGCACCTCGGCGACTTTGCGCCCCAGGTCCTGCAGCCACTTGAGCGACTGGAACTTGACGCCGTTGATGGAATCCTGGCCCACCTTCTTGCGCTGCTCGAAGCGGATGGACTGCGGATCGGCGAGGGCCATGGTGGCGTCGATGCCGAGTTCCTCGTGCAGGTTACTGCTGCCCGTGCTCGCGCCGATCTTGATCTGCTCGGGGATCTTGAGCTCGTTCTGGATGTACGGCTGCACCACGCTGGTGTGGTTGTAGTACTCGGGCACGTGCTTGAAGTAGACCTTGTCAGGGCTGTCGGCGTAGAGCTTGGTGAGCGAATCGGCGGCGGCCTGCATGCCGCGTCCGTTACCGCCACTGTCGCCGAGATAGTAGATCTCCTTGAAGCCCATGCTGCGCAGGTAGTTGCCCATATCGAAGAGCATGGCGGTGTAGGTCGCCTGCGAGAGCATGGGGCCGGCCTTGCCCGGCGTGATGTTCGGGCCCGCGTTCCCCGGTTCGAGCGTCACGAGCGGCGCGACGAGCGTCTTGCCCATGCGCCTGGCGATCATCTCGCCGAGCAGCTTGATGTTGATGTTGTGCTTGTTCATCTGGAGGTTGCCGTCGTTGTTCTCGACGCCTCCGGTCATGATGAGCACCGACGTGTAGCCGTCCTTGAGCATGTCGCGGAACTCGGGCTGCGTGAGTTCCTCGAGCCACACCGTGTTGATACCGGCGATGGTGCGCGGCGCGTTGGGATCGCGGCGGGGTGCGCCGCCACGGCCGGCGCCTCCCGGTGCGCCGGCGCCTCCGGCACCGCCGCCGCCACCCTGAGCGGCCGCGGTGGTGGTCGCGAGGGACATGGCCAGCAGAGCGATCAACGGTGTACGCATGCGATCTCCGGAGGGCGGGCGGTGGGGGGACCTGTTCGATAGTCTACGCGCCGCCCCAATCTTGTGCTCGGCCACGGGGCTCGCCATGATGCGGCCGTCACGAGCCCTCGACGCCGGCGTGCGTCGGACGACGTATGGTCGTGCACCACGCGCATGCGTTAGGGTGGGCGCGTCTCGTTCCGGAGCGCACTCGTGGACCTGCTACTGCTTGCGGGCCAGATCGTACTGGTCTGGCTGATCACTGACGCCGTGTCCGGCCTTTTTCACTGGTGGCAGGACGCGTACGGCGATCCGTTCTGGCCCGTGGTGGGCACGCACATCACGCGGCCCAACATCCTGCACCACTACGCGCCGCGCGCGCTCCTCGACAAGTCGTGGTGGAACAGCTCGCGCACGCTGCTCGTCATCGCGCTCACCATCGCGACCGGGGCCTGGCTGATCGATCGGCTCACCTGGCAGCTTCTCCTCGGGCTCTCGCTCGGGGTGAACATGAATCAGGTGCACAAGTGGAGTCACCAGGCACCGCGTCGCAATCCGGCGGTCGTGCGCTGGCTGCAGCATTGGGGCGTGCTGCAATCGCCGGCACAGCATCGACTGCACCACATCGCCGCTCGCGATACCCACTATTGCATCTTCACGAACGTGATGAATCCGGTGCTCGAGCGCGTGCACCTGTGGGCGGCGATCGAGTGGGTGCTGGCGCGCGGGTTCGGCATCACGCGCCGCGGTGATTCACAGCGTGCGCTGATGGTGCTGGAGCGCGAACCGGAATTCTTTGGCAAATACCTGCCGGTGGTGCAACGGCGGGTATCGGCGGAGCTGGCCGCAGCGTCGCGCGCGCGTTAGCTCCGCAGGTTGCGGAAATACCGCTCGGGGTTCGCCAGGAAATCCCGCGTGAGGCGCACGTGCTCGGTCTGCTCCCACTCGGTCGTCTCGATGGCGCCGTCGTCGAACGAGTAGATGCGCGCGCCGGGATAGGCGAGCAGGATGGGGGAGTGCGTGGCGATGATGAACTGCGCCCCCTCGGCCACCAGATCGAACATCATCGCGAGCAGCGTGAGTTGGCGCTGTGGCGAGAGCGCGGCTTCGGGCTCGTCGAGCAGATAGAGCCCGCGCGGCACGAGGCGCTGCTGGAAGAAGTTGAGGAAGGCCTCGCCGTGCGACCGCGCGTCGGGGTTCTCGCCGTAGCGTCGGTCCATGTCGGCCATGCTCGCCTTGAGCGGCCCCATCGCGAGCTGCTTGGCATATGCCGAGCGATCGGCGTACTCCGCTTCCATGCGCCCGAGTGTTTCGGTGAACTCGGCGCGCTCGCGCTTCACCAGCTGCTGAAACGCAAAGAAGTCCTCGGCCCGCAGGAAGAGGCCGCGGTTGTTGCGGAGGCGCCAGGTGAGCTTGAGCGCACGCGCGAGCCACCGCTGCTCGGCAAGTGTGGGGTCATCGACGGCGCGATTCGCGGCGCCGGCCGAGGGGAGCGATGCCGCAATCGCGATGGCTTCGAGCAGCGTCGACTTGCCGGAGCCGTTCTCGCCTACAAAGCAGGTGACGGGGGTGTCCACATCGAGCGTGGACATCCCGGCGATGCTGGGGACGCAAAAGGGGAAGCGCGACACGTCGGCCCAGGGGGGACGCGTGTAACGCACCGCGGTGAGGGACGGCTCGAGCGACATGCGCGAATGCTAGCGCGTGGTGCGCGCCGCTGGCACGCCGTCTGCGCCACCGGCGGCCATGGAATTCACGGACCGGTGTCTCAGCCTGCTCGACCGTGAGGTGGAGCGAACCCGTCGTGTGCTGCAGCAGGTGCCCGAGGGCCATGACGAGTGGCGGCCACATCCCAAGTCGATGCCATTCGGCCAGTTGGTCGGCATGGTCGCATCCATGCCCTCGTGGCTGGCACTCATCCTTGGCCAGGACGAGCTCGACCTGGCGCCCGAGATCCCTCGGCATCGGCCGCCGCCGTTGCACACGCAACGCGAATGGCTCGAGGCGCTGGAGGCCGGTGCCACGCAGGCACGCGATGCGCTGGAAAGCGCGACGGCTGAGCAGCTCGCGTCACCGTGGACGCTCAAGGCGAAGGGCGAGGCGGTGAGCGTGATGCCCCGCACCGACATGCTCGTGGATACGCTGGCGCATCTGGCGCACCATCGCGGTCAGATCACCGTGTATCTGCGCCTGCTCGATGCGACCGTGCCGGCGCTGTACGGGCCGTCGGCGGACGATCCGCGGTATACCTGACGCCAACGCCGAGCGATTTCGCTTGCGGAGCGCGCGTTCGCGCGCTTGCGTCAGGCATGACGCTCCGTCGCCTGCTTCCCGGCACCGCGCTGCTGGCCGCCTGCGCCAGACATCCGCAGCCTCCCGTCACGTCGACGACCGCGGCCATTACCGCCGCTGACCTGCGCGAGCGCCTCTTTCGCATCGCCGACGATTCGACGATGGGGCGGGAGACCGGGAGTCGTGGCGCGTACATGACCACGGCCTATATCGCAGCCGAGTTCCAGCGCCTGGGACTCGAGCCCGGGGGCGAGAACGGCGGGTGGTATCAGGTCGTGCCGATGTGGCGCGTCGCGGTGGATCCGGCGTCGCAGCTGAGCGCAGGTGGCACGGCGCTTCGCGTGTTCACGGACTTCATGCCGGCGAGCAGTCTGGCGCCGGCACGCCGGTTCACGAACACGGCCGTGATCTACGCTGGCTCCCTGCGCGATACGACGGGCTGGGTGTCACCGACCGAGGTGGCGGGGCGCGCGGTCTTCATCGACGTGCCGGTTGGTCACTCCTTCCGCGCGGCCTCCAACGCCGGCGCTCGGTACCGGGGCGCCGTGGCGCTCGTGGTGAGCGGCCTCGAAGATGTGCCGGCCGAGCAGGTGGCGCGGCTTCGCGAGGGGCGTCCGGTGCCGGACAGCTCGCGCGCGAATACGCTGCCCATCGTGTGGGTGACGCGGGCGGCCGCCCGCACGCTGATGGGCGCCGACGTGGCCTCGCTGACTCCGGGCGCGAGCGGTCGGCCGATCACCGGGCACGTGGACTATCCGCGGCGACCGGTCGAGTATGCGGCGCGCAACGTGGTGGGCATTCTGCGCGGCAGCGATCCGGTCCTGCGCCACCAGTACCTCACGCTCACCGCGCACAACGATCATGTCGGCTACGACCATGCCCCGGTCGATCATGACTCGCTGCGGGCGTTCAATACGGTGATGCGGCCCATGGGGGCGGACTCGCCGCTTCGGCCGCCCACCTCGGCGGAGTCGGCGCGAATCCGGACGATGCTCGACAGTCTGCGGCGCGTGAACCGGCCCCGACTCGATTCCATTCGAAATGGCGCCGACGATGACGGCTCGGGTACCGCCTCGATCCTGGAGATTGCGGAAGCGATGGCGCGCGGCGCGCGCCCCAGGCGGTCGATCATTTTCGTCAGTCACACGGGCGAGGAGGCCGGGTTGCTGGGCTCGCACTGGTTCGGCGATCATGCACCGGTACCGGTCGACTCGATCGTAGGCGAGATCGACCAGGACATGGTGGGGCGCGGCACGGTCCACGACTTCCCACGGAGCGGCACGGGCGCCGGCAGCGATCAGTATCTCGAAGTGATCGGCGCCAAGCGCATCTCACGGGAGTTTGGTGAGTATCTCGAACGCGCGAATGCGCAGCAGCCCATCCCCTTCGTGTTCGACTACACGTTCGACGCGCCGGGGCATCCGCTGCAGTACTACTGCCGAGCCGATCACTACAACTACGCGCGGTACGGGATTCCGGCGGTGGCATTCTCGCGCGGCGAGCATCAGGACTATCACCAGGTGACCGACGAGGCGCAGTACATCAGCTACCGCGACCTCGAGCGCGTTGCGCGGATGGTGCACGATGCGGCGATGCTCATCGGGAACGCGCCGCAGCGTCCGATACGCGACGTGCCGCGGCCCACGGATCCGAATGCGCCGTGCCGCCAGTGACGTGAGCTGACATGACCAGGATGTTCGCGCTGATCGGCTCGGTGGTGGGCGGCTACGCCGGCTGGGCGCTTGGAGAGCCGTTCGGGATGTTCACGGCGTTCGTCGTGAGCATGATCGGCACCGGCGTGGGGATCTACGCCGGACGCCGAATCGGGCAGCATTACGGAGGCTGAGCCGAGTGCACCTGCAGAACATCCCATTCGGGACCACGGACTGGTCCACCGTACCACGCACCGAACATGTCGGCGAGACCGGAGTGTCTTGGTGGCGCACCCAGCACTTCGGCGACGTGCGCGTGCGCATGGTGGAGTACTCGCCGGACTATCTCGCCGACCACTGGTGTGAGAAGGGGCATATTCTTCTCTGTCTCGCCGGCGAACTGCACACCGAACTCGCCGACGGGCGCACGGTCGTGCTGACGCCGGGGATGAGCTATCAGGTCGCCGATGGGGCAGAACCGCATCGGTCACGGACGCGTTCCGGCGCGACCCTGTTCATCGTCGACTGAACCTTTCTTTTCTCGACACGATGTGCCGCAACATCAAGGTCCTCGCCAACTTCGAACCACCGGCCACGCCCGACGAGATCCATGCGTCGGCGCTGCAGTTCGTGCGCAAGCTCAGTGGCACCGCGCGCCCCTCGAAGGCGAATGAGGCGGCGTTCAACCGGGCGGTGGACGACGTGACCGCCGCGGCGCGCACGCTGCTCGCCTCACTGCAGAGCAGCGCGCCCCCGAGGAATCGGGAGGTGGAACGGACGAAGGCGCAGGCGCGGAATCGTCAGCGCTTCGGTGGGACGAACGACGGGCGGGCGACCGCCACCTAGCGTATCGCGATTGCGCACCTGAAGGTTGCCATTCGCCCCGGAAAGCCTTCGATTCATCGCCGTCGAAGGTTTCCCGATCCCTCCGCACCTCAGGCGATGCTCCTTCTTGCACTGACTCTGCTGCAACCGCCCGCGGCAACCCAGCCGGCGCCGGTCGCAAAAATTGCCGTCACGCCCAGCCAGGCCACGCTCACCGTGGGCGATTCGGTCCAACTCGTGGGCCGGGCCCTCGACGCGAGTGGCAAACCCACCGAAGCCGCGCTCCTGTACAGTCAGGCGGCGGGTCGATTTGAAGGCAAGGTCGATCGAACCGGCTGGGTGAAAGGCGGTGCCCCCGGTAACGTCGTGGCGCTCGTGTCGGCGGTGCAGCCGGGCAAGGCACCAGTGCTGCAGCGCGTCGAGATCAAGGTGGTGGCCGGTGCACCGGCGCGCGTTGCCGTGGAGCCCCGGGTGACCACGCTCGTCGCCGGACAGTCGGTCCCCCTCACCGCCCATGGCGTCTCGGCGCTGGGGGACATCAGCAACACGCCCGCCACCTGGAAGAGCAGCAACGCCGCCGTGGCCAGTGTGAACGCCGGTGGACAGGTCACCGCGGTCGCCGCCGGTCGGGCCACCCTCACCGCCACGGTGCACGGGGTGTCGACCACGGTGCCGATCAGCGTGGTGGCCGGACCGGTCTCGAAGGCGACGCTGACGCCGTCGAGCGCGCGTGTTCGACAGGGCGACGTGGTCACGCTGTCGTTCAAGGCCACGGTGGGTGGTACGCCGCGCAGTGATCTGTCGCCGGTGTACGCAATGTCCGGCGGCAATGGGCAGATCGACGCCGACGGACGCTTCGTCGCCTACGGTGAAGGCACCTACGTCGTGACCGCCGTGGCCGGTCCCGCGACGGCGAGTGCGACGATCACTGTCACCGAGCGCGACGTGGGGCAGGTGTTCGAACTCGTGGGCAAGTCGGTCAAGTCGCGCTTCACGACCGAAGAGGTGTGGGTGCACCCGAACGGCAAGGTCGCGTACCTCGGCTCGGGCTCGGGTGGTGACGTGGCGTACGTGATCGATGTGAGCAATCCCGCCGACCCCAAGGTGGTGGACTCGCTGCTCACCAACACGCGTCGCGTGAACGATCTCATGACCGATGCCGACGGGAAGATCCTCGTGCACACGCGTGAGGGGGCGTCGGATCGCAAGAACGGCATCGTGATCTACACGCTGGAGGATCCGCTCCACCCCCGGAAGGTGAGCGAGTTCACCGAAACGGTCACCGCCGGCGTGCACTCGAGCTTCGTCTATCGCGACAAGAAGACGGGGCAGCTCAATGTGTTCATCACCAACGACGGCACCGGCGCGGTGCATGTCATCAACCTTGATGATCCGGCCAAGCCGCGCGAGCTCGCACAGTGGACCACGCCGCGTGATGCGTCGGGGCGCTCGCTGCACGACATCGACATCCAGGACGGCCTGCTCTATGGCTCGTGGTGGAACGATGGCCTGATCATCCTCGATGTGGGCAACGGTATCAAGAGCGGCACGCCGAGCAAGCCGCAGCTCGTGTCGCAGTACAAGTACGATCTCGACAAGCTGTACAAGAAGGTCGAGCTCAAGGGCGGCCCGGGGTACATCCGCGGCACGCACACCGCGTGGCGCCACAAGAACTACGTGTTCATCGGCGATGAAGTGTTCGGCGCCGGCTTCGGTGGCGCCGCGGGCAGTGAGCTCACGCAGGCGTGGGGGCGGCTCCAGGTCATCGATGTATCGGACATCCTGCATCCCAAGTCGGTGGCGTACTGGGAGCCGGACTACGGCGGCGTGCACAACGTGTGGGCACGTGCGGACACGCTCTACATCGGAGCATACAACGCGGGCTTCCATGCGATCGACATCTCCGGCGAACTGCGCGGCGATCTCAAGGCGCAGAACCGGACCATCGCCACCTTCTTCCCGTCGGATCCGAAAGCCGTGGTGCCGAACGCCACGATGACGTGGGGCGTGGTGGTGAAGGACGATCTCATCTACATCAACGACATGTACGCTGGATTGTTCATCGGGAAGATCAAGCCCAAGCCCGGGAGAATCACGCCGTGAGGTCGCGCGTTCGCGTGGCACTGGCGCTGCTGGGGAGCTCGTTCTCCGCCGCGCCGGTGCACGCGCAGCCGTCCGCCGCGCCGACGCGCACCTACGACGTCATTGTCGGTGCGGAGGCGGTGGACAAGATGCAGGTCGTTCGCTTTGGTCCCGGTGGAGCGTCGGTGCTGCGTGAGCGCGTGATCGGCAAGAACGCCGTGGACCCCGATGGACCGCACGGCGTGGGCGTCTCGCCCGACGGGCGCTTCTATTACGTGAGCACGGCGCACGGCAATCCGAATGGCACACTGTGGAAGCTCGACGCCGAGCGTGATGCGGTGCTGGGTCAGGTGGATCTGGGCAGCTTCCCCGCCACGCTGCAGCTGTCGAGCGACGGTGAGTACGCGTGGGTCGTGAACTTCAACCTGCACGGCGACATGGTGCCGTCGAGCGTGTCGGTGGTGGGGACGCGTGACATGGTGGAGCTCACGCGCATTCCCACCTGCACGATGCCGCACGGATCGCGGCTGTCGCCCGATGGCCGGCACCACTGGTCGGTGTGCATGATGGACGACGTGCTCGTCGATATCGATGCCACGCGGTTCGACGTCGCGCGGCACTTCTCGCTGGCGAAGGGGAGCGAGATGGGGATGACGGGCGCGCCGCCGCAGCGTGGCGCGCCGATGGCCGATCACTCCGGACACGGCATGGAGCCGCCCAAGCCGGGCGATGTGAGCTGCTCGCCCACGTGGGCGCAGCCGAGTCGGGATGGGCGCACGGTGTGGGTGGCGTGCAACCGCGCGTCGGAGATCGTGGAGATCGATGTGGCGCAGTGGACGATGCGCCGTCGCCTTCCGACGGGGAATGGCAGCTACAACCTGGCCACCACGCACGACGGCGCGCTGCTCATCGGCACCAACAAGCGTGGGCAGTCGGTGAGTATTCACGACGCGAAGACCGGGGCCGAGCTGGCGCGGGTAGCGACCTCGACGCGCGTCCCGAGCGGGCTCGTGGTGTCGCCGGATGATCGGTATGTCTTCGTGAGCTGCGAAGGGGTGGGGTCGGAGCCTGGCGCGGTCGATATCATCGACCTGACCACCAGGTCCCGCGTGGCGAGCGTTCCAGTGGGACAGATGGCGGGCGGGATCGATGTGTGGCGGGTGCAGGAGTTGCCGCACCGATGAATCCCGAGGCATCGGGCGGTCCAAGCCGGTATCGTTCGACCTTCTCCCCGTCCTGAGGGCTTTCCATGTCCGCGATCGCCAAGAACACGATCTGCCTGTGGTACCAGAGCGGGGCCGATGAGGCCGCCGCGTTCTACGCCGCCACCTTTCCGAACTCGACCGTCGAGGCGGTGCACCGGGCGCCGGGCGACTTTCCCGGCGGGGTGAAGGATCAGGTGCTGACGGTGCAGTTCACCGTGATGGGGATTCCCTGCCTCGGTCTCAACGGCGGCCCGGCATTCCCGCAGAGCGAGGCGTTCTCGTTTCAGGTGGCCACCGACACGCAGGAAGAGACGGACCGTTACTGGAACGCCATCGTGAACCACGGCGGCGCCGAGAGCAACTGCGGCTGGTGCAAGGACAAGTGGGGGCTCAACTGGCAGATCACACCGCGCGCGCTGACGCAGGCGGTGAGCTCACCCGATCGCGCGGTGGCGAAGCGCGCCTTCGACGCGATGATGCAGATGAAGAAGATCGATATCGCCGCCATCGAAGCGGCGGTGCGGGGCTGAGCACGAGCGCATGTCTACCCGCGAGGCGGTGCTGCGATTCGACGAGGTGAGCGCGTATGATCGGGCGCTCCACTCGTGGCTGGCGCGTCAGGCGGGTCCGCTTGGCGCGCTCGCGCAGCACTGGTTCAGCGTGATGCGCGCCCGTGGCGATGATGTGCGCGAGACGTGGCATGATGGCAATGCCAACGCCTGCGTGGGTGACGCCCCGTTCGCGTACGTCGGCGTGTACTCGGCGCACGTCTCGCTCGGCTTCTTCCGCGGGGCGACCCTGCCGGACCCGCAGGGGCTGCTGCGTGGCACGGGCAAGCGCATGCGACATGTGAAGCTCGTACCGGGCGCGTCCGTGGACGCATCGGCGATCGAGGCGCTGATCACGGCGGCGTATGACGACATGCGCCGAATGGTGGCGACGGCATGACGGCGTATGCCGTGACCATCGTGTCGGCCGCGCCACGCCTGCTGGCGGCTGTTCGGGTGCGTCTCGATGTGCGCACGGTGCCGGCGCGCTTCGGCGCGGCGCTCGATCAGGTATACGCGGCGGCGCGCGAGGGACACGTCACGCTCGACGGGCAGAATGTGTTCGTCTATCGCGATACCGGCGCGCCCTGGGAAGTGGATGCCGACTTCGGCGTCGGAGCCACGGCGCCGTTTACGGCCGTCGGTGGTGTCACGCCGATCCTCACGCCGACCGGCGAGGTCGCCATGACGACGCATCGCGGCGGGTATGGTGGATTGCGAGCGATTGGCCCCCCGATGAAGCCCGTGCCCTCCGACCGGCGTCGCGCCTCGGCTGAGGAGTCATGCGTCTGCTGACCGTCTCGGGGAGTCTGCGCGCCGAGTCGTCGAACCGGGCGCTCCTCGAGGCCGTGCAGCGGGTGGCGTCGCGCGAAGTCCGCGTGATCGCCTTCGAGGGTCTTGCGGAGATCCCGGCGTTCAACCCGGATGTCGAGCGCACCACCGCCCCGCGGGCGCCATCAGTGGCCGCGTGGTGTGCTGCGCTCGATGCCGCCGACGCGGTGCTGATCTCGAGTCCAGAGTACGCGCATGGCGTGCCCGGTGTCCTCAAGAACGCGCTGGATTGGGTTGTGGGGAGCGGTGAGCTCTTTGACAAGCCGGTGGGCGTGTTGAATGCGTCCTCGGCCTCGCAGTACGCCTATCCGCAGCTGCTCGAAACGCTCGGTGTCATGAGCGCCAGGCTGGTGCCGGACGCCTGTCGCGTGATCGATATTCCGCGCCGCGGCGCCAACGCCGAGCAACTGGCTGGTGATGACATGGTGGCGACGGCACTCCGCGAGGCCGTAGCCGCGATGCAGGCGGCGGTGGCCCGTTGATTCGCACCTGGCCCATCATCGGCGTGCGCGACGTCGCCACGAGCACCGCCTGGTATCAGCGGCTCTTCGGACACGCGCCAACGCCGCCAGGCATGATCACTTCGATTCCGAACACCGGCACGATGGAATTCTCCCTGCGCGATCCCGACGGCTATTACGTCAGCATCAGCGCGCAATCACCAACGCCATAAGCGACCCTCCGATGCACGACGACGTTCTCGCGTACAACCGCACGCAGACGCCAGATCATCAACTGGTCTGTGCCCAACTGGCGGCCGAAATCGATGCCGCACTCCCCGACGCCGAGAACAAGATCTGGCACCGGCATCCGGTGTGGTTTCTCGACGGCAATCCAATTGTGGGCTACAGCGTGCTCAAGGGCGGCGTGCGCCTGATGTTCTGGAGCGGGCAGAGCTTCGCGACGCCCGGGCTTGCCAAGGAGGGGACCTTCAAGGCCGCCGAGGCGCGCTACAATGCGGTGCCGGACATCGACCTGACGGCGCTGCGCGCGTGGCTCGCGGAGTCGCGCACCGTGCAGTGGGACTACAAGAACATCGTGAAGCGGAAGGGGAAGCTCGAGCGGCTGCTGTAGCGCTCAGCGCAACGTCTTCCCGCGCAGTACGACCTGACGGATGCGCGTGGTGCTCCGCACGTCCGTGAGTGGGTTTGCGTCGAGCAGCAGCACGTCGGCCACGAAGCCCGGGGCGAGCGCTCCGTGAGTACGTTCGCGCTTCATCGCGCGGGCCGCCGTGACGGTGGCGCTCGCCAGCGCCTCGCGCGGGGTGAGCCCCGCCTCCACCAGCAGCGCGAGCTCCTGATGCACATTCGGGAGCGCCGTGCTGTCACCACCGATGAGTCCATCAGTGCCGGCGATGATGGGCACGCCCAGATCGCGTGCGCGCCGGGTGAGTGCACGCGACCACTCGTTCACGTCCTTCTCGTCGGCCTGACGCGCGAAGACGAAGAGCGTGGGCTCGAGGAACGTGTGCGCCTGCTGCATGGCGGTGAGCAGCTGGGTGATCACGGGGCCGTTCACCGGGACGGTGGCATACGGGCCTTTGCGTCGATCGAAGCTGTCTTCCGCGCGCACCGCGGGCGCGCCCTGCCACGAGAGATAGGGCGCATGCGTGAGCACATCCACGCCACTCTGCACGAGCTGGAGTGGCCGCGCGGGGAACACCGTGCCATGTGCGACGACACGCATGCCCTGCCGGTGCGCTTCGGCAATGGCGCGGGCCGCCACGGCGCTGTCGAGCATGGCGTAGAGCTTGAGAATCTCGGCGCCTGAACCGCGTGCGGCGGCAATCGCGGTCGGGAAGTCGGTCGCGGTGGTGATGGCCTGAATCCAGGGCGCCGTTCCCGGCGCGTAGCCCACGCCGGCGCCGCGGAATCGCGGGTCGACGAAGAAGTCGGGGCCGGCCATCACGCTCACGTACGCGATCTCGGGACCGGCGAGCGCCTTGGTCAGCGTGCGTCGTGCGTACTCGCCCACGATGCGATTGTCGCCGGCCATGTTCTGTACCATGGTCACGCCACCACGCGCCGCGGCCACGAGCAGGCGATCCATGCCGGCGTCGAGGTGCACGTGATGATCGGTGAGGCCGGGCATGGCGAAGGTACCGCGGCCGTTCACGTACTGATCGACGGGCTGCGGTAGCGGTGCGCTTACCGCGTCCACCGCGATGATGGTGTCGCCGCGAATGACGAGGCGCTGCTGCTCGCGGATCTGGCCGGCGGCGACATCCACTACGGATACGGAGTCGATCACGAGTGTGCGCGGGCGCGGCGCGGGTCGTGCGCCCTGTGCGTGCAGCGAGGTCGCCGCGAGCAGCGCTGCGCCAGCCACGATGCGCGCGGTGATCACCTCCACACCTCCTTCAGCACGCGCGCAAAACTTCCGCCGAGCACGGCCTTGATGTCGGCATCGGTATGCTTGCGCTGCACCAGCGCTTCGGTGAGATCGAAGACGCGCTTGGGATGGTTCAACCCGTCGACATTGGCCATGCCGTCGGCCGTCATGTACGCCCCGTAGCGTGCAAAGTTGGGCTGGCTCGAAATGTCAGGCTGCCCGGTGGCGGGCATGCCGTTCGACAGGCCGCCCATGTCCAGATCGGAGCCGATGCCGACGTGCTCCGGGCCGATGAGCTTGAAGAGGTGCTCCACATGATCGGCCACATGCTGCACAGTAACCGGCGGGGCTGGACGGATCATGAAGCGGATCATCGGGATGCCCACCACGCCGCCCTTGGCGGCGAGCTTCTTGAGCGCGTCGTCGGTCTTGCAGCGCGAGCAGTTCGGCAGCAGCGCGCGCGCCGATGCATGCGTGAAGACGGGCGGGCGCGTGGCGGCGTCGAGCGCGTCGAGCGTGGTCTGGTCGGCGCAGTGCGAGAGATCCACCACCATGCCCACCTTCTCCATGCGCGCCACGATGTCGTGCCCGAAGGCCGTGAGCCCGCCGTCGCGGTTCTCGAGGAAACCGGCGCCGATGCGGCTCTGCAGGTTGTAGGTGAGCTGCGAGACACGCTGCCCCAATCCGTAGAACGTGTCCACATCGGCCGGGGTGCGGAAATGATCGGAGATCTGCGCGCTGAGCAGCACGCCCACCTTTCCCGATGCCTTCACACTCGTCAGATCGCCCGCATCGTCGATGCGCGTGAACCACTGGCTGTTCGACGCAATGAAACCGTTCCACTGCGCATAGAAGCGCATGGCGTCGTCGTAGCTGCCGGGGCCACTCCCGAGCGCCACCACGCTCACGCCGGAATCGCGGAACACCGCAAAGTCCTCGGCCGTGAAGGTGCGCGGATCGCGGAGCCACTGCATCATCTGCGGCCCGCCGGGCCGTCGGAAGTCGTCGAACGCGAACTGGCAGAGCATGTCGATCACCGTGCTCTCGCGCATCAGGGCGATCGTTCGCGCCGAGTACTCGGCGGGTGATTGCGCAAACAGGCGATATCGCCCACGCAAAACCGCCGGGGCCACCGAAGCGGCCACGGCGGTGTGGGCGAGCGTGCGAAGCGCCGCTCGACGATTCATCTGGACTATTTCCCGGCCTTGGCCTTGGGGGTATACCAGTCACCGCGAATCCAATCCACCACCATCTCGATCTCACGCGGCGTGAGACTCTTCTCCACGCCGTAGCTCGGCATGCGATCATTGTCGCGGCCGAAGAACCGCTTGTGCGCGGGGTCGTTCACGAAGTCGATCATCCACTGCCGTGAGCCCCAGCCGGTGAGCTCCGGGCTGTCGGTGCCGACATCCTGGAACACGTGACACTCGGCGCAGCCGCCCTTGGTGTTGCGCATGAAGGCGATGCCGGCCGCGATCTTCGCGCTGTCCTGCACATCGAGCGCGGCCTGCGACTTGAGCTGCGCCTGCGATGAGAGTGCGAGCACCACATTGTGGCGCGCTTCGACCTGGGCGTCCGTTTCGGGAATGTGGTCGTTGAGCCAGCCGACCATGTCGCCTTCGGTGTGCACCGTGCCGCCCCAGTAGCGGCGCGTCATGATCGTGTCGACGTCGAGGAAGCCCTTCACCCACGCGCGCGAGCCGAAGCCCTTGAGATCGGACGCACTGATGGAGTCCTTGGGCAGGGCGTTGCCGAGCCCGTCGTGGCCGTCGTAGCGATGGCAGCTGGCGCAGTTGCGCGAGAAGATGCGCGGACCCTGGGTGTAGGCGTCATTGCGCACGAGGGTGAGCGCGCCGGTGATCGGCACGCCGTTGTCGGCGAGCTCCACGGCGCGCGCGGCGTCACGCGCGGCGATCTGCTTGGCCACCTGATAGTCGGGGTCCTTCCTGTCGGCGCTCACCGCCTGCCACGAGAGCAGCGCGACGCCGGCGAGCATCACGCCGATGAAGCCGACGTTGAAGCGATGGCCGAGCCGCCACTTGCCCAGGATGGGGATCGCCACGAGGACGATCATCACGAGCGTGGGGAGGATGATCGCGCCGATGATCTCCGTCTTGCCCGGGAAGTACTTGAGGAGCTGATACAGGAAGAGGAAGTACCACTCGGGGCGCGCCGCCGAGAACTGTTCGGCCGGATCGGCGGGGGCGCCGAGTGGCGCGCCATGCTCGCGCACCACGAAGAAGATCACGACCGCGAGCACGGCGAGGCAGGCGACCGCATCGCGCAACACCTGCTCGGGCCAGAAGCCTTCGTCGGGACCCTTGAGTGGCTGCTTGGGCGTGAGGCCGTGGCGGCGGAACAGATACACGTGCCCGATGATGAGCACGATGATGAGACCGGGTATGAGCCCCGCGTGCAACGCGAAGAAGCGTGTGAGCGTGTGATGGCCGTAACTCGCGCCACCCACCACGACCGTTTGAGCGGCCTGCCCGATGCCGGGGCTCATCCCCACGATGTTCGTGGAGACCGCGGTGGCCCAGTACCCGTTCTGATCCCACGGAAGGAGATAGCCCGTGAGCGACAGCGCGAGCACGAGCAACAACAGTCCAACGCCAAACCAGTAGTTCACCTCGCGCGGCGCCTTGTACGCACCGTCGATGATGACCTGCATGAGGTGCAGCACGAGCAGCACCGTCATGGTTTGGGCAACGAAGTGATGGAGGCCGCGGAGGAACCAGCCGCCCCACATCTGATGCTGGATGAAGTAGACGCTCTCCCACGCCGTCTGCGAGCTCGGGCTGTAGGACATCCACAGGAAGAGCCCCGTGATGACCTGCACGGCAAAGAAGAACGTGAGCGTGCTGCCCCACACGTAGCGCCAGCGTGCCCCACCGGGGACGTTTTCGAAGAGGGCTTCGTGGAGCAGTGCCTTGTAGCCGGTGCGCTGGTCGAGCCAGTCCTGCCCGGCCTTCGGATCGCCCGCCATCAGACGGGGATCTTCTCGGGGGAGCCCTTCCGGAAGTTCTGGAACTTCACCCAGACCTCACCGTCCTTCACGATCGCCTCGAGCTCATCCATGGCCCGGGGGCTCGGGCTCTTGGGATCGGCGATCTGCCCGTCGATGGCGAAGCTGCTCTTGTGGCAGGGGCAGAAGTAGCCCTTGCTGGCGGCGTTGAAGCCGACCGAGCAGCCCAGGTGGGGACAGACCGAATTGAGGACCCGCACCGAATCGGCGCCGGTCTTCTGGATATAGACGGACCCGACCGGGACGTTCTCCGTCTTGTTCCAGGCGTCGACGAGGGTGTCGAGGACGGGGAACTTGCGGGGCTCGCCGCCCTCGGGGAGCGAGGCCAACGCGGCGACGCGCACCATGCCCCGGGTGTCGCCCTTGCGGCGGAGGGGGTCGAGGAGGGTGAAGACGCCGGCAACGGGCGCCACCACCGAAATGAGGCCGCCCACGACAATGGCAGCGGCCTTCGACAGGAAATTGCGCCGGTCGGGCGCCGGGGAGTGCTCGGTCATACGCGGGGTGACGCGGGGGAGCGAAAAGCGGGGGGACGGGGAGGCGGTCGGTCCCGGCGGGGATAGTACGTCTGGGGGCAGAGGTTCGCTGGGGCTGGTGAACCCCTGAGGGGTCGAGGGGGGGAGGCCGTGGAGGGGGGAGATGTCGAGGACTGCGGGTCGTCCTCGATTCCTTCCCCCATCACCACCTTCCCCCTCGATCCCTCAGGGTTTCACGAACCCTCCCCCGCACCCAAGCCACCCAGGAACACTTGGTCCCACCCCCCGGTACCACCCCCTACAATGCGTGCCCCAGCACCTTTCCCACCCGGCGCGTATTCCAGAGAGCCCCTGCAGTACTCCTACCTACAGCTCGAGTCTCAACCCGCCATGCACCTTCGCATCCGACAGATCGGCGCGGCCTGTGTCCTCGCCATTGCCCTCGCCCGCCCGGCCTTCGCCCAGGATGAGGAGCCGAAGACGCCCCTCGGCAAGAAGATGGCGGCGATCAACACCGCCTTTAAGGCCGTCGGCCGCCAGATCGACGACCCGTCGAAGAACGCCAACACCCTCGAACAGATCGCGACCATCAAGACCAACGCGAAGGCCGCGCTGACGATGGAGCCCGAGAAGAAGCAGCAGGTGCCGGCAGCCGAGCAGGCCAAGTTCGTGGCTGGCTACCAGCAGGGGATCAAGGATCTGCTCGTCACCGTCGACAAGCTCGAAGCGGCCGTGAAGGCCGGCAAGAATACCGATGCCGTGGCCATCATCGACGAGATGAAGAAGGAGCAGCGCGAAGGGCACAAGGAGTACCGCATCCGCAAGGCGGGCGCGCCGCCGGCGCTCTGAGCGATCGGTTCGACAACGCCCCGGGGCAGCGGTCGCTGCGCCGGGGCGTTTTCTTTTGGGCATGGCCGAGACCGATCCGCTGCGCTGGTATACGCGCCCGGTGCTCTTCGTGACGTCGTGCGCCACGGCGCGCGCGTTCTATGTCGACCAGCTCGACTTTTCGGTGGCTTGGACGAGTCCCGATGACTGGGTGTGCCAGGTGAGCCACGGCGAGTGCGAGATCATCCTGTGCACCGATACCGCGCGCGCCGGAAGCGGGCGCGTGTACATCGAACTCACGCGCGAGGCGCACCGCCGGTTCGACGCGCAGTGCACCGCTCGGCAACTTCCCGTGCGCGAGGTGCAGTGGGGGCACCGCACGCAGGTGCTCACCGATCCGGACGGCAACGAGCTGTACTTTCCGTACGACGAGTGAGCGCGCTCAGGCGAAGCGCACGAGCGCGGTGGGCGCTCGTGCCGGTGCTCGCGCTCGCGGCCATCTTCGTGCTCGATGTGCGCGCGATGCTGCCGACCGCGTGGCGTGTGTGGTACGCGAGCTACTTTGCCGACCTCGCGGTGCCGTTCGCGTTCTATTTCCTGCTCGTGCGCGTCGACGGCGCTTGGCCGCGGCTCCGCCCGTGGTGGAGCAAGGCCGGCCTGGTGTTCGCGGGGTGTGTGGGAGCGGAGTTCGCGCAGCGCGCCGGCATTCCGCTGCTCGGACGTACCTTTGATCCGCTCGACGTGGTGATGTACGCGGCGGGCGTGCTGCTGGCGGCGGTGGCCGATCGCGCGCTGCTGCCACCCACGGGCACCACTCAGCTGTAGTTCGCGATCACTTCCAGGAAGTCGTCGCCGTAGTGCTCGAGCTTGGCCTGCCCCACGCCGGGGACCTGCAGCAGCTGGCTCCGCGTGCTCGGCTTGCGCGCCACCATCTCCAGCAGCACGCGATCACCGAACACGATGTACGCCGGCACGCCCGCCTCATCGGCCAGTTCGCGACGTCGGGCACGCAGCGCATCGAAGAGCGCGCGATCGTCGGCGTCGAGGGTATTCGCCTCGAACGCCGTCTTGCTCGGGACCTTGGGACCCTTGCTGCCACCTGCACTCCGGCGGAACGGACCCGCGGCCACCCGGGCCTCTTCGGCCCACTCGGCGACCTGCGCCTCGACACTCATGCCGGTGCAGTGATCACAGCTCGCACCACACGCGTCGATGCTCTCGTCGAAATGCGCCACCAGCGCGCGATGCCGGCACGTCTTGCGCTCCATCAGCTCGAACAGTGACACCGTGGCGCGCCGCGCCCGCTCGCGAATGGTGTCGTCCTCGAGCTTGTCGAGAAACCGCTCGTGCAGCATCACGTCGGCCCACGAGTAGAACGTGATGCAGTCGCTCGGCAGGCCATCGCGGCCGGCGCGGCCAATCTCCTGATACCAGCTCTCGATGTCCTTCGGCATGTCGCGATGGATCACGAAGCGCACGTTCGGCTTGTCGATCCCCATGCCGAAGGCGATCGTCGCCACGACCACATCGCAGTCGTCGAGCTGAAACGCTTCCTGGTTCTTCGCGCGCTCCTCGGGCGCGAGGCCAGCGTGATAGGGGAGCGCCTTGATGCCGTGCTCCACGAGAAAGTCGGTCGTCTGCTCGACCCCCTTCCGACTCTGACAGTACACGATGCCGCTCTCGCCCGTGTGCTTGCGCACGATGGTGAGAATCTCCTGCCGCGTGTTGCCCCCCTGGCCCTTCTTGCGCACGCCAATGCGCAGGTTGGGGCGGAAGAAGGAGCCCTTGAAGCCGGCCGGCTTCTTCATGCCGAGCTGGCGCAGGATGTCGCGCGCGACTTCGCGGGTGGCAGTGGCCGTGAGCGCGAGCACCGGTACGTCGAGCTGCTGCTTGAGCCCCTGCAGGCGCCGATAGCTCGGGCGGAAGTCGTGCCCCCACTGGCTGATGCAGTGCGCTTCGTCCACCACGAGCAGCGAGATGGGGCACCCCTGCACGAAGTCACCCAGATAGCCGTCGAGCGCCTCGGGGGCGAGGTAGACGAGCTCGTAGTCGCCGCGGCGGAATGCGTCGAGGCGGAGGCGCCGCTCGTCCGGATCGAGGGTGGAGTTGATGGCCGTGACCCGGTACCCCAGTTCGGCGACCGCATCCACCTGGTCCTTCATCAGCGAGATGAGCGGCGAGATGACGAGGACCGTGCCGCCCAGGAGCCGCGCCGGCAGCTGGTAGGTGAGCGACTTGCCGGCGCCGGTGGGCATGAGCGCGATGCAGTCGCGGCCGGCGAGGACGGCGTCGATGACTTCCCGCTGCCCCGGGCGGAATTCGGTATAGCCGAAGACGTCGCGGAGGACGTCTTCCGGGGAAGGGCGATTGGCGGCGGGCGCGGTCACGCGGCAGCAGTGTCGAACATGGCTGCTGCATCGTAACGGGGGGTCGGCGACTCTCCCACATCGTGCCCTTTCGGGACGGACAAGAAACGCATATGTTTCACTTTCAGAGTGACAGCTTTCGATATTTTGTCCCTTTCGGAGTGACAGATGGCGCTCCCGCAATCCGTATCTCGGGACCTCCTCCGCGACAAGCTCTCGGAGGCCATGTCCGCGGCGATTCCACCGCGCATCGCGCGCGATGTCCGAGTCCCTCGAATTCCCGGCAAGGCACTGGCGGTAGTGGGGGTACGCCGCGGCGGAAAGACGTCGTTTCTCCTCCGCCGCATGGCCGACCGGATTGCCGCCGGTTGCGCACGGGAGTCTCAGCTCCTCCTGGAACTCGAAGACGAGCGGCTTGCCGGCCTCACCGCCGCAGACCTCGGCTGGCTGGTTGAGGAACACGGTCGACGCTACCCCCACGTACGGCCAGGCGGCACGCTCGCGCTCTATCTCGATGAAGTGCAGGTGGTGACCGGGTGGGAGACGCTGGTGCATCGCCTGCTGGCGGCGGGCGACGTCGAGATCACGGTGTCTGGCTCCTCGTCCAGGTTGCTGAGCCGGGAGGTGGCCACCTCGTTGCGCGGCCGGGCCATGGAACTGCTGGTGCATCCCTTCTCCTTCCGCGAAGCGCTGCGCTACGCCGACGCGGAGCCCTCGGCCCCCTGGGAGCAACTGCCCGCCGCCGATCGCGCGGCGCTCGATCTGGCGCTGCAGCGCTACCTCACGGTGGGCGGTTTTCCGGAGGCCCAGCGTGCCGACCCGCTCGATCGACGGGACCTGCTGACGGGCTACGTGGACACGATGGTGCTGCGCGACGTGATCGAGCGGCATGGCGTGACCAACGTGCGGGCGCTGCGCTGGCTGCAACGGCACCTGCTGGCCACGCCAGGTGGCAGCGTGTCCGTCAAGAAGCTGTACGACAGCCTGCGATCCCAGGGCATTGGCGTCGGCAAGGACACCGTGTACGCCTATGTGAGCCACTTCGAGGACGCCTTTCTGCTGCGCAACATCAGCATGCACAGCCGTTCCGAGCGTCAGCGCATGAGCAATCCGCGCAAGGTGTATCCGGTGGACACGGGGCTCATCACGGTGTACGAAGGCGCTGGCCGCGCGCATCGCGGGCGAGCGCTGGAGACGGCCGTTCTGCTGGAGCTGGAGCGTCGTCGCTACGCGGTGGACTGGTACCGAACCGACGAGGGGTGGGAGGTGGACTTCCTGGCCGAACGGGCCGACTCGGCGCCGTTGCTGGTGCAGGTGTGTCTGGATACGTCGGCCGACGAGACGTGGGAGCGGGAAGTCCGCGCGCTACAGGCCGCGTCGGCCGCGCAGCCGACGGCCGAGGCCCTGATGGTCACGCTCGACCCGACGCCTCCGCCGCGCGAACTGCCGGGCCGGCTGCGATGGATGCCGGCGGCACGTTGGCTGCTCGAGGCGGAACCGGCGTCGTCGCCCGCCGTTCGCTGAGGCCACTCTTCGGCACATCCCGAAATAGGCTCATAGAGCATCATCATTCGCGGATAGACCGATAACCCGGATACCGGCCGACCCGCCGGTCAGACTCCCATTGCATTTTGTGCCCATGACGCGATCGCAGAAGCTGGAACTCACCTGGGTGGGCAAGGACGAGCGTCCGCGCCTGGAACCGCGCATTCTCGTGGAAGACCCGGCGCGGTCGTATCACGCGGCCGCCCGGGTCTCGGCCACCGACCGGTTCGACAACCTGCTCATTCAGGGGGACAATCTGCTCGCGCTCAAGGCGCTGGAGCAGGAGTACGCAGGCAAGGTGAAGTGCGTGTTCATCGACCCGCCGTACAATACCGGGAGCGCGTTCGAGCACTACGACGACGGGGTGGAGCACTCACTGTGGTTGTCGTTGATGCGGGATCGACTGGAGATTCTGCGAGCGCTGCTGTCGGAGGATGGAAGCATCTGGATCACGATTGACGACAACGAGGCGCATTACCTCAAGGTGTTGTGCGATGAGGTGTTCGGGCGAATGAATTTCGTAGCAACCATCGTTTGGGAGAAGGACAAGGGTGGTCGCGGCGATGCGGACATTTCACTGAGTCACGACAACATTCTCTTGTTCTCCAAGAGTCGCTCGCTATGGGGTGCGACTCGAAACTTACTTCCGCGCAGCGAGACCCAGCTCGGTCGATTCCGCAACCCTGATGACGATCCAAGAGGACCATGGCGTCAAGGCGACGATGGTACAGCAAAGAGCGGATCGGACAAGCAGCGTTGGTCCATTCGACTTCCTTCCGGACGCTCAGTGACGCCTCCCAAAGGGCGGTACTGGGCATTCTCACGAGAGACATTCGAGAAGGCACGGATAGAAGGCAGGCTTTATTTCGGAAAGGACGGCGACGCCCTCCCGATCATCAAAAGGTACCTATCCGAGGTCCGTGATGGTGTGGCGCCGCGAACGTGGTGGACCGCAGAGGAGGGCGGGACGAATCAGGGCGCAAAGCGCGATCACCTTCGCAAGCTCTTGCCGGATATCGAGCCGTTTGCGACTCCTAAACCAGAACCGCTTCTCGCCAGAATCCTGACAATCGCCACCAACCCCGGCGACCTCGTTCTCGACTCCTTCCTCGGCTCCGGCACCACCGCCGCCGTCGCGCACAAGATGGGCCGCCGCTGGATTGGCATCGAACTGGGCGATCACGCCGTCACGCACTGCGTGCCGCGGCTGCGCAAGGTCATCGACGGTGCCGACCCGGGCGGCGTCACCGCGCAAACTAACTGGAAGGGTGGCGGCGGCTTCCGCTTTGCGCGTCTCGCGCCCTCATTGCTGGCGCGCGATCACTGGGGCAACTGGGTGGTCAGCCGCGAGTACAATGCGGCCATGCTCGCGGAGGCCCTCTGCAAGCTCGAAGGGTTTCGGTACGAACCCAGCCCACAGCTCTTCTGGCAGCAGGGCAAGAGCACGGAGCAGGACTTCCTATATGTCACCACCCAGACACTCGACGCGCACCAGCTGGAATGGCTGAGCGAATCGGTGGGCCCCGATCGCTCACTGCTCGTGCTCTGCCGCGCGTGGCTGGGTAGCGCCGAGTCGTGGCCCAATCTCACACTCAAGAAGATTCCGAACGCCATCCTCGGCCGCTGCGAGTTCGGGCGCGACGACTATTCGCTGCGCATTGCGGCGCTGCCGGCGGCGCCGGATGCGGCGGCTGAGGCGGAAAACGCGGTCGGCGACGCCGATACCGCGCCGTCACCGGTCGTCACCAGGAAACCTTCTCGCGCGCGCGGAAAGAAGCCAGCCGCGAGCGACTCGCAAACCGACCTGCTGACCGGCGGCGCGTCATGAACGAGCACGCCATTCGCGACATCGCGCAGCGCCTGTCGCTGCGCGCGCCGCAACGCGACGCCCTCACCGTGCTCGGCCAGATGGCCAGCGCACTCCAGCTCCCGGCCGCCGATGCCGACCGCCGCACCTTCGAGGCCGTCAAGCGAGGAGATCGCGACGCGCAGCGGGCTGCCTGCGGTGCCGTGGCCCCGTCGCTCACCTCGTTCGATCGCGCCTTCCCGAGTGCCACCTTCGCGCTGGCCACCGGCGTGGGCAAGACTCGCCTCATGGGTGCGCAGATCGCCTATCTGCATCGGGTGCACGGCATTCGCGACTTTCTCGTGGTCGCCCCGAACCTCACCATCTACGATAAGCTACGGCGCGACTTCACCCCCAATACGCCCAAGTACGTGTTCGCCGGGCTGCCCGAGTTCGCCTCCGCCCCACCAGAGATGATCTCCGACGACTGGGACACCGGGCGCGGTGTGCGCGGCGCGAGCGGCAGCCTGTTTCAGGATCGGGTGTTCGTGAATGTCCTGAACATCTCCAAGTTCGATTCGAAGGACGGTGCGCGCATGCGCACGCTCCGGGAGACCATCGGCACCAGCTACTTCGAGTACCTCGCGGGCCTGCCCGACCTGGTGCTCCTCATGGATGAGTCGCACCGCTATCGCGCCGCCGCCGCCGCCCGCGCCCTCGATGAACTGAATCCACTGCTCGGCATCGAGCTCACGGCCACGCCACAGGTGCAGCGCGGCACCAAGGTGGAGCCGTTCGGCAATGTGGCGTATCGGTACGATCTGGCGCACGCCATTACCGATGGCTTCGTGAAGAAGCCAGCCGTGGCGGGCCGCAGCAATCACGCGTTCGATCCCGAAGACACCGAAGGGCTGGACCGCATCAAGCTGGAAGACGCGCTGGTGCTCCACGAGCAGGTGAAGGCCGAGCTGACCGCCTACGCCGACCGCGAGGGCGTGCGGCGCGTCAAGCCGTTCGTGCTGGTGATTGCGCGTGATACCACGCACGCCGAGCAGCTGCAGGCCATGATGTCGGCACGCGATTTTCACAACGGGCTCTACCACGGTCGCGTCATCACGGTGCACTCCAACCGCAGCGGCGCCGAGAAGGACGAGGTAATCCAGCGCCTGCTGCGGGTCGAAGACCCCGATGAGCCCACGGAAATCGTGATCCACGTGGAGATGCTCAAGGAAGGGTGGGATGTCACCAACCTGTACACGGTGGTACCGCTGCGCGCCGCCAACTCACGGACGCTCGTGGAGCAGTCCATTGGGCGCGGCCTGCGGCTGCCGTATGGTAAGCCAACCGGCGTCCCGGCGGTCGATCGACTCACCATCGTGGCTCACGACCGCTTTCAGGAAATCGTGGATGAGGCCGAGCGCGCGGACTCGCCATTCAAGCTTGATCGCATCGACCTGAGTGCGGGCGATGCGGCCACGCCCCTTGTTGCGCTCCACGTGGCGCCCACCATGGAGGCGCTATTCGCGACACCCGCTCCGGCGGCTTCGGCACCCACAGAGTCGCTCACGATCACGACCACCGCCGTGAGTGCGCCGGCTCCGCTCTTTGCCAACGCCGAGGAAGCGCGGGTGGCTCAAGTGGTGTACGGCGCGCTCGACGAGTTCCGCGCGTTGCCGTCCAGCGCGCGGTTGGTGGACCCGGCTGAGCGCGTCGCCATCGTCGACACCGTTCGGGAACGGCTGAGCACGAGCCAGCTGGAGTTGGACGGAAGCGCCGGCACGTCGGTGGTCGACGTCGACCGGATCGTCGCGCGTGTGATCTCCGCCGTGGTTGGCACGGTCATCGACATTCCCCGCATTCTGCTCCAACCGTTGGGGGAGACGACGGTTACGTACGACGACGTGCCGCTGCCGGCAGACGGAATGCGCTTCGTGCTACCGGCGCAGGAGATCGTGGTGCGCGAGCTGCAGTCGCGTGAGCAGTTTCGCATCGCCGCCGGGCTGCCGGTCACCGAGACGCGCATCGAGAACCACGTCGTGCGCGCCCTCATGGAAGAGCCCGATGTCGACTACGATACGCATGGCGACCTGCTGTACCGGCGCGCCACCGAAGCGGTGGCGCATATCCGCGCGTACGAGCCGGACGAAATGCGATTGCAGGAGCTCGTGGCATTTCACGCCCGGCGCATCGCCGCCCACATCGCCTCGCATTTGCGGGCGCATCGCCACGAGGCGCCCGCCGGTTACGTCGCGGTAGTGAGTCAGGGGTGGAGCAAACCCGAAGGACGTACGCGGACGGTGGCGCGCGATGAGCCCATCGCGAGTTATCGCGAGCCGGTGGAGAACAAGTCGCGCATCCGCCAGATGCGATTCGGCGGCATGGCGCGCTGTCTCTTTCCGGAGGTGCAGTTCGAGTCCGATGGCGAGCGACGCTTCGCCATGCTGCTCGAGGACTCGCTGGACACCGCCACACGCTGGTTCCGCCCGGGCAAAGCGGACATCCGCATCTACTGGCACGCCGATCGCCAGTACCAGCCCGACTTCATCGTGGAAACCTCAACACATCGCCTGATCGTGGAGATCAAGGACCCCGGGCAACTCGAGGATGACGAGGTGCAGGCCAAGGCGCGCGCGGCAGTGGAGTGGTGCCGACATGCGAACGCACATGCGGCGGCGCACGGAGGCAAGCCATGGCGATATCTGCTCATTCCCGATGAAGCGGTGATGTACACGGTGACGATTGATGGGCTAATGGCGCAATTCGTGGCCGACTAGAACTGCTCGTCAACAAGACGGCCGCACGTCATCGACACATCAATGCGTGCGGGCTTGTCGGCGTCGCACTTCGCCAAGAACCGTCAGTCCCAAGATTCCGGCGGTCAAGAGCAAGCCGGTATTCGGTTCCGACACGATCGACGTCGCGCTGTTCACGCGAAATGCGGGCGACGGGTTGGGTGAGTACAAGCTGGTGATGGTTCCTCCGGGGGTGTTGTACACGCCGTTCGACAAGTTCCACCCGTTCACATCGCCAACCGTTATCGGTGTTCCCGCATATCCGGGAACATAGATCCGCAGGAAGTACGCGCCCGCGGCGAGTGACTGATCGATGGTGAGTGATTGCTGGCTGAACCCAATGGGAACGTTGAACACGCCGCTCGCAAAGACCGTGCTTGGACTGTTCACAGCGTCTTGAAGCGAGTAGGCAAACCCGGTGAAATTGGTAGCGGCCGGCGTGCGCACGAACACGTCGATGGTCGAGATGGTTGACGTGTTGGACAGCGAAAAGCTGGCAAAAACACCGAGCTGGCTATACAGCCCGAAGTAGTTGCCTTGCGGGGTGCTTGCCTCGACGAGAACCTGTGCCTGAGCGCGATGTGAAAGGAGCAGGGCGGACATACCGGCGAGCGCGAAGAGCGCGCGCGATCTCATGGAACGGACTCGCATACAGTAGCACCGGGCCTAGTGTGAATCATCGATAGACGATACTGCGGATTCGGACAGTACCCAGCACTCGTCATAGGGCCGTCAAATCTCAGAACGACCGACAGTGGAGCGAGCAAGCGACTACCAGGACATCCAGCTGCAGGAAGCGCCGGTTTACTGACGGCGCTTGAGCTCCTCGACCAGCGCGAGCATCTCCTCATGTCCATCGATGCGGATCGGATCGGGAACGCGCTTGGCGATCTGAAAGGTGAGGGCGGCGGTGAGACTGCTCACTGACACCAGTGGTGTCGCGATGAGCGCGGTCAACTGCATCAATTCTGTCGCGCCATTTCCGGCGTAGATCAGATCGCTGGCGAGCAGGAGATCGGGAATGAGGGCGAGGATCAACCCGCCGATGGCGCCCCAGAGGGCGAACTGTCTGGTGGACAGGTCCCGAAGCGGACGGCGTCGGGCGGACACGCGCAGGACCCCCGCGAAGAGCAGGCCGCCCACGAATCCGGGGATGGCGAGGGTCGGGAGCGGCGCGTCGTAGACGCGGAAGAACGCGTCCCAGGGGAGCCACGGGGTGACGAGGCTGGCGGCGCCGATGGCCACGCCGCCAAAGGCCCAGCTGATGGCCCACAGCATGCCCATGCCCAGGGCACCGCGCAGGCGTCGGAAGAATCGGGGGAGGGACGTCATGTGCGCACTTTACAACAAAAAGTACTTGACGCAAGACCCCGATCCCGCCAGACTCCACCGCATGGCCGCCCCTCGCCACGACCCGCCTGCCCTGCACGACCGGGCGCTCCAGGATCTGTCCTTCATTCGACGGACCATGGAGGGGGCGGCGTCGTTCACCGACGTGCCGGGGTGGGGGTTGGTGGGGGTTGGCCTCACCGCCTTCGTGGCCGCCGCCGCCGCGGGCCGACAGCCCACGCCCGATCGGTGGTTCGCCATCTGGATGGCGACCGCTGCGCTCTCGTCGCTGCTCGGCGCGGCCACCGCGATCCACAAGATGCGCCGCCGCGTGCGCGCGGCCGGCGGTCAGACCGGTGGCCGGCTCTTCAACGTGCCCGCCCGGAAGTTTCTCCTGAGCTTCTGGCCGGCGATCGTGGTGGGCGCGCTGCTGACGCTCGCGATCGTCGACCCGCTTTCACCGGACTTCGCGCAGCGGCTGACGCCTCGTCTGGTGCACCATGTGCTTCCCGGGCTCTGGCTGCTGCTCTACGGCGTGGCCATCACCACCGCCGGCGCCTACTCGGTGCGCGCGGTCCCCCTCATGGGGATGGGCTTTCTCGCCCTCGGTACGCTCACGCTCTTTCTCCCCATGCTCAATGGCGACCTCATGATGGCGCTCGGCTTTGGTGGCCTGCAGGTCGGCTTTGGCGTGCACATCGCCCGGAGGCACGGTGGCTGATCATCGCGACAACACGGCGCGCGTTCGCCGCGCACCGGACGAGGGCGCCGCGAAGACCGCGCGCCCCCCGCTCACCTCGATCGACGGGGATGTCACCATGCCCCTCGCGCTCGACCGTGTCATTCATGAGCGCGTGCGGCTGGCCATCGTGAGTGCCCTCGCGGTGCACGATGCGCTCAGCTTCAACGAGCTCAAGACGCTCCTCGAGACCTCCGACGGCAACGTGTCGGTGCATGCCCGCAAGCTGGAAGACGCCGGGTACATCACCTGCACCAAGGGGTTCGAGGGACGCGTCCCGCGCACCGAGTATCGACTGGCCCCGGCTGGTCGTCTTGCGCTCGAGCAGTATCTGGCCCACATGGAAGCGCTGATCCGGCGCGTTGGAGGCAACTGATGGGAGCTGGACCCAATCGCGCCACCGTGCCGTCCCACGTGGCGGTCATCATGGACGGCAATGGCCGCTGGGCCTCCAAGCGCAGCCGTCCGCGCTGGATGGGGCATGCCCGTGGCGCGCAAACCGCGCGTGAACTGGTGACCTACTGCGCGAAGGCCGGGGTGCAGCACCTCACGCTGTATGCGTTCTCGAGCGACAACTGGAAGCGCCCGCGTGAAGAGGTCGGCTTTCTGATGGAGCTCTTTGCGTCGCACCTCGAGCGGCAGCTGGCCGACCTGCTCAAGCATGGCATTCGCCTCTCGATCATCGGGCGCCGCGACCGATTGCCGGCGGCGCTGGTGGCACGCATGGAAGACGCCGAAGCGCGCACCGCCGGCGGCACGCGCATGCATCTGCGCGTCGCCATCGACTACTCGAGCAAGGCGGCCATTCGCGAGGCGTTCGCCCGGGTCGACGCGGCCGATTTCGAGCATCCGCGCGAGCCGCTCCTCCCGAATGTCGACCTGGTGATTCGCACCGGCGGCGAACGGCGTCTCTCGGACTTCCTGCTCTGGGAGTGCGCGTACGCCGAGCTGGCGTTCCTCGACTGCTACTTCCCCGATCTGAGCACCGTCGAGCTGGATCAGGTCTTCGCGGACTTCGGCGGGCGCGAGCGGCGTTTCGGCGACGTCGGCGCCGCGGTCGGGACGGCAGCGGGCGAGCCCGCGAGTGTCCCCGTCCGCTGACGTGGCGCGCACCACCGTCGCCGGACAGAACTGGGAGGGGCAGTCCCTCACCGGACTGGAGTACGCCGGGGTCCACTTCACCGACCTCGACCTCACCGAGGCGGTGCTGTCGTCGTCGCGCTTCACCGACTGCACGTTCCGCGGGGCGCAGTTCAACTGTTCGCGCCACACCGATGTGGCGTTCGTGAACTGCACCTTTGTGAACTGCACGTTGTTCGAGGCGCAGTTCATCGACTGCAAGCTCACGGGGAGCAGCTTCGAGCGCTGCACCTTCGACCTGCTCACCGTGCAGGGTGGGACGTGGGGTCACGTTGCGCTGGTGCGGGCGGATCTCCGCAAGACGCACTTCACGGCGGTGCGTCTTGTGGAAGCGGACTTCACCGCGGCGCGCCTCGATGGCGCCGCGCTCCGGGACTGCGATCTCGCGGGTGCACTGCTGCAGGGCGCCACACTCGCGGCCTGCGACCTGCGCGGCAGTGATGTGAGCGCGCTCGATCCGCGGGCGATGGACCTTCGCCGGGTGATCGTGACGTACGAGCAGGGCGTGCAGATCGCGGCGGGGTTGGGGCTCGACCTCCGTCCGGAGTAGCCGCGAAAACGCAGGTCGTTGTCGGCGAAAGCCCGATGCGCCGCGCCGGCCAGGCGTGCACCGTGTGGGACGGTCGCAGGTGTGCAGGGTCCCTCTTGCCGATCCGAACCATGTCCGACAAGCCAGTGCTGCTGGCGGGTGGCAATCCCCAGATCGCCAAGGGCGACGGCGCGGCGCCCGTGCAGGCGTACCTCGAGGCCATGCCCGGCTGGAAGCAGCGGGTGGGGAAGCAGATCGATGCGCTGATCACCGCCACGCTCCCCGACGTGCACAAGGCGGTGAAGGGCAACTCGCCCTACTACGGCGTACCGGGGCAGGGATTCTTCCTGAGTCTCCACTGCTTCCCCAAGTACGTGAAAGTCGCGTTCCTGCGCGGCGCCTATCTGCAGCCGCATCCGCCCGGGGTCTCCACGAACCCCGAGGCGCGGCATCTCGACATTCACAAGGACGACCTGCTCGACGAGGCGCGTTTCTGCGACTGGGTGCGACAGGCGAGCGCGATGCCGGGGAAGCCGTAACGCCCCCGCACCCAAGCGCCGGAGGGGGGTGACGCGTATACTCGGACATGTCCATCCCTCTTTGGCCGGCCGCGCGCCGGCTGCTCTGCGGTAGCGCTGCCCTCTCACTCGCGGCCTGCGCCTCGGCGCCCGCGGCAAAGCCCATCGTGCTCGCCGCCGGCGCCGGCGTCGTGGTGCCGGGCTCGGCGGCCACGAAGACCGCGCTCGCCACCGCCGATAGCGCCGCGAAGGCGTATGCCCCTGCCGATGTGGAGTTCATGCAGGGGATGGTTCCGCATCATGCGCAGGCCGTGATCATGGCCGGCTGGGCGGCGAGTCACGGCGCGCGCGCCGATGTGCAGCGGCTCTGCCTTCGCATCATGGCCGCGCAGAGCGATGAAATCTCCATGATGCGCCGCTGGCTGCGCGAGCGGAATCAGACGGTGCCCGATTCGAATGCCACGCGCCATGTCATGAAGATGGGCGACATGGTGCACGAGATGATGATGCCCGGCATGCTCACCGACGAGCAGATGGCGGCGCTCGACCAGGCCCGCGGCGCGCGCTTCGATCGGCTCTTCCTCACCGGCATGATCGGCCACCATCGCGGTGCAATCGACATGGTGAAGACGCTCCTCTCCAACGGCAACGCCGGGCATGATGAAACGGTGTTCCGCTTTGCGAATGACGTGGTCTCGGATCAGTCGGCCGAGATCACGATGATGTTGCGGATGCTCGAAACGGTTCCTCCCCTCTGACCACTCTCATGATGCGTCGATCCCTGCTGTTGCCCGCGATCGGTTCGCTCGCGGTGCTCGCCTGTGCGAAGACCTCCACGCCGGGCGCGTCGCCGTCACCGGCGGAAGGCGCCACCATCACCGGCGATGTGTCGCTCGCGAATTCGCCGGCGATGAAGTATCCGGAGAGCGCGAAGGCCCCCAATCCGGATCCGCGCATCGGCCTCAAGCCCGGCGCGGCCGCCAACGAGGCGGGCGTCGCCGCCTTCAACATGCGACTGCTGTCCAACTCACCCGCTCCCGAGGGATTCACCGGGCGCGGTGCGACGGGCTCGGATCTCGCGTTCAGCGGCAACTACATCATTCAGGGCAACTACCGCGGCATCATCATCTGGGACGGCACCAATCCGCGTGCCCCCAAGCTCGTGTCGTCGTTCCTCTGCCCCACGAGCCAGGGTGATCCGACGGTCTACGGCAACCTGCTGTTCGTGTCGGGTGAAGGACAGGGCGCGCGCAACGACTGCGGCAGCACGCCCATCACCGACACGGTGAGCATGGAGCGCTTCCGCGGCGTGCGCATCTTCGACATCAGCGACAAGAGCAAGCCGCGCCTCATCACCAACGTGCAGACCTGCCGCGGCTCGCACACGAACTCGCTGGTGCAGGATCCGAACGACAAGAACAACATCTACGTCTACGTCTCGGGTTACTCGGCGGTGCGTTCGCCCAAGGAACTCGCCGGGTGCGTGGATGCGCCGGCCGGTGACTCGGCGAGCGCGCGCTTCCGCATCGAAGTGATCAAGGTGCCACTCAAGAATCCGGAGAAGGCGGCGGTGGTGAACTCGCCGCATCTCCTCGCGGATCTGTCGGGGCGCACGGTACACGCGCCGCCGGCGAGCGATACGGGCGGCCGCGGTGGTCGTGGCGGGCGTGGTGGCCCGCCGGGGGCACCGGGGGCCGCGCCGGGTGGCGCGCCGGGACGTGGTGGCCCGCCGGCCGGTCCGGCGGTGGGGCAGAGCGGCTGTCACGACATCACGGCGTACCCGGGCTCCGGCCTGGCCGGTGGCGCCTGCGCGGGCTATGGCCTGCTGTTCGACGTGCGCGACCCGAAGAACCCGAAGCGTCTCAAGAGTGTCGCCGACTCGAACATGTCCTTCTGGCACTCGGCCACGTTCAGCAACGACGGCAGCAAGCTGCTCTTCTCCGACGAGTGGGGCGGTGGCAGTGCGCCGCGCTGTCGTTCGACGGACAAGCTCGAGTGGGGTGGCAACGCGATCTTCACGGTGGAAAAGGGCGAGCTCAAGTTCCAGAGCTATTACAAGATGCCCGCGCCGCAGGCCAACGATGAGATCTGCACCGCGCACAACGGCTCGCTGATTCCGGTGCCGGGTCGCGACATCATGGTGCAGGCGTTCTACATGGGCGGCGCGACGGTGTTCGACTTCACCGATCCCGCGCATCCCATCGAGATCGGCTTCTTCGATCGCGGCCCGGGTGGTGGCTACTGGAGCACCTACTGGTACAACGGGCACATCGTCTCGAGCGACGAACAGCGCGGTCTCGACGTGCATGAGCTCACGCCCAGCGCCTATCTGTCGCAGAACGAGATCGACGCCGCCAAGACGGTGCGATACGAACAGTTCAACGCGCAGGAACAGCCGCACACGGTGTGGCCGCCCAGCTTTGCGCTGGCGCGCGCGTACCTCGATCAGCTGGAGCGGAACAGCGGGCTCGCGGCGAATCGCATCAAGGAGATTCGCGACGGGCTGACGGCGGCGGAGCGTGGCGGCTGCGGCAATCGCAATACCGCGCTCGCCGCGCTCGTGCCGGCGATTCAGGCGGACAAGGCGGCGGCTGCCGACAAGGGGCGGGTGGAGTTGGTGGCGAAGGCGATTCAGGCGCTGTCGAGGAGTGCGTGTGCGGCGCCGATTTCCTGAGCGTTTCGTAAGCGTCGAGCGAACGGAGAGATCGTTAACCCCTTAGGTATCGAGGGGGGAGATTGTGAAGGGGGAAGTGATCAAGGACGGCACGCGGTCCTCGATCACTTCCCCCTTTGATATCCTTCCCCCTCGATACCTGAGGGGTTACTGATGTCGGATGTCTGATCTGGGACTTCTGCTCAGTACCGCGCCTCCCACTCCACCACTCCCCCCGCTGCGCTCCGCAGCTCCACCACCCGCATCCGCCGCGCGCCCGCGCCCACCACGCGCTGTCCGATGACCACCGCGCCGCGCGCCGACACGCTGGGCACGCCGTAGCCCGCGACCTCGGTGAGATAGAGTGCGTAGCGTTCACCGGCCACGACCTCACTCACGCCGCGCAGTGTGCGCGCCGACCACGTCACGTCGCGCAGGTCCGCACCGCCACAGGTCACGTGGCGATTCGTGGCGAGCAGTTGCGGGTGATCGACTCTCGGACGCAGGCAGTTGGCCTGCACCTGGTACACCGAGTCCACGGGTCCCGCGCGCAGCGTATCGCGCACCACGCCGAGCGAACGGCGCGTCCAGAACTCCAGGCCCACATAGTCGCGGCCCGTCTCCAGGCCGACATCGGCGAGCGGAATGTCGGCATCGCCACCGGTGCGCGTGACCACGCTCCACTGCTCGAACGGCCGCGCGATGTCCAGCGTATACAGCGGCACGAGCAGGCGCTGATCGGCATCGAACGGGCGCGGGCCGCTGCCGCTGAGCGTGGCGCCGACCTGCGCGAGCAGCGACGAGCGCGACGCGTCCACGTCGTACACCTGACCCGGCCGCGTGAAGAGCACCGGCGCCGTGCGCTGCGCCGCTTCCACCTTGCCGGTGCGATACACCTCCGGCGGATCGGTGATCATCATGACGCTGCCGGTGACCGATGTGAGCGTGGTGGCGCGGTAGCGATCGGGTTGACGCAGTTCGATATGATCGGGGTCGTTGCGCCACACCACATTGTTGAACGAGTTGTATTGCGCGAACGCGCCGTAGCCGAAGCCGTCGTCGCCGACGCGCATGCCATCCACGAGCCCGATGAGCTCGGGGCGAATGCCCCAGCAGGCGAGGAGATAGCGGTCGAGCCCGATACGACTGCGGACCTCGGCGACGACGTTGCGAAAGACCTGTTCGCGGTCGAGTCCCTTCGTGTCGAAGTAGCCGGCCAGGCTGTTGTATCCCTCGTAGCGCAGGTGGCGGAGCGCGTCGAGCTTGAAATAGGTCCAGCCCATCGCGCGCAGGCTGTCGTACACCGGTCGAATGAGCGCGTTGAGCGTGGCGGGGTTGCTGCCGTCCATCACGAAGCCCACCCAGTTCCCTTCGGCGGGGGCCCCCTGTGCATCGCGGACGAACCATTCGGGATGCGCGCGCGCCGAATCGCGCATGGCGAAGCTCACGTTGGTCCACAGGCCGGGCTCGAGGCCTCGGTCGCTGATGAGGCGGCGCAACGTGGGCAGGCCGCTGGGGAACTTGGCGTTCGCGGTGAGCCAGTGATCGGGGGTGCCGATCGGGTTCTGCTGAAAGCCGTCGTCGATCTGCAGATACGTGAACCCCCACGGGCGCAGCACGTCGCGCATGACATCGGCGGTGCGCACGATGTCGGCTTCGGTGACCTTGTCGCGGAAGGCGTACCAGCTCGTCCAGCCAGCGACGCTTGGCGTCCAGGGGGCGTAGCGCCAGGGTTCGTAGCGCGCGAGACCGCGATGCCGCTGATAGAAGCGCGGCCGGAAGCGCACGGCCACCTCGAACGCGTCGGCCGTGACCACGTAGCGCGAGACGGTATCGCCGACACCGCCGGCGGTGACGCGCACGCGCGCGGGTTCATCGATGGTCAGCAGCCAGTCGCCGCGGCGATCGTACACCCCTCGATTGCGCGCGTTGTTGGCGTTGCCGATCGCGTGGCGCACCACCGGGCGTGAGTCCTCGGCCGGATCCGATTCGGCGGCAAAGCTTTCACCCGACGTGCGGAGCTGTGCGGCGAGTTGCACGGCGGCCCCGCGCCCGTGCGCGGTGATCTTGATGACCTGCGTGATGCGGCCGGCGGTGGTGTCGATGGTGACACGCACGTCGTGGCTGGTGCCGGCGAGTCGGACGCGCGCATCGAGGATGGACTGTCCGTGATACGACAGCGCAAGCGTCGAGTCGGTATACGCGACGGCGGCGGGGGCGTTGGGCGGCTGTAGCAGCATGGGCACGAACATACAGCGCCGCGCTGCTATCGCCGTTCGACCATCCACACGCGGCCGAGTCCATCGGCGAAGGCGTAGCAGTCGCAGCGGGCGATCCAGCGGGCGCGAACGCGCGACGTACGCGGCACGCAGCTCCCGGCGAAATTGCAGACCACGTCGTGCACCACGAGCGAACGCCAGAGGGGCGAGGGCTCGGCGGTGGTGTCGCGCGTCCAGGTCGGCTTTTCGTAGGTCGGCGTCCACTGCGGGCGCGCTGGGGCTGCGGGGGCATCGGTGGTCACGACACCAGCGCGCGCGAGCGGGGCGTCGATCACGCGCGCCAGCGGCCACCCGCGGAGTCGCTCATCCGCTCCCGGCGCGCTGCGGCCGAGGGGCGTGGTGCGAAGGCCGCCGATCGGGGCCGGTTGTGGAGCTGCCGGGCCAATCGCGCTTGCGCCCACGCTTCCGACCATCGGCGCGCGCTGGGCGTCGGCGT
>JBDHVK010000019.1:0-43994 GCA_039809645.1 Gemmatimonas sp.
TTCGGGCGCGTCAGTGTGCTGCAATCGGATCTTCGCGGTCGCGGGGCGCAGCTCACGTTGGGGCTCAGCCCCGACCACTTCCACCGGGTCTGGCGGAGCTGGCCGTTCTGGACGGTGAATTACACGCTGCAGCGCATCGACCGGCAGGTTCGTGGCTTCGACGGTGCCGCCGGTGGCGATCCGCGCGCGGTGGAGTGGGCCCCGGCGTGGTCGGATGCGCGGCACGTCTGGCTGCTGCAGGCGGCACACTCCGGCAAGTTCGGCTCCTTGTCGATCTTTGCCCGGTTGCAGAGCGGCCTGCCCTTTACTCCCCTCGTCCAGGGTGATGTGAATGGCGACGGCCGCAGTGGGGATCGCGCCTTCGTGCCGAATCCGGCCACCACCAGCGATGCGAATCTGGCCGCCGGCCTGCGGTCGCTGCAGACGAACGGCAGCGAGATCGCCAAGTCCTGTCTTGCCACGTCGATTGCCAACCCCCTTGCCAGAAACGGGTGCCGCGGCCCGTGGACGCGCACGCTCAACCTCACCTGGTCCCCGCCCATCGACTACAACAGCAAGTCGTGGCGCCAGCGGGTGAACATGAGCGTCTTCGTGGGCAACGTGCTGGGTGGCCTCGATCAGCTTTTTCACGGCAACGATCTGCGCGGTTGGGGGGGCGTGGCCACGCCCGATGCCACGCTGCTCATCCCGCGCGGTTTCGATGCAAACGCGAAGGCGTTCCGCTACGATGTGAATCCTCGCTTTGGCGAAACGCGACCCAACCGGACGACCTGGCGCGAACCGTTCCGCGTGGCGATCGACATGCGGGTGAGACTCCATGTCGACTACGACGTACAGGAGCTGCGCCGCGCGCTGGAGCCGGTCCGCATGAACGGTCGCTACGAACGGCGCGGGGTGGACTCGCTGCTCGCGCGCTATCTCGGCGAAACGTCGAGCATCCATCGCGCCCTCGTTTTGGAAGGCGACTCGCTCTTCCTCCGCCCCGACCAGATCACCAAGCTGCGTCAACGGGACTCGGTCTTCGCCGAGGAGGTGCGGGCGATCTATCGGCCCCTGGCGGAATATCTCGCCGGCGTACCCGAGGGGCGCGCGAGCGCCGAGGCGCTGCAGAAGACGAAGGAGGCGAAGGATGCCTATTGGGCGATCTTCTGGAAGCAGCCCGAGCTCGCCGCCGAGGCGCTCGATTCGCAGCAGATCGATCTCTTCTCGTTGCTCAAGGACATGCTCACGATCCCGCAAGGCAAGCGCAAAGGCAACCAGTACTACTTCGGGAGCAGCGTCACGCTCAAGCACACGGTGGCGCAGGTGCGGAAGGATTGAGCGGCCGTTGATCGGACTTCAGAATTCTGAAACCTGATCGACTACTCAGTCCAGCTGCGCTCCCTGCGTATTCGGAATCACCGTCCACGTCAGCGCCGCCAGCAGATACGCCGCACCGGCCACGGCAAACGCGAAGCTGAAGCCGCGCGACGTCGCGAGTGAGCCCACCGTGAAGGGCGCCGCGGCGCTCGCGATGCGCCCGATGTTGTAGGTGAAGCCCTGGGCGCTCGCGCGAATAGCCGTTGGGTAAATCTCGGCCGTCACGGCGCCAAAGCCGCTGTAGAAGCCCGTGCCGAAGAACGCGACGAACGGGCCGAGCAGCAGCAGAAACGTGGGATGCGTGATGGAGCCGTAGAGCGGCAACAGCAGACTCGCGCCGATGAGATAGGTCACGTAGACCGCCTTGCGGCTGAACACGTCGCTGATGTAGCCGAAGGTGACATACCCGAGCCACATGCCGAGTTGCATGAAGGCCACGAACCGCGGTCCGGTGGCGGCGCTCATGCCAAGGCCACCCTGATCGCCGGGCAGCGAGAGGTAGGCGGGGATCCAGCTGTTCATGCCCCACCACCCGAAGAGCGTGCAGGCGTTCATGAACGTCACCGCGCTCGTGCGACCGAGCATCCGGCCGCGAAAGATGTCGAAGACGCTCGTGCGTGCAGCGGCGGCCACGCCCATCTTCTGCGCCACCTTGAGCGCCATCCATCGCTCGGGTTCTTCCACATTGCTGCGCACCCAGAGCACGAGCAGCGCGGGGAGGATGCCCACGAAGAACACCGCGCGCCACCCAAAGGCGGGGAGTACGAGGCTCACCGTGAGCGCCGCCGCGCCAAAACCGATCGCCCAGGCACTCTGCATCCACGCCAGCGCGCGACCGCGCACATGCGTGGGCCACCACTCACTCACCAGCGCCGCGCCGCTCGCCCACTCGCCGCCCATGCCCAGGCCCAGGAGCGCGCGGAACGCGGCGAACTGCCAGAAGTTCTGCGAGAGCCCACACAGCGCCGTGAAGAGGGAGTACAGCAGGACGCTTCCCATGAGCGCACGCGTACGACCGAACTTGTCGGCCACCCACCCGAAGAACAGTCCGCCGACAGCGCCACCAAGCAGCGTGATGGAGCCCAGGAGTCCGGCCTGGACCTTGGTAAGCCCCAACTCCTTGATGACCGCCGCGAGCGTGAGCGAAAAGAGCATCACATCGAAGGCATCGAGCGCCCAGCCCAGTGCCGCGGCGACAAGCGCGCGGCGGGCAGCGGGAGAGCCTTCCTTCCACCAGCCCAGGAGGCCGGCGGGCGCGGTGGCAGCGGGAGTGGGTGATGTGGTCACGCGGCCAACCTATCGCGTGATACCGCGCCCCGTGAGGGGGGTCGAGTGTGGCTCACATCACGGCCAGAGCCGGTGTGGGAGATCCCGCGTGACGCTCCATGCCGCCCGCGAACGTAACTCACGGGAATGCGGCCCGTCCCTGAGGTGAATCGTTCCACTCCCCTCTCCACTGCCCATGACGCCACGCCCAGAACCGATCGACCCGAACACCGAGGCCGATCGGCGCATGCTCGATTCGATCGACGCGCACGGCCAGTCGACGCGTCACTACCTGGCCGCCGACCCGGCGGCATTCGGGCACCTCGATCTGGCGTGGTACGACCGCGTGACGCGACGCTTCGAGGGGTATGGCTTCCGGCACCTGGGCGATATCGAAGACAGGACCCTCGCCGACGCTCCCAGCATGGTGCTGCGCCCGACTTTCCTGCGCATGCTCGTGTCGCGGGATGGCACGGTGACCACGGCCCTGTACGACCAGCGCCTCAAGTCACCGGGGCTGCGGCTGCTGCGCTGGCTGCTCCGACAGTCCCCACGGCCGGTGGTGGACTGCGAAACCGAGTGCACCGACGGGTCCTTCGTGGGTACGACCAACGCGAGGGGAGCCAGCGCGCTGCAGCTGCCGTCGCTCATCGATGTGGCGTTTCTCCCCGTGCGCACCACGCCGGAGGACGTCTACGCGACCCACACGGCGCGGGTGACGGCGCATCTCAAGGCGCGGCCGGGCGTGCGGGCGGTCGTGGTGCGCACACGCGACGAACTGCTGCAGTCGCAGGATCGGCAGAACGCCATCAAGGCGGCGTTCCGCCGTCAGGGCTGAGGCTCGGCGGCCTTCGGCGTCTTCCGCGGATGCGCCGCCGAGTGGCGATAGAGCGACTCCACCTTCGCCCGCGCCCACGGCGTCCTGCGCAGGAACTTGAGCGACGAGGTCATGCTCGGGTCGTGCGTGAAGCAGCGAATGTCGATGCGCGTGCCGAGCCCGTCCCATCCGTATCGATCGACGAGATGCTCGAGAATGGCCTGCAACGTCATTCCGTGCATCGGGTCGGTGCCGGGCGTACTCACTCGGCCTCGACGCGCACGGCGGTCCCGTAACAGAGCACCTCGGTGACGCCGCTCATCAGTTCGTTCGCATCGTAGCGTATGCCGATCACGGCATTCGCTCCCGCGAGATGCGCCTGATGCAGCATCGTGTTGAACGCCTGCTCGCGGGTACGTTCGGCGAGCTCGGTGAAGAGCGAGATGTTGCCGCCCAGAATGGTTTGGAAGCTGGCGCCGATGGTTCCGAACACGGAACGCGAGCGCACCACCACCCCGCGCACCACTCCCAGCGTCATCACGATGCGATAACCGGCAAGGTCGAAGCCGGTGGTGGTCATTTCGTGCGGAACGTCGAAGGTCTGGGCGGGGATGGCCTTGGGCATCGGCTGGCGGGGGTGGTGGTGGGGCCCCTGGTGCATCAGCCGCGTGACTGACGGCGATCAGCTGCAGGGCGGATCGTTCGTCGCGGCCGGATGTCCCTGCGTGGCAACCGCGGCCGTACCGACGACCAGCGTGTCGGCGAGCGCCACGGCTTGCAGGGTGGGATACGTACTCGGACGTTGACAACGATAGCGCACGGTCCCCGTCTGTGCATCGAGCTCGACGCCGCTGGAATCGCCGTCGAGACGCCAGCGCACCGCGGTGGAGACGCCGGGGTTCGCGTCGACGAGCGCCGTGAACGTGTAGGTCGTCGTGTACGGGGCGCGGTCGAGCAGGACACGGGCCGGGAGCACATGCACGGCGCGCACCGCGGGCGCGTTCGGCGCGAGCGCCAGGACCACCGGCAAGGTGACCGGACGATTGTCGGCCTTCAGGCAGGAGTTGGCGCCCACCTTCACGCCTTTCACCACGACCTCCTGATAGTACGGCTTGGACACCACGACATCGACCACGGAGGCGCCCGCCGTCTGATAGTAGGTCGTGCGCAGGGAATCATCGCGCAGCAGCTGCGGATATCGGGCCTCGCCCGCGACGATGGTGACGGTGCTCCCGGCCGCCTGCGCGCGGCCTTGCGCGTCACGAATCTCCACCGTGAGCAGCGGGTAGCCCACCGTGGTGCAATCCCCTTCCCCGAAGAGGTTGCAGCTGCTCAGCACAAGCGCCGCACTCACCGCCAGGCCGGCGCCAATCCATTCGGTTCGCATCATCGACTCCGCATCGAGAACTCACGCAGCATACACAACGCCCCCCGGCTCGTGAAGAACCGGGGGGCGTCCTGTCCCAACTTTCCGTGACTCAGCGATTCAACGTGTTGTCGAGGAATGCACGATTGGTCGCCGTGCCGGTGGTGGACACGGTGGCATCACCGCGAGCGGTGATGGTGTAGACGCGGCCGGCCACAAAGCTCACGTTCGTGCGAGCGAAGACGTTCGTGGCCGATCCCGCCACGCGCGTGTTGAGGTTGTACACGCCCGACGGGACCGGTGTGAAGGCGCCCGCCGACTTGTACGCCACCGCTGCGCCAACGGCCGATTCCGTGCTCGTGACCGTGTTCGTCACGTACATCGTCATCGGGCTCGAGTTCGGGCTGGCGTTCACGAACCGCACGAGCGCCTGCGTGTAGTCGAACGTCGCTGGGTAATCATCCGTGACCACGAACCCTTCGACCGACTTGGCCGTCGCGTCGTAGAAGCCGCTCATGTACACGGAGTACGCCTTGCCGTTCTCGAGCGTCCCGGGGATGCGGGCCACCGCGAGGTCCTTGTCGGTGGTCGCGGCGATCTTGCCGGTGAACGTGTAGCTCCCGGCGGAGAGATCGGAGTAGAACGCGCCGTTGCCGGCGTTGCCGTACGTCACCCCGTTGGTCGATTCGACGCCAGTCGCCGACGTGATGGCGGTGACCTTCGCGTCATTGGCGTAGAAGTTCACCCCCGGCGCGTTGATGCCGAAGTTGAAGAACTTCACCTTGGCCCCCGACGTGGGCGCCGCGATCTCCTGCACCGCGTTCTTGTCGCAGGCGCCGAGGGTGAGTGCACCCAGCAGCAGCGCCATGGTCTTGGTGTATTTCATCATGGTTACGGTTGGGTGATCCACAACGGCTTGGTGTGGAAATCGAGGGCCAGACCACCGATTGCGTCGAGGCCGGCGCGATTCCACACGTACTCGGAGTTGAAGCGGGGACGCATGCGCTGCACGATCTTGCTGCTGTTGTCCGGATACAGGTTGGTCGGCGGGGTGAAGCCCGGGAACACCTGCACGCCGCTCTTCGGATCGACGGCCGTGTAGTTGTAGCGGCGCAGGTCGGTCCACATTTCGACGTGGCCCCACGCCCACTGCGCGATGTACTTCTGCGACATGATCATCGTGAGCGTCAGGTTCGCGGCGCTCGTCGGCACGATCTTGGGATCGGCCAGGAACGCCGCCTTCTCCGCCGCCGAGATCTGCGTGACGGCCTGCCCGTTGTCGAGATTGCGGGCGTTCACGAAATCGATGTGCGCCGAGATGCCGTTCGTGTAGGCCTGCAGCGCCGTCGACAGCTGTCCGGCCTTGTACGCCGCCTCAGCCTTGATGAACTGCAGCTGGGCATACGTCATGATCGGGAAGCGGTTCTTGTCGTCGAACAGGTACCGCGACGGCTGGCCGGTGCCGCCACCCGTGCCCGCGTAGCCCATGAAGTTGTTCGGGAGCTGGGCCGTCGGCAGCGCAGACACGCCACTGTTGATGTCCCAGCCGCGGTACTGACCGTCAGGGCTCGGCGAGAGCATGCGCGACAGGCGCGGATCGGGCGTGCCGAGCGACGTGCCGTTCAGCAGGTTGAGCACGAAGTTCGTCTGCCGGTACGAGCGGAAGTTGTTGCGCGTCCAGCCCAGGAAGTTCGCGTCCGCGTTGTCGGGACTCGAATTCGTGTACTGCAGCAGCGCGTCATCGGCGTTGCTGGCGAGCGACTTGTCCACGGCCGCGATCACATCGAGCGGCTTGTACGAGGCCTTGTTCGAGAAGTGGTTGAGCGCCATGGCGCGCAGCCCCCACGCGAACTTGAGCCACTTGGTGCGATCACCGCCGTACACCCGGTCGCCGCGGGCCATGTACGCCTGATTGACGGCGCCATCGGTGCGGGACAGATAGACAGTGGCCGAATCGAGCAGGCGGAAGACCTCCTGGTACGCGAACTCCTGCGAATCGTAGTCGAAGGCGAAGCGCGTCTGATCGAGCGCCTGCTTGATGATCAGCTCGCCGTGCATTTCGGTGAGCATGAGCCAGCCCCACGCCTTGACCATGTAGCCGAAGCCCAGGAGGTCGTAGCGCTGCTCGGCCTCCGACTTCGCCATGAGGTCGACGAGGTTCTGCCCGATGCTCCAGTACACATCGCGCCAGAGCTGCCCGCCGTTGTCGCTCGACGGATCATAGCCCATGCGGTCCCACGTGCTGGCCGTGGTGGATGCCGAGGGGAGTGTCCACTCCTGGTTGTAGCGGCCCACGAAGCGCCCATCGAATTGCGGCGACGTGGCCATCCAGTGCACGATCGGCGCCATGTACAGATTCGGCGAGACGACCTGCGGCGCGTTGGGGTTGTCGTTGATGTCGAGGAACTTTTCACAGCCCGCCGACAGGACGAGCGAGCTCGCAAGGAGCAGTGTCGTGAGTTTCTTCATGGCTCAGTACCCCACCTTGACGCCGAACGACACACCGCGGGGCATCGGGAAGTTGCCGTAATCGATACCCTGCGCGCCGGACCCGCCGACGGCAGCCGTGTTGCCGTTCACGATCGGATCGAGGCCGGAGTAGTTGGTGAAGAGGAACAGGTCCGTGCCGGTGAGGAACACACTCGCGCTGCGGGCCCCGATGATCTTCGGCGGCAGCGTGTAGCGCAGGGTGATATCCTTGAGCCGCACCCAGTTGATGTCCTTCTCGATGAACAGCTCTTCCGAGATGTTCGTGTAGAAGCCGGGCTGCACCTGCGGAATGACGACGATGGTATTCTTGGTCGGCGTCGCCGAGTTTTCCTTGCCGTCGCGGAGCACGCCCTGCACGATGCGCGGCTGCTCACGGTCCAGCGTGCGCGTGGACAGACCACGCGCCGTGAGGAACTGCTCGGTGGCGTTGAACACATCGCCACCACGGCGGATGTCGATCAGGAAGTTGAGGCTGAAGCGCTTGTACTTGAACGTGTTGGTCACGCCCATCGTCCAGTCGGGCTGGCGATCGTAGCCACCATTCGGACCGGCGATGAACGCCGTCGAGCGGATCGGCAAGCCGGTCGTCGGATCGATCAGCAGGTCACCCGCCGTGTTGCGCAGGTAGAAGAGCCCGGTGAGCGAGCGCGTCGACTGGCCCGGCGCCGTGCCGTTGCGAACGTTGCCGAACAGCCACGTGTCGGAGACGTACGATTCCGGCAGCGCGTTCGGCAGCGCGATCGTCTTGCCGCGCGTCTTGTCGACGTTGACCATCACGTCCCAGCTGAAGTTCGGCTTCAGCAGCGGCGTGCCGCGGAGCATCACCTCGGTGCCGTTGTTGCGGGTCTTGGCACCGTTGAGGTTGAAGAGCACGAAGCCCGTGCCGTAGGAGCCACGGATGTCGTTCACGATCTGGTCGCGCGTTTCCGACTTGTAGGTCGTGATGTCGAGGCCGAGGCGATCCTGCAGGAAGCTCATTTCGGCGCCGAACTCACGCGACACCTTGAACTCCGGCTTGAGGCCGAGGTTCGGGCCGGTGAAGCCGTAGCCGTAACCGCCACCCGTCGTCGTCTTCGACTCGAGGCTCGGACGATACGCGTACGGACGCGCGTCCTTGCCGACTTCGGCGTAGCCGCCGCGGAGCTTGAACGCGGTGAAGTAGTTGCGGAGCACCGGGAAGGCGTCGGTCGCGATGAACGACGAGTTGATCGAGGGATAGAAGAACGAGTTCCGCTCGACCGGGATCGTCGACGTCCAGTCGTTACGGCCGGTGACCGTCGCAAAGAGATAGTCGTTGTAGCCGAACGTCGCCTGCCCGAACGCGCTCACCAGACGGCGCTGCGAGAGCGTCGTGCGCGAGAAGCGCTTGGTCGGGTCGGTGTTGTTGATCGACGTGAAGTTGAGGTCGTAGAAGTCACGCCCCACGTCACCGGTGGTCTGCGACCGCGCATCCTGCAGGCTGTGCCCGAGGAGGCCTTCCAGCGTGACACCCTTGCCCAGATTGCGGCGGTTCACGTTGAGGAGGTTCTGCATGTTGATGTTGCGCACGACGTCATTCGCGATGTCGAGAATGCCGTTGTTGCTCGAGCCGGAGGCCGACTCGGGGTGGCGCAGAATCAGGTTTTCGTTGGTGTAGCCGTCGGAGCCGATGTTGGTCTTGAAGTTGGCCCAGCTGAACGGCGTCACGGTGAAGCCGAGGTTCGCGATGAGGCGGCCCGTCTTCGAGTTGATCTTGTTGCGGTTGACCGAGAAGTACGGATTGTCGGTCTCGCTGTTCTGCGCCAGCGTCGTGATGCGACGGCGCGTGCCGGCCGGCGTGAGCCAGTCGCTCGCCTTGTCCGTCTGCGGCCAGAGGAGCAGGCCAATCAGCGGACCGCCGTCGCCCTTGAACGCCTGGTCGTTGTTCGTGTTCGAGAAGTTCATGGTCAGGTCACTCTTGAGCCACTTCGTGACCTGAGCTGTCGTCGCGCCGGTGAGGTTGATGCGATCGAGCCCCGCGCGCGGAATCACCGACCCCTGCTGAATCGCCGACGCGGCGACGCGGTAGCTGACCTTGTTGTCGGTCGTGCCGCCGGAGATCGCGAGATTGTGCTGCTGCGACACGGCCGGCTTGAAGAAACCGTCGACGTTGTCGTAGAAGGTGGTGCCCGACGCGTACGGCGCGCCGAAGTACTGGAACGACCCGAGGTTCGCACCGGTCGACGACGTCGGGCCGTAGACCTGCTGGACTTCCGGCGCGAGACGCGTGCGGTCCATGCGGACGTTGTTGCTGTACTCCACCGTGCCGGTGCCCGGCTTGCCGCGCTTCGTGGTGATCACGATGGCGCCGTTCGCCGCGTCGATGCCGTAGAGGGCGGCCGCTTCCGGACCCTTGAGGACGACGAGCGTCTCGATGTCTTCCGGATTGATGTCGGCGCCGCGATTCGTGAAGTCCACGCCGCGGTTGCTGAACGCCGTCGCCGACCCCGGGGCGTCGGAGCCCAGCACGCCGGTGTTGAGCGTCTTGTTGTCCATCGGCAGGCCGTCGATGATCATGAGCGGCTGATTGCTGCCCGAGATCGACGAGACACCGCGAATCGTGATGGACGTCGAAGCGCCCGGCACCCCCGAGGAGCTCGTGACTTCGACGCCGGCCACACGGCCCTGCAGCGCGTTGATGAAGTTCTCGCGGCCGGTCTGCGCGATGTCGGGACCGACGATGGTCTGCTGCGCCGTGCCGAGCGAACGCTTCACCGCCGTCTGGCCGAGCGCCGTCACCACGACGGCGTCGAGGTTGGTCGCCGACTTCTCGAGCGTGACGCTGATGGAGTTGGCCTCGCCCACGGTGCGCTCGGCCGGCGCATAGCCGATCAGGCGATACTGCAGCACCTGACCAACGGCCGCGCGGATGTTGTAGTCACCATTCTGGGCGGTGATGGCGCGAGTCTCCGTCCCCTTCACGATCACGGACACGCCAGGAAGTGGCTGTCCGGCATCGGACGTGACCTTGCCGGTCACGGTCTTCGGCTGCTGGGCAAACGCCTGCACCGCGAAGAGGAGGGAGCTTATCAGCACCGGAAGGGATCTGGTCTTCAGCATGAAGGGAACCGGGTGTGACGAGCGGTGGGCAATGCGGGCTGCCAGGCCGGTGGAGGGTGGCCTTCGGAACTGGCCGAGGGAGGCCAGCGTCGCATTGCAGGGAGGGACATCCCCCTCGGACCGAGACATTGGTTCGGCACCGGGGAGGATTGCGTAATACAACAGCGGATCCCGTCTTTACGCCACATCAGTAGGTTGCGGTAACCTGCTGGTGCAGGTGGTGATGCATCCCGCCCTTCTCCGACGTGCATGTCCGACTCATCCATGGCCTCCATGCCTGCGGTTTCGCCATTGCCGCTCCCGGCCGCCCCACCGCGCCTTCCGCAACGCGTGCTCGTCACCGGCGGCGCCGGCTTCATCGGCAGCGCGCTGATCTGGGCCCTCAACCAGCTGGGGGTCGAGAAGGTCATTGTGACCGATCGACTCGGTACCGACGAGAAGTGGCGGAACCTCGTCCCCCTGGGCTTCGAGGACTATCTGGAAGCCGACGACCTGATGAGGCGCCTGGAATTCGACTCACTCGGTCGTTTTGACCTGATTTTGCATCTTGGCGCCTGTTCGGCCACCACCGAACGCGACGCCAGCTTCCTCGCTAGGAACAACTTCGAGTACACGAAGGAGCTGGCCCACTGGGCGCTTCGCCGCGGCGTGCGGTTCGTGTATGCCTCGAGTGCGGCCACCTACGGCGACGGCGCCGCCGGCATGGCTGACCAGGACGACAGCGCCGAGGCGCTCACGCGCCTGCGCCCGCTCAACGCCTACGGCTACTCCAAGCACCTGTTCGATCAGTACGCCGCCCGCGCCGGCATCCTGCGGCAGATCGTCGGGCTCAAGTACTTCAACGTCTATGGTCCGAACGAAGCGCACAAAGGCGACATGCGCTCGCTGGTGCACAAGGCGTACGGGCAGATCGAACAGACCGGCGGCGTGCAGCTCTTCAAGAGCCACCGCCCCGACTACCGCGATGGTGAACAGCAGCGCGACTTCCTGTACGTCAAGGATGCCATCGCGATGACACTCCACCTCGCCATGACCCCGCACGCGCACGGCCTCTTCAACATCGGCAGCGGCGCGGCGCACACCTGGCTCGAGCTCACCGGCGCCCTGTTCGCCGCGATGGGCCGTATGCCGCAGGTGACGTTCATCGACATGCCGGAGAGCATCCGGGCGAAGTACCAGTACCACACGCAGGCCGACATCGCGAAGCTGCGCGCTGCCGGGTACTCGGCGCCGGTGACGCCGCTGGCGGAAGCGGTGGCGGACTATGTGCGCGGGTATCTGGTGGGAGACCGACGGCTGGGGGACTGATTCTGAGGTCCGAGGGATTCGGACGTCAGAGACGGGATCGGGGCTCGGATGTCGGAAACGTGGCCTCGGCTTGGCCGTGACGTGGCCTCGGCTTGGCCGTGATGGGCTTCGGCCAGGCCGTGACGTGGCCTCGGCGGATTTCGCGCATAGGTTGTTCCGCGTGATGCGATCCCTGCTTCTCCTCCTCCTGCTCTGCGCGTGCTCGGCGGCTGCGCCGCCGTCGCGCGCGGCATTGCTGCGGTGGGGCGGCGACGCGGAGGGTGGCGCGCCGTTCGTCGAGGCGGATCCCGCCGATCCGTCGAGGCTGCGCGGCTTCGATGTCGAGATTGCGCAGTTCATCGCGCAGGGGCTCGGGCGCACACCGCAGTTCACGCAGGTGGCGTGGGCCTCCATTCCGCAGTCGGTCGAGCGCGGGGACTTCGACGTGGGCATGTCGGGGATCGAGGATACGCCGGCGCTGCGGGCGCGCTTCGCCGTCTCGCTCCCGTACTTCGAGTTCCGGCAGGTGCTCGCCGTGCGCGAGGCGGATTCGGCGCGCTACCACGCGTTGGCCGATCTGCGCGGCCGGCGCGTCGCCACCTTGGGCTCCACGGGCGCGTATCAGCTGCTGCTCGACGCCGAGCGTGCGCATGGCGTCGTGCCGGTGTCGTACGACGACGATGTGCATCCGTACACGGATCTTGCCGAAGGACGGGTGGACGCGGTGCTGCTCGATCACGTGATCGCCGAGCGCGCGCTGCGACGCACGGGCGGGTTCGTCATTCAGCCGGTACCCATTGCGTTGGGGCACTACGTGGCGGTGTTCGCGCGACGGGACTCGTTGCTGCGGGACTCCGCCGACGTTGTGTTGAGAGCGGCGATGGGAGATGGGCGACTGGAGAAGGTGTTTCGAGCGTGGAAGGTGTGGGATGAGGGACAGGCGGAGTACCTGAGGAAGGCGGCTACTGCGGAAGCTGGAGAGGCGGAAGCGGTGACGGCGGCAAGATCGACTGCGAGTACTGCGGGGACGACGGGCATTGCGACATATCTGCCGGCGCTCGTACGCGGCACGCTCCTCACGCTCGTCATCTCCGTCGCGGCGATGGCGATTGCCGTGCTGTTTGGCGCGGCGATTGCGGCGGGGCGGGTGTACGGCGCGGCGGTGCCGCGGGTGCTGCTCACGACGTATGTGGAAATCGTGCGTGGGACGCCGGTGCTGCTGCAGCTGTTCGTCTTGTACTACGGCCTGAGTGGTGTCATCAGGTTGCCGGCGCTGCTGGCGGCCATCATTGGTCTCGGGCTCAACTACGCGGCGTACGAGTCGGAGATCTATCGCTCGGCCCTGCTCGCCATTCCGCGTGCGCAGCTCGAGGCGGCGCGTACGTTGGGGCTCGGCGAGTGGCAGATCTTTCGTCTCGTGCGCGGGCCGCAGGCATTCCGGCTCGCGCTGGCGCCCATGACGAATGATTTCGTGGCGCTGCTCAAGGATTCGTCGCTGGTGAGCGTCATCACCGTGGTGGAGCTCACCAAGCAGACGGCGATCTACGCGACGAATGTCGGTTCCTGGGCGGTTCCGGGTGCGTTGTGTGCGGCGTTCTACCTCGCGCTGTCGCTTCCGCTGTCGCGCCTGGCGCGCGCGCTCGAAGCGCGCTGGAGCCCCGCATGACCGTCGCACCGGGCACCACGGTGTTGCAGGTGGAGGCGCTGCGGCTGCGGCGAGGTCCGCGCGACGTGCTGCGTGGAGTCTCGCTGCGCGTGGCCGCCGGCGAGATCGTGGCGCTCATGGGCGTCTCCGGCGCGGGCAAGAGCACGATCCTGCGCGCGGCGGTGGCGCTCGAGGCGTTTCACGACGGCCGCATCACGGTGGGCGACGCGACGTTGGTACCGGGTCCGGTCCCGCGTGAGTCGCAGCTGCGCGCGCTTCGCCGGCAGGTGGGGATGGTGTTTCAGCAGCACGCGCTGTTCAGTCATCTGTCGGTGGTCGAGAACATCACGCTGGCGCCGATTCACGCGGGCCGGGTCGCCCCGGACGCTGCGGTCCGCGAGGCGATGCGCCTGCTCGAGCTGCTCGGCGTGGCGCATCGCGCCGATGCGTACCCGGCGCAGATCTCGGGAGGCGAGGCGCAACGCGTGGCCATTGCCCGCGCCCTTGCCCTCGATCCGCCGGTGCTGCTGATGGATGAACCCACCGCCGCCCTCGATCCCGCGCGGCGCGGCGCACTCGCCGACTCGCTCCGCGCGCTTGCGCAGTCGGGGCGCGGTCTGCTGGTGACCACGCACGATCTCGCGTTCGCGAAGGAGGCCGATCGGGTGGTCGTGATGGCCGAGGGCGAGATCGTGGAGGAAGGGCCCGCCAGACAAACGCTCGAGCAGCCACAGCACGCCGCAACGAGGGCCCTGCTGGACGACTAACCGCTGTTGATCGGGTTTCTGAAATCGGAGCCCCGATCCGATCTCGGAACTCTGTCTCTGTCGCAAGGGGTCCGATCAAGGGGTCAGAGTTCTTGAAACCTCGTCCGATCAAGGGGTCAGAGTTCTTGAAACCTGCGGCGTTTCAACAGCTCTGACCCCTTGAAACGCCGACCCCTTGAAACGCCGCCGTCGCCGCCAGCCACGTCTCAGAAATCCGAGCCCCGATCCCGTCTCAGACGTCAGAACCGCTCCGACCTCCGGGCCGTTCAAGAGCTCTGACCCCTTGAAAAGCGAGACCGATCAATAGCTCTGACCCCTTGAAACCTTGAAACCTCTCAGCGGCGGAGGCTGCGGGCCCAGGCGTACACGCGCCCGTAGTCCTCGGCGGCGCGGGTCCAGGAGTGGTCCTCACGCATGCCGCGGGCGCGGAGTTGGGCCCAGCCCACGGGATCGCGGTACGCCTGGAGCGCGCGACCGATGGCGTCGGTGAGATAGCGCGCCTCGTACGGATGAAAGCGGAAGCCGTTGCCCTCGAACCCTTCCTGCACGGTGTCGTTGAGCCCGCCGGTCGCGCGCACGATCGGCACGCTGCCGTAGCGGAGGGCAATCAGCTGCCCCAGGCCGCACGGTTCGAACCGTGACGGCATGACGAACGCGTCGCTGCCGGCGTAAATGCGCTGGGCGAGCGCGATGTCGAAGCCGATCCGCGTGGCCACGCGCGCGGGGAATCGCTCGCTGGCGCGACGAAACGCCTCCTCGAGCGGCTTCTCGCCCGTGCCGAGCAGGACGAGCTGGGCATCGGTGTGCTCGAGCAGCCAGGGGAGCGCGGCGGCGAGCAGATCGAGCCCCTTCTGGTTCACCAGGCGCGACACGACACCGAGGAGCGGACGGGTGGAGTCGACGGCGAGTCCCAGTTCCCGCTGCAGTGCGCTCTTGCACGCCGCCTTGGCATGGACGGCGTCGACCGAGTAGTGCGCCGTGAGGGCGCGATCCGTGCCCGGGTCGTACACGCGCGTGTCGATGCCGTTGAGAATCCCCACCACGCGATCGCCGCGCCACCGCAGCAGCCCATCGAGCCGCTCGCCGTACTCCGGCGTGCGAATCTCGTTGGCGTACGTCGGACTCACCGTGGTGACGACGTCGGCGTACTGGATGCCGCGCGCCATGCAGTTGAAGCTGCCGGCAATGCCCGGGCCCATGCCGTTCTCGATGAGGCCGTACTCGGCGAGTCCGGCGAGCCCGAGCACATCGGGCGCCACCTGTCCCTGATACGCGAGATTGTGGATGGTGAACACCGTCGCGATGTGCCCGAACGTGTAGGCGTAGCGGGTGCGCAGATAGTTCACCACGAGGGCCGCATGCCAGTCGTGACAGTGCACCACGTCCGGTTGCCAGCCGTCGACCTCACGCAGATGCTGCAGGAGATGCAGCACACCGCGGGCAAACAGGATGAAGCGCCGGTGGTCGTCGCGCTCGCCGTAGATCTGCCCGCGTTCGAACGCGGCGGGAATGTCGAGGAAGTACGTCGCGGCACTTTCCCGACCGCGCCAGACGCGGAGCTCGTGCGATTCCTCCCCCAGGGGGAGAAACGCCGCCGTGATGGGACCCGTCATCGGCACCCCCTTCTCGCGCAGCTCACGGTACCGCGGGAGTGCGAGGCGCACATCATGACCCGCCAATCGCAGCGCCTGCGGGAGTGCGCCGGCCACATCGGCGAGGCCACCGGTCTTCACATACGGGGCCGCTTCGGCAGCCACGAAGAGCACGTTCATGCGGGAACCTTACGCCACGCGTGCCGCCGACGCAAAATGCGGCATGACGCCGACACCCCGTGGCACCATCGCCCGCAACGCCATGGCCTATGTGCTGGCCGGTGGCCGCGGGTCCCGCCTGTACGAGCTCACCGATCGCCGCGCCAAACCGGCGGTGTACTTCGGTGGCAAGACACGGATCATCGATTTTGCGCTCTCCAACGCCATCAACTCCGGCATTCGTCGGATCGGGGTGGCGACGCAGTACAAGGCGCACAGTCTCATCCGCCATCTGCAGCGGGGGTGGAACTTCCTGCGTCCGGAGCGCAACGAGAGCTTCGACATTCTGCCGGCCTCGCAGCGTGTCAGCGAAACGCAGTGGTACGACGGCACCGCCGACGCGGTGTACCAGAACATGGACATCATCGAGGCGTACCATCCCGAGTACATGGTCATCCTCGCGGGCGATCATGTGTACAAGATGGATTACGAGCTCATGCTGCAGCAGCATGTCAACCAGGACGCCGACGTCACGGTCGGGGTGCTGGAGGTGCCGCGGCTCGAGGCGTCAGGCTTTGGCGTGATGCACGTCGACGCCGACGACCGCATCGTGCACTTCCTCGAAAAGCCCAGGGATCCGCCGGGCATTCCGGGGAACGAGTCCATGGCGCTCGCGAGCATGGGGATCTACGTCTTCAAGACGAGCTATCTCTTCGACCTGCTGCGGCGTGATGCGGCGGATCCCTCGTCGAGCCGCGACTTCGGCAAGGACATCATCCCGTATATCGTGGAGCACGGCAAGGCGGTCGCCCACCGCTTCGGCACCTCATGTGTGAAGGCCGATCGGGAAAGCGAGGCCTACTGGCGTGATGTCGGCACCATCGATGCATACTGGGAAGCCAACATCGACCTCACCTCGGTGCACGCCGGTCTCGACCTGTACGACCACGACTGGCCGATCTGGACCTACGCCGAGCTCACGGCGCCCGCGAAGTTCGTGTACAGCGAAGACGGGCGTCGCGGCTTTGCGCTCGATTCACTCGTGGCGGGCGGGTGCATCATCTCCGGTTCGGGAGTGTTCCGCTCGCTGCTCTTCACCGGCTGTCGGGTCCACTCCTTTGCGCATCTCGACGGCGCGGTAGTGCATCCGGATGTCGAAGTCGGCCGGAACGCCCGCCTGACGAACGTCGTGGTGGATCGCGGGGTACGTATTCCGGCCGGGCTCGTCGTCGGAGAGGATCCGGCGCTCGACGCGCAGCGATTCCGGCGCACCGAGAAGGGGATCGTCCTGATCACTCAACCCATGATCGATCGGCTGGCGCAATCGTAGCGGCGGCCGAGGAGGAGCCCATGCTTCCCGTACGCCCGTTGACCCGTGCGCTCGCGTGTCGTTCTTTCCCGTTGACGATGATGACCCTGCTGCTGGCGGCGGCGTGCGCCAAGGCACCGGCCGTCGGCAGTCCGGACCCTGTCGTCGCGACCGCCTCGGCGGACGGGACACTCAGTGCCGATACGTCGTCGGTTCCGCTCGTCATTCGCAATCGCAGCTATTTCGACATCAACGTGTACGTGCATCGCGCCGCCAACTCTCCGGGGCGGCGGGTCGCCACGGTCAGCAGTGGCAGTCAGGGTACGTTCAAGGTCAGCAATGCCGACCTGCAGGCCGGGAGTCTGCTGATGCTGGGGGTGCGCGCCATCGCCGGACGCAGCGCCTGGGTGAGTCAGTCGCTCGCCGTGGGGAATAACGTCATCGCCCGTCTCGACGTCATGTCCGACGCCACAGGCGATCTGGGCCGCACCGTCCTTTATCTCGAGAACAAGTAAATGCGCATTCGCGTCGCAGGGTGGCTTCTGGCGCTCGTGGTCCTCGCCGGCTGCAAGAAGAAGGACGGCGAGGCTCCGACTCCCTCGGGACCCTACACGGTCTACGTGTCGGTGTCGAATCAGGGCTACTTCGACGTGAATGTGTATCTGATGCGCGCCAACGATGCGTTCGGGCGCCGGCTGGGGACGGTGAATGGCAACAGTTCCACCACCTTCCGCTTCCAGGACACCGAGCTGCAGGCCGGCGGGCGCCTGCAGGTCGGCGCCCGCTCCATCGGCTCGCGCAGCAGCTGGGTGAGCCCCGTCCTCTCGGTGGGGCCCGGGACGGTCGCCCGGCTGATTCTCATTTCGAATCCCAGCGGGGATCTGTCCCGCTCCCAGTTCTTCCCCGAGAGCGGGCCGAACTGACGCGCCTTACGCGGCCCGGCGCGCGTTGCGCCCCGCCGCGACCGTGCGGGACGTCGATACGGACGCGGATCCCGCATCGCGCAGCTGGAACTGCCGCACGATCTCCTGCAGCTGCCGCGACTGACTCGCCAGCGACTGCGCCGCCGCACTCGACTCTTCCGCGTTCGCGGCGGCGGCCTGCGTACCGGCGTTCATCTGCGTGACGGCCGCATTCACCTGCTCGATGCCGCGCAGCTGCTGCTCGGTGGCCTGGGCGATATCCTGCATCATCGCGCCCGTCTTCACGACGCGCTCCCGCACCTGTCCCATCGACGCCACCACCTGCTCGGTGACGTTCGCGCCCTCACCGGCCATCGTTGCACCGGATTCGATTAACCCGGCGGTGGAGCGCGCCGCGTCCGCCGCCCGAATCGCGAGGGAACGCACCTCCTCGGCCACCACGGCGAAGCCGCGCCCCGCATCACCGGCGCGCGCCGCCTCCACCGCGGCATTGAGCGCCAGCAAGTTCGTCTGGAACGCGATTTCGTCGATCGTCTTCACAATGGCCGCCGTGGAGCGTGAGGATTCAAGAATGCGGGACATGGCCTGCTTGAGCGCGTCGGCACCTTCGTCGCTCACTTGCATGGCGCGTTGCGCATCGTCGGTGAGACGACGCACGTCCACGGTGATGCCGGTCGTGCGACGTGCCGACGCCTCCACTTCCTGCAGCGAGCCGGAGATCTCCTCGATCGCCGCCGCCTGCTCCGACGCCCCGCTTGCCAGCGATTCGCTGCCGTCGGCGATGGCATCGGACGACGTATGCACTTCATCGCCCGCCGCCACGATCTGCCCGAAGGCCTCCTCGAGCTGGTCGAGCGCGTGATTGATGGCCCGCGCAATCGCCGCGTGATCCCCCGCGTAGCCTTCCGAAACGCGTGAGCGCAGGTCACGATCGGCGATGCGCGCCAGCACCTGCGACGCCTCGCTGATCGGTCCGGTGACCGCGTCGAGCAGCTGATTCGTTCCGCTCACCAGCGATCCGTACGCGCCGGCATGCCGGGTCGCGTCGGCTCGCGCGCTGAGCGTGCCGTTCGCGGCCGCGGTCGTCAGGGTCGTGCTGTCGCGCATCACCTGTTCGATCGCGGCCTGCGTCCGGCCGTAGTTCTCAATGGTCTCCTGCGAACGGCGAATCATTGCATCAATGCTCTGGGCAAGCGCCCCCAATTCATCGCCACGGGTCAATCCCGTGGGCGTGGTCGATGCGTGCACGGTGACCGAGAGATCTCCCTCCGCCATCGCGCGCAATCCGCGATTGAGATCCGCCACGCAGTGCTCGGCGAGCGCCCGGGCCCGGTCCACCACGAGCGCCAGCGGCGCCCGCAGATCGCGGGTCAGCGCGACCCCCAACCCGATGGCGAGAAGCACGGCCAGCACGCCGAGCCCCACCGTCGTGCGCGTGCCCGTCGCCGCCGCCTGCGACGCGGCTGCAACACCGGCGTCGGCAAAGTTGCTCTGCATCTGCACGAGCGAATCCGATTCGATCGTCGCCTGCGCGAACAGCCCGCGCCCCTTGGTGAGCAGCGGGCCGATCTCCTGCGTTTCGTTCCGCGCCAGCTTCGACTTGAGATCCTCGAGGTGGGCCTCGTACGCCTTCTCGGCGGTCACGAGGTCGTTCCAGGAGCGATCCTCTTCGGCCGTCCGCGACAGCGGCTCGTACAGCTTCCAGCCGGTCCGCACTTCGCTCGCGATCGCCTCGTCGAACTCCGCGAGACTCTGCTGGTAGGCCGCCTCGTCGCCGGCGACACGCGCCTGGGCCATGGACAGCTCGAGGCGCCGAAGGTCGGCGAGACCGAGGTTGATCATCATGATGCCGCGCAGCGACGGCAGGTTGTTCGTGCCAATCTGCGTGGCGGCGGCATTGACCGTGCGGAGGGAGAGCACGCCGGAGAGGCCCACCGTGAGCACCAGGAGCGCCAGCGCCGTAAAGGCGACGCCCAGCTTGGTGCCAATGCGATATCGAGCAAGCATAGGAAGCGTAGGGAGTGATGGTGACGGTGATCGGTGTCGGCCATTCCCCCCTGGATGTCCGGAACTGTCCAAACATTGGACGCTTTCGGCGCATTGTCCCCGGTTGCCCGAGCCTTGCTCGCATGACGGCGACGACACCTCGTTGGATCCTGGTCGTGGATGACGAAGTGGATATCCGCGTGATGCTCGTTCGCCTGCTGGGACGCTTCGGCTTCGGCGTTCGCGAGGCGCGGGACGGCGGCGAGGCAATCCAGATCCTGGAATCCTGCGAGGGCGACCATCCGGCACTGGTGCTCACTGACCTGTGCCTGCCCACCCTCACCGGCGCCGCGCTCGCCCGCTACGTTGCGAAGCGTTTTCCGGCCCTGCCGGTGATGTTGATGAGTGGGTATTACGCCGACCTGGTCTCGATGGACGAGGTGAGCACACAGGGATGGGTGCTGTTGCAGAAGCCGTTCACGACCGGCCAACTCGAACGGGCGCTCGCGCGCACCTTCGAGCAAAGGCTTACCCGTGAGTGACACGCCGCTCGCCGACGCGCCCCTGATGGGTCGGCGTCTGCTCGTTGTGGACGACGAGCCGGCGCTGCTGCATTTCACGCGACGGCAACTCGAGTCACGCGGCTTCACGGTCAGCACCGCCGCAAGCGGTGCCGAGGCGCTCCAGCAACTGTCGCTCGACCGCTTCGATGGGGTCGTGCTCGATCACCAGCTGGGAGACAGCGACAGCCTCACGGTGCTCGAGGCACTCGGCGCGCGGGATCGCGGGATCACGGTGGTGATCCTGAGCGGAACGATCGATGTGCTCGATACGGTGCGCGCCATTCGCGCCGGCGCCGAGGATGTGCAGATCAAGCCGGCCAATCTGGACCATCTCGTCGCCGCCCTGGAGCGCGGTCTCGCGCGGACAGCGCTCGCGCGCTCGCGTGCGGTCCTGGCGACGCAGGTGCTCGACCCGTACGGCGTCCTCGACGAGTCACCCGCCATGCACCGCGTTCGGCAGCTGGTGCAGGCCTCGGCGGGGAATGACCTGCCCCTGCTCTTTCGCGGCGAGCCGGGCACCGGCAAGCGCGCGCTCGCCGAAATGGCGCATCAGCTCTCACCGCGAGCCGGCGAGCCGCTGGTGTGCGTCACGATTCCCGAGGGAAGCGAGACCACCCAGCTGCGCGCGCTGCAGGCGGCGCTCGCCCACTTTCCCACGACCGGTGGCCGGCCTCAGCTGCGCGGGACGTTGCTGCTCGCCGATCTGCCGTCGATTGCGCCGGCGGTGCAGTCAGTGCTGCTGGGGCTCGTCGATCCGCGCGTCGCGGAGCAGCAGGGGCGACGTCCGTGTGACCTGCGCGTGATCACCACCACGAGTGTGACCGACATTCACCCGTTCGGGACGGGCGCCGGCAGTGCGAGCCTGTGGCAGCGACTCTCGACGATTCCGATTGCGGTACCGGCGCTCGCCGAGCGCGGGCCGCAGGCGATCATGGCGCTGGCGACGCGGCAGGTGCAGCGTCTGCGCCTCGAGGCGGGCGATGGGCCCTCGCGCTTCGCGGCACCCGCGGCGGAGTGGATCGGAACGCTCCCGTGGCCAGGCAACGTGCCGCAGCTGCGGCACGTGGTGGACGACGCGTTCCTGCGGGGGTGGTCGTCGCCGCAGATCGACGTGTCTCACCTGGAACCGGTGCTCCTGGCCGCCGGACTCCACGCCAACAGCGAGCGTCAGGACGCCGACTGGTCGCTCCGCACCCTCGAGCGCCGGCACATCCGCACCGTGCTCGCGATGACCGGCGACAATCGCACGCGTGCGGCCAAGCTGCTCGGCATCACGCGCGCGACGTTGTACAACAAGCTGGCGGAAGAGGACTGACGCGCGGGTCTGGCTCCGCGGTCAGCGGCGTTGCCAGGTGTTCACGATCGCTTCACCGATGCGGGCGATGACGGTATTGCCTTCGCTCTCGCCCCAGTAGCGCGTATCGACGTTCTCCTTGGTGAGCACGCACGCGACCACCTTGGCGGGGAGCGTGAACACGCCACAATCGGCGCGAGCCTGATCGACATCGCCGGTCTTGTGCGCGAGTGGCACGCCGTACGCAAAGCGGGCGAGCTTCATGTCGTCGCGATTGTTGGCGAGGATGTCGAGCATGGTGCTGTCGGCACTGCGGCTCACGGCGTTGCCCTGAGCGAGCAGGGTGAAGAGCTGCGCCATCTCGTTGGGGGTCGTGACCCCGAGCCCATACTTCGCACTGCTGTCGGGCGCGACGCTCGCGATGCGCGTCATGGAGCCCGAGTGCACCTTGGTGTGTGGCAGACCGAGCGCTTCCATCTTCTGCCAGACGCGGCGGATCTTGATGCGATCGAGGATGAGGTTGGTGCCGGTATTGTCGCTCAGCGTGGACATGAACCAGGCGATGTCCCAGAGGCGCAGCGTGGCCGGTGTGCGCAGGAACTGGAGTTCGCCGGCGCCCCCCACCTTGTCGATGGCGGTGAGCACGACCGGATCGTCGAGCGAGAGCTGATGCTTCTCGGCGAGATCGAAGAGCGTCACCAGGATGGGCACCTTGATGAGCGACGCGGTGGGGAAGGTCTCGTCGCCGCGACGCTCGAGATGCTCGCCGGTGGCGAGGTTGGTGATGCTGTAGCCGACCACGCCACGATGGGCGGTGGCAAGACTGTCGACGGTGGTGCGCAGCGTCGCCGGGGCATCGCGGCGCGGCATCGATTGGGCGGCCGCGGTGGTCGCGGCGAGGCCGATGAACGCGAGAACGGGGAGGAGTCGCATGACGGGAACTTACCGTTCCGCCAGCGTCTCGCTCCCCGTCTCGATGTTCCTCACCGCCCCTCAGCGGCGGAACGTCCCTCCGGCTGTCGGTCCCCTCAGACCTTCACCGGTAGGCAGTCACGCGGCTCCCTCAAGCCTGCGTGCTGCGCGGTCACGGTGCTCCCTCAAGCTGCCGTGCCGTCCCGCTAGCGCCCGGCCCCCTCAGACCAAAGCGCGTCCTGCATCGGTGTCTCTACTTGTACTGACACGGGAGGGGTTGGTTCCCCCATGTGTCAGTGGATCCGGTTTCAGACATCTGAGCCCTGATCTGGTTTCAGAGCGCGGTCTCTGCGTCTGAGGTCAGACTCGGGCCTCGGGACGCCGATCCCGGACCTGACCTCTGTGTACCGAGTTCCAACGGCGGAGTTCCGATGCAAAGACCGAAGTCCGATTCCAGATCGGGGCTCAGCATTCTGCATCCGAAACGGCAACTCGCCTGTCCCATGGCGGGCTCCTTTCGTCACCCCGTCACAGCGACCGTCAGGGACGCGACGAAGCCGTCGGTCGCGTTGCCCGTCATCGTCGCGAGCTGCAGCTGAGCGCCATCGCTGAAGACGTTGTCGGTCGCCAGGGTGATGCCGTTCAGATTGGTCGCGCTCGACGCGTAGCCGCTGGTGGCGTACACCAAATCACACGACGCCTTGGGAATGGCGATCTGCGACGTGGCGATCCTGTTGGAGTACACCGCCGACGCGGCGAGCGAGTTGAACACCTCGAAGTGGATGTGTGGCCACCGCCCGGCGTAGCAGCCCGGGAAGATCGTGGTGAAGCTGAGCTTTCCGTTGCTGTCTGCTGCTTGGACACCGCGCAGATAGTTTTGGTTGGTCACGCCCGACGAATACAGCGAATAGTTGCCGCTGCGATCGCAGTGCCACAGATACACCGCGCGGTTGGCGAGCGGGGTGCAGGTCGAGGCCGAGACGATCGTGAGGTTCACGGTGAGGGGCACCCCCGCGGCCGTGCCACTCAGTCCGCCGAAGCTCGAGCGGATGTCGCTGCGAATCACGCCGCTGACGTTGAGCACGTTCGCCCCGTTGGAGCCATCGCCCGGGTAGGGGCCGGCCGTCTCCTCATTGATCTTGGCCGGGCAGCTGCCGCTGGTGTTGGTCGTGCCCTCGTCGGTCGTGGTCGTACCGGTCGGCGATTCCCCACCGCCGCACGCGAGCAGCTGCAGGGCGCTCATCGACAGGCCATATCGGGCGGCGCGGCGCAGCAGACCGCGACGGTCCAGCGTGGCGCCGGTTGCCACGAGATCGCGCACGAGCCCCCCATGGTCATCGTGATCGTGTTGCTCGTGCGCCTGATCGGGGCGGAGTATCAGCATGCGGGACTCTCGATGGTGGAGCGTGGTCGTTGGCGTCTGCCCAGGAGACACGCCGCGCGTTTCGGCCCCCTACGTGAGATTCTCGACTTTCCCTGACAGCCCTGTCGGGGAGGTTGCGAATGGTCGCGGACTCGCCCGGGAGGGCACATTGCGATGTTGACCTCCCCTCTCCGGATTTCCACGGATTCTCCGCTCATGACGTCTGCTCCTCCGCTGCCCACCACCGCCCCGGAGGCCTCCGGGCCCGACGCCGCCGCGCTGCCGGCCATCATCCAGGGAGGCATGGGCATCGGTGTCTCGAACTGGCGCCTCGCCAACGCGGTGGCGCGCTGCGGCCAGCTGGGCGTGGTCTCCGGCACGGTCGTGGACACGCTGCTCGTGCGGCGGCTGCAGGATGGCGACATCGGCGGCCACATGCGCCGCGCGCTGGCCGCGCTGCCCATTCCGCAGCTCGCCGATGAACTGCTGCGACGCTACTTCCATCCGGAAGGGCGTCGCCCCGGCGCTCCCTATCATCTGCTGCCGATGTACAAGCAGACGGTGAGTGCGGCGCGTCAGCGCGTCACGGTGGCTGCCGCGTTCGTGGAAACGTGGCTCGCGCGGGAAGGACACGACGCGCCAGTGGGGATGAACCTCCTCACCAAAGTGCAGATGCCCAACCTCGCCACACTCTACGGTGCGATGCTCGCGGGCGTCTCCTGTGTGATCATGGGCGCCGGCATTCCACGCGAGATTCCCGGGGCGCTCGATGCACTCGCGCAGCACCAGCCGGCGCGCATTCGCTTCGACGTGGAAGGACTCGCGAAGGATGAGGTCGAATGGCTCGCCTTCGATCCCGCCGACGTCTGGCCCGATCGGGAGGTGCCGTCGAGCCCGCTGGCGCGGCCGGCCTTCCTTCCGGTCGTGTCCGCGGTCTCGCTCGCGGCCACGCTGGCGCGCAAGAGCACGGGGCGGGTGGACGGATTCGTGGTGGAAGGACCCACCGCCGGCGGCCACAATACCCCCCCGCGCGGCGCGATGACGCTCGACGAGCTGGGCCAGCCGATCTATGGCGAGCGTGACGCGGTCGATCTCGCCAAACTGGCCGAACTCGGACTCCCCTTCTGGGTCGCCGGTGGCGCCGGCACGCCGGAGGGACTGCGTGCGGCGCACGCCGCGGGCGCGCGCGGCATCCAGGTCGGCACCCTCTTCGCCTTCTGCGACGAATCCGGACTCGACGCCGCCGTGAAGCGCGACGTGCTGGAGGCGGTGTGTCGCGGCACGGCACGTGTGCACACCGATCCGCGCGCCTCGCCGACGGGCTATCCGTTCAAGGTGGTCCACGTCGACGACATCGCCGAAGTGAGCGACACGCGCGAGCGCATCTGCGACCTGGGATACCTGCGGGTGGCGATCAAGCGGGCCGACGGCCGCCTCGACTACCGGTGTCCCGCGGAACCGGTGGACGCCTACGTGCAAAAGGGTGGCACCGTCGAGGAGACTGAAGGCCGCCGCTGCCTGTGCAACGGTCTCCTCGCCGATGTGGGCTACCCGCAGGAACGCGACGGCGCCGTCGAGCCGCCGCTCGTGACCAGCGGCGACGACCTGGTCTCGCTCAAGCACTTCGCCGAACAGGGCACCTATCGTGCGGCGGACGTCATCGCCTGGCTGGTGAGCGCGTCGTAACAGTTCCCATGCTGTCTCCGTGGCGTTGTCCGCGCCCTCCTGAGTGTCCGTGGTAGTCTGTTCGAACTGCCTACCACGGACACACCGGAGGGCGCGGACACTGCCACGGAGTCAGCTTCTCGGTAGAGCAGATTACCAGCCGCGACGCGTCTCGGGCGTGTTGCAGTCGCATATTCGTCGCGGCCTGCAGCGCGCCCGCAGTTTGCTCACCGCGCGCGACGCCGTATCATCCGTGCGCCGCCCACCCGTGTCGGCGGACCCAGACGCTTCACCACGCCCCGTCCTTCCCACCCCCCCCCACCGCGCCCACCGTCACCGGTGAGGCGCTGGTTCGAGCCACTCGTTCACCGGCGATGCCCGCTCCCGTTTCGTCGCCCCGTCGTCCGTCGGTCCTGGCCTGGATCGGTTGGCTCGCGGCCGCTGCGCTGCTGGCCATCACCGTCGTCCGCGGCCGCGCGCCGGCGCCGTCCGCGGCGGCATCGGCAACCGTCAGGTCGGCCGCGATCGATGGCGATGTGCGCCTGCTGCGCGCCACGCTTGTGGCTGACCCCCAGACGCAGACGCTCAAATGGGCGGCCGGCACCGACTCCACCGGCCGCTTCACCGAGGACGGCGAAGTCCTGTGGAATCCCGCGCTCCAGCGTGGCGTCATGCGCCTGATCGGGCTCATGCCGAATGACTCCACGCAGTGGCAGTACCAGCTGTGGATCTTCGACAAGACGCGCGACGAGCGCTATCCGGTCGACGGCGGGGTGTTCAACATCGCCAGGGGACAGGCCGACCGGCTCGTGGCCATCCGCGCGCCGGTGCCGATCGGCGATGCGGTGATGTTCGCCATCACCGTGGAGAAGCCGGGGGGCGTGGTGGTGTCCACACGCGAACGGCTGGCCATGTTGGCCAAGCTGTAAGGGCCGCTCGGGGGTACGGATCACCGGCGGGGTCGGCCTGCTGGACCGAGCCGATGTGACGATCCCGCCGAAACCCGAGTTGCTGAGTGTGACGCTGCCCGATCCCACCCCCACCACGGTCCCCGACGCCGCCCTCGTGCGGCGCGTGCTGACTGGCGACATCGAGGCCTTCAGCCTCCTGGTCGACCGGCATCACGCGCGCTGCCTGCGCGTCGCGACGCACCTGCTGGGGAGCCCGGATGACGCGGAAGACGTCGTCCAGGACGCCTTCCTGCGCGCCTATCGACACCTGGGGAGCTATCGGGAGCAGGAGCGCTTCGGCAGCTGGTTGAGCCGTATTGTGGTTAATCAGTGTCGCTCCCGTGTCGCGAAAGAGTCGCGATACGAGTCACTTGATGCTCTCCCCGACGACCTCGACGCCGTGTCACCAGCGGCCGAAACGCGGACCGACGCGGCTCTGCAGCGGCGCCGGCTGGCGATGGCCCTCGCCACGCTGCCGTTCGAACAGCGCGAGGCGATCGTGCTCCGCTTCGCCGATGCCTTGAGCTACGAGGACATGGCGGTGGTGACCGGCGCTGGCGTGTCGGCGCTCAAGATGCGCGTCCAGCGGGCCTGCGCCCGGCTGCGCACGTTGCTCGCCGAACCCTTTTCGGAACGCGTCCCATGACTTCCCCGAACGACTTCGACTCCCTGCCTGGCTGGATGCGCGACGCCCTGGGGGCGCCCGTGCGCAGCCGCGACGAGGCACGGGCGGCCATCATGTCGGCGGTGCGGGCGCTCCCCACCCGCCGGCTCGCCGCGCCGCGGGTGGCGCATGGTCTCACTCGCTGGCGGCGGCGCGGCGCGCTCACCGGCATGGGCGGCGCGCTCGTGACCGGCCTGCTTGCGCTGATGCTCACGGTGCGCCATGGCGAGGAGCTGACCTGGCGCGCGGCGGTGCAGGCCGAGGCGCTCGTCCGGGGCGACAGCGTGATTCCGGCCCTGAGCGCCACCGGCGATTCGCTCGTGGCAGGTGTGGGTACCCGCTTGGATACCCGCTTGGGTACCCGCTTGGGTACTCGCTTGGGCGCGCGTCTGCTCGACACGATGCGCATCGTGGACCTCGCCCTGCGCGGGCCACACATCGGCCGCGCCGCGATCACCATTGCCGATGCGCAGGTCCAGGCGTCGCTCGTGCGCACGAGCAGCGGCGCCGAGGAATGGCATGCGCGCGCATTGGTGCCGCGTGACATGGTGGCGCTGCCTGTCGTGGTGGATGGCGCCGTACGTGCCGTGCGTCTTGATTCCACTGCCGCGCCCTCGTCGTACTGACTCGCGACTCTTTCCGATCCACATGACTGATCGTTTGCGTTCCGCGCCCATCCTGATGGGCGCGGCGAGCCTCTGCGCAATCCTCGCCGGCTACACGCTGCTCTGGAATGGCGGTACGTCGCTCGCCGCTGCGCTGCTGACGCTGGGCTACGCGGTGGGGCTGCCCTCCGCATTGCTGCTGGCAACGCGCGACGGCGCCACCGAGACCGATGTCCCGCCCTACAAGGTCGCCGCCGCGCTCTTCGCGGTGGTGCTCGCGCTGTACGTCGCGACACTGGCGCCGACGACCGCGATGTGGGACACCAGCGAGTACATCGCCGCCGCGAAGACGCTGGGGATTCCGCATCCGCCGGGCAATCCGGGGTTCGTGCTGCTCGCGCACACGTTCGCCCTGCTCCCCTTTCCGGTGTCGTATGCGGCGCGGGTGAACCTGCTGGCGGCGACCACCAGCGCGGCCAGTGCAGCCTTGTGGTTCCTGGTGGCGTGGCGCTCGCTGCGCGGCTGGGGGATGCCGGCGTGGGCACGCACGACCACGGCCATCGCGGCGAGCTGGCTGGGCGCGACCTGCTTCACGGTGTGGAACCAGAGTGTGGTGAACGAAAAGGTGTACACGGTGGCGATGCTCGGCCTCGCCCTCGTGGCGTGGCTCGCGCTGCGCTGGCGTGATGCCGAAGCCACCGAGGGCCGTGCGACGCGCGCCACGGCGTTTCTCTGGTGCATCGCCTATCTGTGCGGTCTGGGCTACACGAATCATCCGGCGGGCTTTCTGCCCTTGCCGGCACTCGGCGTGTTCATCCTCTGGCAGCGCCCGCTGGTGCTGCTGCGCTGGAAGACACTCCTGGGCGCGGCGGGCTTTCTCGTGCTGGGACTCACGCCGTTCCTGTTCGAGCCCATTCGCGCCGCCTATCACCCCGTCATCAACGTCGGTGAGCCGACCGCGTGCCCGGGCAAACCCGAGCTGGGATGTACCTTCAGCAGCGAGACCTATGCGAAGCTGATGAGCAACATCAGCCGCGAGCAGTACGGCGGCCATGCGGTCGCGGAGCGGATGGCGCCGCTCGATGCGCAGGTCGGCATGTGGTGGCTCTATTTCTCCTGGCAGACCATGCGCGACGCGGCCGAGGCGCATCCCGGGTTGCAGGCGGCGCTCGCGGTGGTCTTCCTTGCCCTGGGTCTGCTGGGTGGCGTGACGCACTGGAAGCGCGATCGCAGCTCGTTCGCCCTGGTGGGGCCACTGATCTTCACGCTCACACCGGCGCTCATCGTGTACCTCAACTTCAAGTACGGCGCGTCACAGGCGCCGGAATTGGGAGACTCGGTGGCGCGCGAGGTGCGCGACCGCGACTACTTCTACCTCTGGAGCTTCGCCACGTGGGGGCTCTGGGCCGGCCTCGGACTTGGCACCCTGTGGCAGATGGCTGCGGCACGGGTGCGTGATCGCGCCCGAAGCTGGCAGGTGAGCAGCGTGATCATGGCCGCGGCCCTTGTCCCGCTCGTGCTCAATCGGGACGCCGCCCCGCGCAACGGCCAGACGTTCACGCGGGAGTGGGCGGCCGACCTGCTCAACAGCGTGGAGCCCAACGGCATTCTCATCACCAACGGCGACAACGATTCCTTCCCGGTGTGGTACGCCCAGCTCGTGGAGGGCGTCCGCCCCGACGTGACCATCGCCATCGTCCCGTATCTCACGATGGACTGGTTCGCCAAGACGGTGGTGAAGGATCCGGGCGCGGTGCCGCCGTACATCGAGTTGCAGCAGCCGGCCACCTTCGAACACGCCGGAATCAAGGCCACGGTGCCGGCCGGCGCGTACTCGCGCGATCAGCTGATGGTGTTTCAGATGATCAAGGAACACTATCCGGCACGGCCGATTCACTTCTCGATCGGCGGGTACGCGAATTCGCTGGGGCTCGCGGACTACACCGTCTCCACCGGCCTCACGGCGAAGCTCGTGAGCAGCCCCGCGTCGCAGAACCCGGCGTATCTGCCGTCGCCCCAGGGGGCGATCGATCCGGTGGCCGCCGATACCCTGTGGCGCCGCTATCGGGCACCGGCCGCTCTGCTGCAGCAGTCACGTTGGGTGGATGGGCCGTCGGTCATGATTCCGTTCGCGTATGTGGCGACGGGACAGATGGTGGGGCAGATCCGCGTCGCCCGGAAGGAGCTCGCGGCCGCTGATTCAATCGGCAAGCAGATCCAGGCGATGGCGAAGGTGACGGGGATTTCGTTGCGGTAGCTCGTCGACACGGTATTGTTGGCGCATGCGATTCTATCTGCGCTTGGCGGCCGCGATGAGTACGCTCGCGGCCGCTTCCGTGTCGGCCCAAAAGCCGGAGTTCACCCCTGGCGAGCTGGCCGCCCGCCGCGCGGCGTTGGCGGAGAAGATCGGCGATGGCGTCGTGCTCGCCTTCGGCGGTCGCGCGCTGGTCCACGACTTCTCGACCTTCTATCAGCTCACCGCGTTCCGGTATCTCACCGAATGCAATGAGCCCGACGCGGCGTTCGTGATGGTCGTGCACAACAAGGTGGGGACCGCCACGCTCTTTCACGAGGCGCTCGATCCGCGAAGCGCCTTCTACTACGGGCAGCGCACCGACTCCGCCACCAGTCTGGCGCGCTACGGCATTCCCGGGCGTCCGTTCGCCTCGCTGGCGCACGTGATCGACTCACTCGCGGCCACCGGGTTGCCGTTCTACCACATCCCCGATGTGGAGACGATGGACTTCGCCACCAGCGACACACTCACGCGTGGTCAGGCGGCCGTGAAGACATTGTCCCGAAAGTATCCACAGCTCGCCATTCGGAACGCGATGCCGCAGGTGCTCGCCCTGCGCGCGAAGAAGAGCGCCGCCGAGCTGGCGCTCATTCGTCGCGCGGCGGAGATCAGCGCCGAGGGACACAAGGCGGCGATGCTCACCGCGAACCCCTCGCATGAGTACGAACTGCGGGCCGCGCTCGAGTATGAGTTCACGCGTCGTGGTGCGGAGCGACCGGCGTATGGCTCGATTGTGGGCGCCGCGCAGAATGGCACCACGCTGCACTACATGCGCGACAGCGATCCGGTGCGGGCCGGTGATCTGGTGGTGATGGATGCGGCCGCGGAGTTCCGCGGCTACGCCGCCGATATCACGCGCACCATTCCCGTGAGCGGCACCTTCACGAAGGAGCAGCGGCAGATCTACCAGCTCGTGCGTGACGCGCAGGACGTGGCCGAGCGGATGTCAAAGCCGGGAATGCGCGTGCGCGCCGCGTCCGACTCGAGCGTTGCCGTGCGCACACGCGGCCTTGCGGCGCTGGGGCTGATCGAAAGCGATACCGCGAGTTTCGACCCGCCGTGGCGCGTGGACTGCGCGGCGCAGCCGATGCAGTGCCGGCAGGCGAACCTGTGGATGATTCATGGCATCACGCACGGCATCGGTCTCGCAGTGCACGACCCCATCCAGGGCATCGGGGCCAACGCGACGTTCATGACCGGCGACGCCTTCACGATCGAGCCGGGGATTTACATCTCGACGCGCGCGCTCGACGTCTTGCCCGATACCCCGAAGAATCGCGCGTTCATTGCCAAGGTGCGCGCCACGGTTCAGCGCTATCAGAACACCGGGGTCCGCATCGAGGACGACTACGTGATCACGGAGCGCGGGCTGGAGCGGATTTCGCTGGTGCCTCGGGAGATCGAGGAGATCGAGGCGTTGATGCGGAAGCGGAGAATCACGCCGTAGGACAGATCAGCGTGGAGGCATGGAAACCCCTCAGGCGTCAGGTGGGAGGGCTAAAGGGAGTGGGCATCAGGACGGCGGGGTTGCTGTCCTGATGCCCACTCCCTCTTTTCCTCCCCACTGATGCCTCAGGGGTTGCCCCTTTACAGCGCGGTGTCCCATGGCCGAGTGGTACCGCAGACCAGACAACTTGCCCGATTTTCTCCGACGAGGGCGAATTCGACCTCGAAGCCGCAGCTTTCGCAGTTCCCCTGCACTCGGGTGAGCTGATCGGTGGGCAGTCCGTGCCGGATCAGCCGGTGCACCATCGCGCTGGGCTCCGCCGCACCAAGCGGACAGAGGGAGCCAGTGCAGGTCGTCCCGACCTCCAGGCAGGCGACTTCACTGGCCGTCACATTGGCCTGCGCGTCGTCGGGGGCACCATCGGTCACGACGACCGCCACATCGCGATCGCAGCCGCTGCAGTACATCGCCGTGATGTTCATCTGGGCACTCCGGAAGGCAGGAAGATGGGAAGGGCCGAGTGGGTGGCCACTCCTGCGAATGTCGGACGCGAAGGTGCGGGAGGGAGTCGGGGAGACGGCTACGGCATGGCGGGGGTCTGCGGACAGCCGACTCCCTGCCCGTCGCCGCGGTAGCTTCTAGCGTCTCCTTCCTCCGACCCGTCCATGCGTCGACTGATTGCCCTGCTGCTCCTCGCGCCATCGCTCCTCCCCGCGCAAACCAAGCCCACACTGACGCCGGCCGATTACGGCCAGTGGCAGACCCTCGGCGCCATTCGCCTCTCGCCCAGGGGCGACTGGCTCGCGTCGGGCATCAACCGCGTGAACGAGGAGAACGAGCTCCAGCTGCGCGGTGGCCCTCGCGATACGACCATCGTGGTGCCGTTCGCCACGCAACCGACCTTCAGCGCCACGAACGGGTGGGTCGCGTATCTCGTCGGCGTCTCGCCCAAGGAGCGCGATCGCCTCACCGCGGCGAAGAAGCCGGTGCGCACCACGGCGATGCTGCGGAACCTCGCCACCGGCGCCGTGCTGCAGGAGAGCGAGATGCAGTCCGTGGCGTTCAGCCCGAACGGCCGATTCGCCACCATGACGCGCTACGCGGCCGAGGGGAAGCGCACCAACGACGTCCTGGTGTGGGATCTCGCGAAGGGTACCCGTCTCACGTTCAGCAACGTGAGCGATCAGGCGTGGGCCGATGCGTCGGTTGGCGGCGGTGCCCTGCTCGCGCTCACCATCGAAGGCGACGGGCCGAACGGACAGAGCGTGCAGCTGTACGACGCGGCAACCAACACGCTCAAGGTGCTGGCGAGCGGCAGCACGCCGTTTCGCGCGCTGGCGTGGCGCCGGAATACGGCCGATCTCGCCGTGATGCAGAGCAAGCCCGACAAGGCGTTCCGCGACACGACCTACGCCGTGCAGCTGTTCTCTGGGGTCAGCACCGCGTGCACCTGCACGCCGGCGGTGCTCGACGGCAGGGCGGTGGAGTATCCGGCGGACTATCGCATCACGGAGCATCGCCGGCCGGTGTGGTCGGCCGATGGTCGGACGTTGTTCGTGGGGCTGCGCCTGCGCGAGCCGGCCGACAAGGCGCTCAAGAAGAGCGACGAGAAGCCGAGCGATGTGGAGGTGTGGCACACGAAGGATGTGCGGATGTTCCGGCAGCAGATGGCGTCGGAAGCGAACGATCTGCGCCGAACGATCATTGCCGCGTGGCACATCGCGCCCAATCACCTGCTGCCGCTCACCAGGGACCTGAATGAAGCGGCGGCGGTACTCGAAGGCGGGCGCTTCGTCACCGAGCAGGACACGAAGGCGTACGCATGGGAAATGAAGTTCGGGCGCAACGTGACCGATGTGTACGCGATCAACACGAACACCGGCGAACGCACGCTGATCGTGAAGCGCACCGGGCACTGGTACGGCGGTGATCCGGCCGGCACGCGTGTGGCGTGGGGCGATGGCCGTGACTACTGGGTGCGTGACCTCACCACCGGCAAGGCGCTGAACATCACCGCGTCCCTCACGAAAGCGGGGAAGGCCGACTTCGTCGACCACGACGACGATCATCCGAACCCCATTCCGCATCAGTTCGCGATTGGCGCGTGGTCCAAGGACGGCCGGTTCCTGTTCCTCAACACCATGCACGACGTGTGGCAGGTGGCGAGCGACGGCAGCAGTGCCCGGCGTCTCACCGACGGCGCACGGGATGACATCACGTATCGGGTGGTGACATTTGCCGGCTTTGGCGCGAGTGCCCTGGAGCGCGCGATCGACGCGGACGCGCCGGTCACGCTGTCGATGTTCAACAACCGCACGAAGGCGAGCGGCTGGGCCCGCGTCGCGAGTGGCTCGGTGGAACGCCTGGTGTACGGCGACGCCTCGTATCGTTCGCTCGTGAAGGCCGACAGCGCACCGGTCTGGGGCTATGTCCGCGGCACGTTCACCGAGTCGCCCAACGCGTATGTGGGCGCCTCGCTTGCGCAGGCCAAGGCCATGACCGCGACCAACCCGTTTCAGGCGAACTACGCGTGGGGCAAGGCCGAGCTGGTGAACTTCACGAGCACGATCGGCCAGAAGCTGCAGGGCATCCTGTACTACCCGGCCAACTACGACGCGAGCAGGAAGTACCCGCTCATCGTCTACACCTACGAGTTGCTGAGCGACGGGCTGCACAACTACGTGGTCCCGAACCAGACGAACTACTACAACACGACGCTCTTCACGCAGGCGGGCTACTTCGTGTTGTATCCGGACATTGTCTTCCGCCCGCGCGAACCGGGGCTCGGCACGCAGTACGCGGTGGAAGGGGCGGTGAAGACGGTGCTCGCGCAGGGTCATGTGGATCCGGCGCGCGTGGGCCATGTGGGGCACTCACAGGGTGGCTACGAGGCCGCGTTCCTGGGGACGCACTCGAAGCTGTTCGCCACCACGGTGGTGGGCTCGGGGATCACCGACATGGTGAGCTTCGCCGGGCAGCTGCACTGGCAGGGCGGCAGCGCCGAGTTCGACCACTGGGAGACTGGCCAGTTCCGCATGCAGGTCGCGCCCTGGGAGGACGAGCGGGCGATGACGGCGAACTCGCCGCTCGCGATGGTGCACAAGATGCCGGCCAAGGCGATGCTCGTCATGGTGGGCCTCGATGACGGCACGGTGGATCCGCGCCAGGGCTCGCTCTTCTACAACTACGCGCGCCGCGCCGGCAAGCAGGTGGTGCTGCTGCAGTACCCGGGCGAAGGGCATGGGCTGAGCAAGAAGGAGAACCAGCGCGACTACCAAACGCGCATTCTCCAGTGGTTCGGGCACTATCTGAAGGGCGATCCCGCGCCGACATGGATCGAGCGCGGTATGACGGCGCTCGAGCGGCGGGCCATTCTTGATGCGAACAAGTAGCGCGCGGCGAACGCCGATCTATCGCGGCCGTGCCGCCGCGAAGTCGGGCTTGGTCGCCGAGAGGATCTCGGCGACCGCGGCCCGATCGGCCGCGGCGATCTGTACGTCGGGGAGCGGATCACGCCCAAGCAGCAGCGTCCAGAGACGCGCGTAGACTTCCTTCTTCGCGTTTGCGGGCAGCGCGTCGAACGACTCCGAGTAGATGAGGAAGCTCATCGGGTAGCGGAACAGCCGCTTCTCGAGATCGAAGGTGCGGAGCGTGCGCCCCTGCTTGTCGAACGGGCCGCGCCTGGCAAAGTCGGCGGCGAAGGTCGTGCTTCCCTGCACCTTGGCGACGAGGGGCGCTTCGCCGATGAAGAGCATGGCGCGCGCGAGATTCTCCACCGCGCCGCGCAGGCGGGGGGTGATCGTATCCGCCGACCCGCCGGTGGAGATCGCGCTCATCGCCGCTTCCCGCGCCGCTTCGTGCAGCGCGGTGATGCGATTGTGCACGACGGTCTGATGCGTCAGGACCATCAACGCGACGACATCGCTCTGGCCGGTGAGGTACGCGGCGGTGTCGAACAGCTGCACGAAGTTCTGCCGTTCCGCGGTGGGTGCCGACGCGAACGCGGCACGATATGAGGCCTTGTCGGCGACCTCGTGGTTGAGCTTGTCGGCATACCGATTCGCCGCGTGGCCGTTGTCGCCGACCTGCCCCGTCACGTACCAGCCGCCATAGCGCTGTTTGTGCGGCGTGGCGTCGGTGGTGCTTCCCTCATGCACACCGGTCATCGGATACCCCATGCGGTCGGCGAGCGTGGAGAGCACCATGAAGCCGGGCACGCCGCCCGTGGCGCCACGCGACTGATGACACATGAGGCATGTCATCGATTCGCGATTGGCGGTGGCCTTGTCGCGCGGCGTCTGGGTGAGCGTGTAGAAGACGCCACCACTGGTCGGGTTCACGGCCGCAATCTCGAGGATCGGGCTCTCCTGCACGAAACCGACGTACACATCGTCGTTGAAGTAGATCGCGCGTGGCGTCCACGGGGCGATACGATCGGTCTGCAGGCTGGTGCGTGAGAAGACGAACACCTGACTCGACACCGGAATGTCGAGCTCGTGCAACAGCGACGGCAGGTACCCGCGCGCGCTATCCCAGACGAGCGTGCGACGACCAGCAAGAATCTCGGTGTGCAAGCGAGCCATCGGATCGCGCGAGCTGTCGGCGGCCACGCCACGCGTGTCACGCACCGGCGCCGAGACGCTGGGCCGATTCGCGGCGAGCAGCGCCACGGCGGCCAAAGCGCACCCCACGATGAGGATTGTTGAACGTCGCATCAGGGATCCAGAGAGAACTGGAGTGTTACGTGCCAGATTTACAGGACGTTCGAAGATCGCGGTTCGGCCCAGTGAGACAATGCGGGATTTCCTGACATCGGGATGCCGACGGGCGAATTCCCTGATCTAGATTTCATCGTATGCGTCCGACCCGATTGACCGTCTGGCTGGCATTGATGGCGCTGGTGGGAGCCAGTGCGCTCGCCTATCCCGCGCTGCCGGCATTGATCCCCCAGCACATCAATGGCAGCGGCAAGGCCACCGGCTTCGTGGCGCGGTCGCCGCTCGCGTGGGGCTTCCCGGTGCTCATCGCACTCGCCAGCGTCGTACTGGTGGACGTCCTGGCGGCGCGCCTCCCCCGGAACGTCGCGCTCTTCAACTTTCCGGGCAAAGAGGCGCTGCTCAAGCTGCCGGACGCCTATCGCGGCGAGCCGGTGCGCCTCATGCAGCGCTTCATGGACTACGTGAACCTGCAGCTCGTCCTGACCTTCGGCGTGGTGCAGTGGATGCTCTGGCGCGGTGCGCAGGGCGCCAGCTCGCCGTATGCCACGATTGGGCTGCTCGTGCTGTCGCCGGCGCTGCTGGTGTTCGTGGGGCTCTATATCCAGAAGATCGAGCATGCCGTGGACGAAGCCACGCGGCAGTACGAGAGCCGGCGGAATCCGCTGCGCAGTTGATCCGGCAGATGGCTGATCAGGGAAGCTCGAGGAGATCGGCGTACGCGAATCGCTGCTCCCGCAGTACCCGCTCGCCGGTCACGACCCGAATGCGCTCGCGATAGATCGGCCCGTCCACGACGCAGGTGTGGAATTCACCGCGCTCGCCGCAGGGATCGCACGAGGGCGGCAACTCGGCGAGCAGCTCGGCGTCGTAGCGCCGGCCCACGAACCGCTCACTGAGCTGCTGCGTATCGACACAACTCAGATACGCCTCATAGCCGCGCCCCACGAAGTACTGCGCGAGTGCGTCGGTGGGACGCCCCCACAGCGGATACACGCCCTGCCAGCCGTGCCGCGCGAGCATCTGCTCCCGATAGTCGCGCACATCCTCGAGGAAGAGATCCCCGAAGGCCATGGTCGCGAGGCCACCATATGTGACCGCGAGTTCGCCCAGTCCTCGCGCGAAGGCGGATTCGTAGTCGTCGTTCGATGACGTCGCGCCGAGCGTCACCTCGTGCAGCGGGATCCCAAGCGACGCCGCCTGCCGATGGAGAATGCTGCGGCGCACACCGTGGATGCTGACGCGGTCATACACGCTCGAGACCGTCGTGAGCAGCGCGACGACGTGATAGTGGGGATCGTCGAGCACGGCTTCGAGCATGAGTGTGCTGTCTTTGCCGCCAGACCACGAGACGGCAAGGGGCGCGCGGGGATGCGGAGCGTTCATGCCTGCAACTTACGATAGATTCCCGGCATGTCGCGCATCACCCGTCTTGCCGCGCTCGCATTCGCTGCGGGCACCGCTGCCCTGCTCGCCCAGCCGACGGGCTATGCCCCCGGTCAGCGCGTGCTGCTCGATGCGCACAACGCGTATCCGGAGCGCGGGCAGTACGTCGACCGGATCGATCGGGCGCTCGGAACCGGTCTCCCGGTCGCCATCGAGCAGGATCTGTACTGGTCCACCGTTGGCGCGGTGCCGCAGGTGGTCGTCGCCCACGACGACGACGCGCTGGACGGCGCGCCCACGCTCGCCGCGCACTTCTTCGCGCGACTCGCGCCGCTCATGGAGCGCGCGCTGCGCGAGAACCGTCGCGACACCTGGCCGCTCGTGGTGCTCAATCTCGATTTCAAGGACAACCAACCGGCGATTCTCGATGCGGTGTGGGAGCAGCTCCGCGCGCACGAGGGCTGGCTCACCACGGCACCGCGAAGCGCCGATCCATCGTACGTGGCGCCGCTGCGTCTCGGCCCGATGCTGGTGCTGTGCGGCAGTGACAGCGCGCAGCGGCGGCGCTTTCACGATGACATCGCCGCCGGAGAGCCGTTGCTCGCCTTCGGCGCCATGGCACCAGCCACGATCGACGGCCTCACGCGCGGTGCACGCCTGCACCGTGCCGTGGTGATGGACGCAGCGGCACACATCCCGCGCACCGCCGACAATTACGCGCGCTGGGTGAATTTCCCGTGGAGTGTGATCGAGGAAGGCGGTCAGCAGCGCGCGGGCGCGTGGACCCCCGCCGACAGCACACGCCTCGCGAGCTTCGTGCAACGCGCGCATGCCCAGGGGTACTGGATTCGCTTCTACACGCTCGATGGATTCCGTGCGGCCGATGATCGTGGCTGGACGGCGAGCTACAACTTTGGCTCACTGACCGCCGCCCAGCTCCGCTGGCGCGCCGCGCGCGCGACCGGCGTGGATTTCATCGCAACTGACCAGTACGAGGCGTTTGCCGCGACGCAGACACGCTGAACGACGCCGTGGCACCGTCGCGGCACCGCCGTGGCGATCAGCGCGCGACGAGCATCATGATCACGCAGGCGAGCACGAGCACCACGCCCGCCGAGCCGGCCAGGACGGTGCCGCGCCCGATCCGCGCCGTGTTGAGACGTGCCGCATCCCGCCCGAGCACCAGCAGCAGGACGAGATGCAGCGGCAGCAACACGGCATTCACCACCTGGCTCCCCACGATCAGCGGAATGAGCGGCAGCCCGGGGATCACCACGACCGCGACGGCGAGGGCGGTGAGCATCACGAACGCCGCGTAGAACCATTGGAAGTGATGCGCGTCCAGATCGAGTGACGCCGGACGACCGGCGGCTTCGGCCATGCTGTACGACGTGGCGAGCGGCACGATGGCCGCCGCGAGCAGGGAGGCACCCAGCAGACCCACCCCGAACAGCAAGGTCGCCGCCCGTCCGGCGAGCGGTCGCAGGGCCGCGGCCGCGTCGCCAGCGCTCTCGATGTGAATGCCGGCCGGCCGCAGCGTGGCCGCACACGCGACCGCCACCGCCACGCCAATCAGCCCGGTGAGCAGCGAGCCGAAGATGACATCCCACCGCTCGAGGGCGAGATCTTTCACCGCGAGCCGCCGATCGACGGCATACGACTGAATGAACGCCAGCCCCCACGGCGCGAGCGTCGTCCCGAGCGTGGCCGCGATCGTGAACCATCCGTCGTGCGTCGCGGGCATGTTCGGCACGAGCAGCCCGCGCTGGACCGCGCTCCAGTCCGGGTTGGCCAGGATGCCGTCGATCACGTAGAGCGCGAGCGTGCTCGAGAGCAGCAGCAGCACATGCTCGACCCGATGAAACGAGCCATAGACCACCACCAGCGCGATGAGCGTACCGGCCAGCGGCGCGCTGATCCAGGCCGGGATGCCAATCAGCAGGCCCGCGGCCGCCACGCCGGCGTACTCCGCGCAAATGGTGCCGAAGTTGGCGAGCAGCAGGCCAACCAGAGCGACATACGCCGCGCGCGGGCCCCATCGCTCCCTGACCAGTGCGACCAGTCCTTTGCCGGTCGCCGCGCCGATACGCACGGCGATGAGCTGAAACTGAATCAGCAACACCACCGACGCCGGGATGATCCAGAGCAGGCGGTATCCGTGCTCGGTGCCGAGCACGGAGTAGGTGGTGAGCCCGGCCGGGTCGTCGTCGGAAAGACCGGCGAGCAACCCCGGTCCCAATACGGACAGGAAGGTGGCCAACGCCGACGCCCCCGCCGCGCGCGCCGCCGCCGTGCGGGCGGCAATGCCGCGCCGCCGATGCCCGACCGGAGTTGGCGTCGCCTTCATGGCCGCAATATGGGCACCCGCGCCTCAGATGGCGCGATGGATGACGCGGCCGACGGCGCGAGGCTCAGCCGGGGAAGAGGCCGGTGGAGAGATAACGATCGCCCCGATCGCACACGATGAACACGATCGTGGCGTTCGTGAGCGTCTGGGCCACACGCAGTGCGATGACGCAGGCCCCGGCGGCGCTGGGGCCACAGAAGATCCCTTCCTCGGCCGCCAGTCGACGCGCCATCGTTTCGGCGTCGGCCTGCGACACCTGCTCGATGCGATCGATGCGACTCGGGTCGTAGATGCGCGGCTGATACGCGTCGCTCCACTTGCGAATGCCGGCAATCTGGGAGCCTTCGCTGGGCTGGGCACCCACGATGACGATATCGGATTTCACTTCGCGCAGATAGCGCGCGGTTCCCATGATGGTACCGGTGGTTCCCATGGCGCTCACGAAGTGCGTGATGCGTCCGTCGGTATCGCGCCAGATCTCCGGGCCGGTGGTCTCGTAGTGTGCCCGTGGGTTGTCGGGATTGGCGAACTGATCGAGCACGCGCCCTTCGCCTCGGGCCTGCATCTGCTGGGCGAGATCGCGGGCATACTCCATTCCCCCCGCACTCGCCGGCGTCAGCAGCAACTCGGCCCCATACGCACGCATCGACGCGCGCCGCTCGGCGCTGAGATTGTCGGGCATGATGAGGGTCATGCGGTAGCCGGTCATGGCGGCGATCATGGCCATCGCGATGCCGGTATTGCCACTGGTTGCCTCGATCAGGCGATCGCCGGGACGAATTTCCCCCCGCTCCTCGGCGCGGCGAATCATGCTCAACACCGGGCGATCCTTCACGGAGCCGCCGGGATTGTTGCCCTCGAGCTTGCCGAGGATCGTCACTCCGCGCGCGTCGAGATCCTGCCCGGGAAGGCGCTGGAGACGGACGAGGGGCGTGTTGCCGATGGTTTGGTCGATGGTGGGAGCGAGGCGCATGACTTCAATGTAGGTGGTTCGGAGTTCCGACTTCAGAGCCCCGATCGGGCATCGGACTTCGGTCTCTGCTTCTGGCGTCGGACCCGGGCCTCTGGACTCTGCGCTTGGGCTCTTCGGCCGGAGTACAGAGGCCAGAGTACAGAGGCCAGAGTACAGAGGCCAGAGTTCAGAGGCCAGAGTATAGAGGCCAGAGAGAGAGACCGAAGTCCGATGCGAGATCGGGCTCGGAGGTCGGATGTCCGATTGGGTGCATGGTGCGTTCGTTTGGCACCGCGCGCGTGGGAATGGTGATACACCATCCTGCGGGGGACGGTACCGTAGCTCGATGCCACACAATCCCAAACGCCTGTTGGTCGTCCAGCGTGCCGATACGTTGGTCATTGAGCTGCATCGGCTTGCGAGTCGCCGAGCGCGGCAGCTTGCCGAAACGTCCCCTGGCATCCGCAACCAGCTGTTGCGTGCCGCGGTCTCGGTGAGCGCCAATCTGGGCGAGGCCTGCGGCTATCACACCCCGTCGAAAGCGGCTGCGCTCGTTGATGTGGCGATCGGATCGCTGAATGAGGTTGAGCGCATGCTCTCGCTGCTGGAGCGTCTCGCTGTGGTCGACAGCTCCGCGGAACCGCTGATTACCGAGGTCCAGGAGGTTCGTGCCTTGGCCTACGGCTTCAGACGACGAATCCTCGGCACCCCCAAGCCGTCAAATGAGGATCGGACATCCGACCTCTGAGCCCGATCTGGCTTCAGTCTTCGGTCTCTCCTTCGGGCTACGGTCGTCGGGCTTCGGAATTCTGATCTGACGTCAGAGTCCTGAAGCCAGAGCAAGACGCCAGAGGGAGAGACCGAGGTCGGAGGCCAGATCGGGCTCGGATGTCTGAGTCCGATCCTTCTCTACTTCTGCGTCGCCCCGTGTATCCACGCGCCGCCCGCGATTCCGGCGATCGCGTACAGCAGTTCCCAACTGCCCGCGCCCAGTCCCGCGATGCTCGGGCCCGGGCACACGCCGCACAGGCCCCAACCGATACCAAAGATCGCGGCGCCGATGATGGTAGAGCGGTCCATCGCGCTTTCGTGTACGCCGAATGCGCCACCGAACAGCGGCTGGGACATGACGCGCGGTGCGAGCTGGTACGCGAGCAGCGTGATCGACAATGCGCCGCCCATCACCAGGAGGAGCCCAAAGTCCGTGAGCTGCAGAAAGCTGAGCACCACCGCCGGCTGAATCATCGTCGACCACGCCAGGCCAAAGCCGAAGCAGGCCCCGGCGGCAACCGCCGCGGCGAGCTGCGTGAGCGATCGGACCGGCACGCGCGACGTGGTGGTCGCCGCCGGAGCGCGGGTGGCGCTCATGCGCGCGCCCACTGCATGAGGTTGGCGGTCGCGATGGCCGTGGCCATGAAGGTGAGCACGGCCAGCAACGACGGGCGTCCGAGCGAGGCAAGGCCGCAGATGCCGTGCCCTGAGGTGCAGCCGCGTCCGAGGCGCGCGCCGTAGCCGACTAATAGTCCGCCGACAAAGAGCTGCGCCGGCGGGATGGACAGGGCGACGCGTGTGCCCGGCCCCATCGTCCGCCACCACAGGAACGCACCAATCACGAGCCCCACGGCGTAGGCCACGCGCCATGCGCGACTGTTCACCAGCTTGGGCTGCCGGAAGAAGGGGCGCGAGGAGAACCACGACCACGTGGACGAATACACGGTGCTCATGCCGCCGACGAGCCCCGTCAGGACGAACAGCAGCGCCACGCCGCAGCCGATGAGGAGGCCGCCGCCCAGATAGTGCGTCCAGCCGTTGGGGAAATAGTGCGTCATGCTGCAATCTCGCGACCCCGTCCAGCCCTCGCCTCCCGGCGGTAGCTTTGGCGCATGCGACCCCTTTTCCTGCTCTGCCTGCTGACGGCGGGCTCCCTCGCGGCACAGCCACCGCGATCCGCCCGCGTCCCCGAAGCCAATGCGCTGCTCTCCTGGTCCCAGCAACTCGCGGTGCGGGAGTCGTGGCTGAGCAAGAAGCACGCCCTGCTCCTGCCCATGATGCGCCGCCACGGCATCGGCATGTGGATCGTCGTGAACGAGGAGTTCCACGACGATCCGATCACGCCGTTCATTGCGCCGCCGCGGCCGTACACGGGCAACCGCGATTTCTTCGTCTTCATCGACGGCGGCGAGGCCGGGCTCAAGAAGTTCGCAGTGACGGGCTATACCGAGGAGAATCTCGCGCGCTTCTTCGATGCGCCCTTCACCGAGCCGCGGCCGCCCGCCGCAACGCTGCGCGATCTCTATCAGCAGTACAAGCCGGCCACGGTGGGGCTCGCGATCAAGGGGACGCGCGGGCAAACGCGCTCGCTCGGCTACGATGCATATCGGTTCCTCGCCGAGACGCTGGGGCCGGACGCGGAGAAAGCCTTTGTGAGCGCGGCCGAACTGACGCAGGCGTATCTCGATACGCGCCTGCCCGAGGAGCTGGAGCACTTCCGCACGGCGGTGGCGGTGACGGAGGCGATCACCAGGCGCGCGCTTTCCAATGCGGTGATCACACCGGGCAAGACCACCGTCGGCGATGTCCGCCGGGCCCTGTACGATATGCTGGGCGCCGCCGGCGTGCGGACGTGGTTCCAGCCGGATCTGCGTGTGCAGCGCGCGAGCGAGAAGAACGCCACGTCGCGCGGCTTTCTGGCCATCGCGCCCGAGTCGATGGTGCTCATGCCCGGGGACGCGGTCCACGTGGACTTCGGCATCAGCTACATGGGGTTCGACACCGACTGGCAGAAGATGGC